>JBBSKS010000008.1:0-28799 GCA_038256095.1 Actinomycetales bacterium | reverse complement strand
TTGGCGAGGTCAAAGTTGAGGCAACTAGACGGCATACCGAGTTGGTGGTGAATGCCCACGGCGACGGAAGGTTCCAAGTGCTCGCGGCTCACTGAGGTGTTGATCATCATGCCGATGCGCGCGGGGTCAACCCCCGACTCGGCAATGGCTTTGGCCCCTGCCTCCACGGCACCATCAACGAAACTTGTGCCCTCGGGCCACCAGCGACGTTCCTTAATTCCCGCCAGTTGACCTAGCATTCCGGGGCGCAGACCGTTGCGGGTGTAGGAGTCGCCGATGATCCGGTCGAACTCCTGTGATGTCATAACCACAGGTGCCTCTACGGACGTGATCGACAGCACGGCAGTGTTGTCATGCTTAAAGGTGATGTTGCCGTTCAAAGGAACCTCGATAAGTATGCAGACGTCTGGGCAGAACCGAACTATGAGACCACAGCACGTTTCCGTATCAACAAATTCCCAGGGTGATGACTCAGTCTGGGGTTCTACCACAAGGACAGGAACACATCATGGCACGAACCATCCGTAGTCGCTCAGGGGCAGCATTGGCCAGTGTCGTGCTCGTGGGGAGCATCAGCGCATGTGGCGGTGAAGCCGAGGTCACGGAAACCGCTGCCGTGGCCGATCCGGCAGTCGAATCGGACTCCGCGGCGAAGTCGACGATGGCCCCGGTCGAAACTGGCGCAGGTGTGTCCGCGGAAGAGCTGGCGCAGCGACTGAACGCCCCCGGTGAAGAAGCGCTGAAGGCCTTCGACTTCACGCTGGAATTCGCGGACGGGACCGAGGACCTGACCGCAAACGGTTCCGTTGACCTCGATGGCGCAGACCCGGCAGCTCAACTGAGCCTCGACGTACCTCCGATGGGGGCTCTGGACGTGCGCCTGATTGGCGGCACCGCCTATATCAACGTTCCCGAGCTGACTCCGGTCGGCAAGTTCTTTAAGGTGCCCGCTGACCAACTCGGCGAGTTCGGTATGGCCAACGTCACCAACTCGCTGAATCTCGATTCGTTGATGGAGCAGTTGGACACCGGCGCCCCTCAGATCACCTTTGTCGGTGCCGAGGACGTGAACGGCGCGACGACCGATCACTACGAAATCACGCTCGACCCTCAAGCCGCATTGGACGCAGTCGGTGAGACCGCTCCTCCAGGCGTAGACCTGACGGAGGGCGTGACCACAGGCATCTGGGTGGGCCAAGACGACCACGTGGCCAAAATGGTTATCGGCATCGACGGTGGCGCAGCGACCATCAGTTTCGATAACTGGGGCGCCGACGTGAATATCGAAGCCCCAGCCGCCGCTGACATCATGGAATTTGACTTCTAAGCAGAAGACGTGTCCTGGTGGTCGGGATTAACGACCGACTGCTGCGAGGGACGTTCGTCCTGACGAACGATTCCAACGGGGCAGGTCAAGCCGTTGGGTCCATGGTTGCAATAGCCGCCGGGGTGCTTGTGCAGGTATTGCTGGTGCTCGGCTTCGGCGTAGTAGAACTCGCCAGCCGAGTCAGCTGAAGCCAATTGAGTGCTGATCGCGCCATGGTGGTGCTGTGTGAGCACCTCTTGGAAGGCATCGCGGGTCAGCTGCGCCGCGTCTTCCTGCGCGGTGGTGGTCCAAAAGATCGCGGAGCGATACTGCGTCCCCACGTCGTTGCCCTGGCGGTTCGCGGTAGTGGGGTCGTGGTTCTCCCAGAAGATTTTGAGCAATTCCTGGGGTGAAACCACCGTGGGGTCGTACACAATCTGCGCCGCCTCGGTGTGCCCACTGCGGCCCGTGCATACCTCGCGGTAGGTGGGGTGAGAGACCGTTCCGCCCATGTATCCCACTGCGGTGCTGAGCACTCCAGGAACGGACCAGTACATCCGCTCGGCGCCCCAAAAGCAGCCCATGGCCACGTAGAGAACCTCGGAACCGCCAGGCCACGGACCCTGCAAGGGGCCAGGGAGAATCTCGTGATGCGTGGGGATGCCCACAAGCGCTGTGTCTCGGCCGGTCGGGGGAGTTGGTGTGAAGAAGCCCATGCAGCAAAGAACACGACCTCACGGCGTCGCATTCCTGTGCCCGGGGTCGCGGGGCGGGTTAGCGTGCTCCTATGCACGCAATCTGGAACAACGTCACCTTCGCGACGCTCACTGCGCCGGTCGATGAGCAATCGTGGTCGCTGACCCAAGGCTTGGTGTGGTTCGGGCCTCCGGCGCTTCTCGTGGCTGTCGGCTTCGTGGTTTTCATGGGTGCTCGCACACAACGGCGGGTCATTTTGGACGACGCGCGTCAGCGTGGCGGCTTCGGAGCCGAGCCGGGCACCACAGATGTGGGCAGTGCGCAGGGTTTTGGCGTTGAGGAAGCCCGCGAGCAGGTCCGGGTGGCCACGGGTAGGGTGCTGGCCGGTTTGGTCGTGATGCTTGTCGGCGTCGTAGCTCTGCTCGGCATCACGTTCTGGAGGATCTTCAGCTGAATCTCTTATGTCTCGATGTCGGATCGACGTTCACTAAGGCCGTTGTGGTCAGCGAAGCATCCGGCGCCTTGGTGGACTCGGCTAGCGTCCCGACCACGTCATCCACCGACGTGTGGGACGGCGTAGTGGCGGTGCGCGATGTGCTTGCCTTCCGGACGCCCGATGTGCCGGATCTGGGTGACCGCGACCGGGTCTGGATCTGCTCCAGCGCTGGCGGGGGTTTGCGCTTGGCCGTCGTCGGTTTTGAGCGAGAGGTCAGTGCGATCGCCGGTCGCCTCGTCGCGCTCAGCGCAGGCGCGAGCGTCGTGCACGTCACCGCGGGCGAGGTGGACGACCACGACCTGCGTGAGCTGCGTGAGGCCACGCCTGACCTCATCCTCTTGGTCGGTGGCACCGACGGTGGCAACGCAGAGGTGGCCACCCGCAACGCCTCGGCTTTGTCGGGTGCGCCATGGTCGGTGCCGGTCGTTGTGGCCTGCAACGTCGAGGCTCAGGATGAAGCGGCCAGACTCCTGGAGGCCGCCGGGATCGCGGTGCAGCGTGCCGGCAATGTGCTGCCACGGATTGGCACGCTGGAGCCAGGTAGTGCCCGTGCGGCGATCAGAAGCGCCTTCCTAGCCCACGTGATCGGCGGCAAGGGGCTCTCTAGTGGGCCCGAATTCGCGGCGTCAGTGCGCGCGGCGACACCCGACGCCATCCTCGATGGGGTCCAGGTTTTGCGTCAGGTCAGCGAGCACGACCTGATGGTTATTGACGTCGGCGGCGCCACCACCGACGTGTATTCGGCGGTGGCGCCTCAGGGCGAAGACGCAACGCTAGCCAAGGATGTCGTCGGAACGTTGTGGACAGCACGCACCGTCGAGGGCGACTTGGGTATGCGGCATAGTGCGGTTTCGGTGCTTGAGGCGGCGCAGCGCGAAGACTTAGCCGGTGCCCACGATGCCGATTTGAAAGCCTGGGTGGTGGAGGTCGGCCTGGACCCCGCAAAAGTGGCGCAGACGGGGGCGGAACGCGCCTGGGACCAGAGCCTGGCCACGATGGCGGCGGTGGTCGCCACCCGCCGTCACGCTCGACCAGCCCACCCCAGCGCCACACCTCGTGAATTAAAGGACGTGGGCACGCTTATCGGCTCGGGCGGTGTCCTGAGGTATGCCGATCCGCAGGATTCCGCCGCTGTGCTCGCTAGCGTGACGCACGACTACGCAGGCGGATGGAACACCCCTGAGCATGCGCGCATCACCGTCGATGTTCCGTACCTGCTGTGCTCGGTGGGGCTGCTAGCCCAGAAGCGACCAAGCACCGCGGCCGCCTTGGCAGCCACGGTGCTAAGCGTGGATCAGGGTCGGTAGGTGGAGCTCAGGGGCGGTAGGCCTCGGCGCTAATGATCTTGACGTCGATCGACTTGCCGTTGGGTGCCTCATAGGAGACGCCCTCGCCGGCAACCCGTCCCAGGATGGCAGCCCCTAGCGGGGAGCGCTCGCTGTAGACATCAATGGAGTCGCCGCCGTGCGTAATCTCGCGGCTGCCGATCAGGAACTTCTCGGTGCCACCGAACATCTCCACGGTCACCACGGTGCCGGGACGAATGGGGCCCTCTCCGGTGGGGGTTTCACCGACGCTCGAATTGTCGAGCAAGTGCTGCAACTGACGAATGCGAGCTTCCATCTTGCCCTGCTCTTCTTTGGCAGCGTGATAGCCGCCGTTCTCCTTAAGGTCGCCTTCTTCACGGGCGGCCTCGATGCGCTTGGCGATATCGCTGCGCCCAGGACCAGACAGGTCTTTTAACTCCGCCTGCAGGCGATCAAAAGCCTCTTGGGTCAAAAAACTAGACGTGGCGGTCTCGGTCACGATGCTCACTCCTTGGTCTGGAAACACACAAAGTCCGGGCGGATGACCTTGGATCGGTCATAACAGGTTGCCCGGACGAAAAGACCACTTTATCAAGTGACGTCGATGAGGGCGAACGACGACAGAGAAGTGCGGCCCATACGGTTTTTGCGGGGCGGCGGTCAGGGGGTGGAAGCGACGTACTCGCAGCGTTCGACATATCCGGTCACGGCGGGCCCTGCTGTTTGCACGGGAGCAATCTGACGCGATGGTGACGCGTCGCTCGGCGCCACCACCGTGGTCGTCCGGCCCACCACGAAGTGGCTTTCGTCTTGGGCCTCAATGACGCACTCCACAGCGCGGGAACTATCGCGGAAGATATCGAATCTAACGTCGACCTCGGAGTCAGAGACGACTTCAAACCCTGAGTTGACCCATTCGACCTTGCCCGCTCCTGAGGCGATGCCGAACCAGATTGCTAAGGCGGTCATCAGCCCCACTCCGACGACACCGATAGCCCACCAGCGGCGGGTACTTCGGTGTGTCGTGCTGAGTGCGGTCATGGGTGTCGATGCTCCGATGGGTGGGACGGCAACCTCAGATGAGAGGATGGCAAATCATTATCCAGCACGGCAATGTGAGGAGCACAGGTGGATCAGGGCCTGAGGCTGATGGCTATCCATGCCCACCCGGACGACGAGTCGTCCAAGGGAGCGGCAACATCGGCGAAGTACGTGCAGCAGGGAGTGCGGGTGCGGGTGGTGTCCTGCACCGGCGGCGAACGAGGCGACATCCTGAACCCGAAACTGGCCAACGTCCCGGAGATCATTCGCGACGTTGCGCAGGTGCGCCGTAACGAAATGGCGGCGGCCGCGGCTGCTTTGGGCGTTGAACACACCTGGCTTGGGTTTGTGGACTCTGGCCTGCCTGAGGGTGACCCTTTGCCTCCTCTGCCGCAAGGATGTTTCGCGCTGGAGCCGATCAATGAGACCTGTGAGGCTTTGGTGCGCGTCATCCGAGAGTTTCGCCCGCACGTCATCACCACTTACGACGAGAACGGGGGATATCCTCACCCGGACCACGTGATGACCCACACCGTGAGCATGGCTGCCTTCCAGGCGGCAGGTGACCCGTCGGCATACCCGCACGCAGGGCAGCCCTGGCAGCCGCAGAAGGTGTATTACACAATGTTCTCGCCGGAGCGACTGTTCAACTTGCACCAGGCCATGTTGAACGAGGGTCTGGAGTCGCCGTTCGCAGAATGGATTGAGCGCATGGGGGATCGCCCCGAGCGGGCGATCCATACACACATCCCATGCGCTGACCACTTCGGGGCACGCGACGCTGCGCTGTTGGCTCACGCCACCCAAGTCGACCCTGACGGCATGTGGTTTGCCATTCCGATGGATATCCAACGCCGGGTGCACCCCACCGAAGACTTCGAGTTGGCGGCCTCTTTGGTGGACGTCGAGTTTCCGGAGAACGACCTCTTCGCGGGGTTGCCGCAGCTTGTCGAGCTCGAAGCCCTGTGCCTTGCGATGCCGAAGCGGGCTGCTGATGGAACGGTGTTGACGGCCTACACCGCGCCCGCCCCCGAGCCGGAGCAGCCGATCACCGAGGCGGCCACGGACGAGGATAAGGATGTGCGGGTCGATGTGCTGGCGCGTGAAGGTCACTCTGATGGCGAAGAGGTGGATCAAGCCTCATGAACGTCAGCAGCGTTGAAATCACTGCCGGGCTAGGCGGGTTTCTTGTTCTCTTCGGTATGGGGCTGGTCGTCTGGTTCCTAGGGCGCGACCTCAGCCATCGGTTGCGCGGGATGCGGCAACGAGAAGAGTTGCGTGTGAAGGAGGCTCAGCGTGTCGCCGACGAACGCTCTGCCTTGGAAGAATCTGCCTCCAACGACGACAAGCCACCGGCGAACGGAACTGCTAGGTCAAGCCCGGAATAGCGCCATAAACCGCTAACGACACCGCGATGTAGTGCGTGGTGAAGGCGGCAATGGTGAAGGCGTGAAAGATCTCGTGGAAGCCGAACCACGTCGGCGAGGGGTTGGGGCGCTTCAATCCATAGACGACCGCACCCAGGGTGTACAGCATTCCACCGGTGGCTATTAGGGTCACCACGGCGGCGCCGCCGGCCTCGTAGAACGGCACAATGTAGAAGACGGAGACCCATCCCAGGGCAACGTAAACCGGTGTGTAGAGCCACCGGGGTGCGCCCACCCAAAACACTCTGAAGAGAATGCCGGCAATGGCACCGGACCAGACGAGGATCAGAAGGGTGCGGGCCGAGTCGGGGGGCAAAAGCATGAGGGCCAACGGGGTGTAGCTACCGGCGATGATCAAGAAAATGTTGGCGTGGTCTAGCCGTTTTAAGAGCTTGCTCGTGGCCGGGGCCCAACGACCGCGGTGATAAGTAGCCGAGGTAGCAAACAGCATGACGGCCGAGAACCCGAAAATTACTGAGGAAATGCGCCCCAACGCGGTGGGGGCCAACACGATCAACACGATGGAGGCTGCCAGTGCTAGAGGGGCCATACCCAAGTGCAACCAGCCACGAAGTTTGGGTTTGATGGTCGCGGCTACTTCCTTGGCGACCGCAGTGACGTCGTCTTTGAGGTCGTGTGCTGCCTCTGCGACCCCCGAGTCGCTGGCGCTGTCGTCGGGGCGAGGAGTCATAGCCAGCACGCTAACCTACGCGAGCGTAAGTAACCATCAGGAGTCTTACAGGCTTTGATCATCGCCGTGATCCGCGAGGCATGTGTGGGGTTCTCGGGTCCCTTTGCGCGCTGCGATGACACGTCAGTAGGTTGCGCAGGCGCCGAGGTTGGGCGAGTAGGTTGACCCCATGGCCTCCCTGCGCGATCTCATCTACCGGGCCTACAACAAGTCACTGACTAACAGGTTGCCTTCGGCGGGGGTCCCCAGACACGTGGGCGTCATGCTGGACGGCAATCGGCGGTGGGCCAAAATGCGGGGGGCCGCAACCACCGATGGGCACAGGGCCGGCGCCGACAACATCAAACCGTTGCTGGGCTGGTGCGAGGAGTCGGGCGTCGAGGTGGTCACCCTGTGGCTCCTATCGACCGACAACCTCAATCGTGAGCCGGCCGAGCTCGAGCCGTTGCTCCAGATCATCTCCGACGTCGTCTCGGACTTGGCCGCCACTGGGCGCTGGCGACTTCACGTCGTTGGCGCGCGTCATCTGTTGCCCCAAGAGACACGAGCCGAGCTCGATACGGCTGCGGTCGCCACGGCAGACCTTTCGGGGATGCTGGTCAACGTGGCAATTGGCTACGGCGGTCGCCAAGAGATCGCCGACGCTGTGCGGTCCTTGTTGAACGAGCACGCCCGCCTAGGGACCTCTTTGAAAGACCTAGCGGCCACGCTTGAGATCGACCACATCGCTGAACACCTCTACACCAAGGGTCAACCCGACCCCGACCTCGTGATTCGGACCAGTGGTGAGCAGCGACTCGGCGGCTTCCTGCTCTGGCAAAGCGCGCACAGCGAGTTCTACTTCTGCGAAGCTTTCTGGCCCGACTTTCGCAAGGTGGATTTTCTGCGTGCGCTGCGCGCCTATGCCGAGCGTGAGCGGCGCTACGGCTCATAGCCCGGGCCTTGGCGCGGGAAGGGTGGTGTGACCTTGTTCACGATCACCGTCGCAGGCTTGCCACAGGTGCGGTCAGGGTGGCACCGTGGGAGCACTTGGTCACAAAATGGTAACGCGCGCGTTGACACGGTCCGCGAGCACATTTGCCCACACTGCTTCAACCTGGAGGTCACGATGGTCAGCGCACCTACCGACAACGTTTTCAGCGACTCAGACGCCGCTTCGGCGCAACACGGCTCCTCAGGTCAAGCCGACACCGTTACCTTTGATCGGGCAGAGTCTGGTCGCCACCCCAGCGCACGGGTGGCTAAGCACCCGGCAACCCTCGTGACGGCCGCCATTGCTGCAGGCTCTGTGGCGCTTGCTGGCTTTGCCGCCTACGACCCGCAGGGCTCGGCCGCCGATCAACTGCAGGCTAACCTCGACAACTCGGTCCCACTCATCGCCGACTCGGCAGTCAGGGCTGTGCAGGACGAGTCTCCGCTGGCCGATGTGGCACAGACCTCGGAGATGGTCGACGACCTCATGGTCGGTGTCTCCTCGGTCCAGTCCTCGCTCCAAGAGGGCAAAGCTAGCGGCACGGTGATGGCAGCGGAGAGCGAAAAACTCGAGGCTGAGAAGAAGGCTGAGAAGAAGGCCGAGGCGGAGGCGGAGGCGGAGGCGCAAGCAAAGGCGCAGGCGCAGGCCGAGGCGAAGGCGCAGGCCGAGGCTCAAGAAGAAGCCGAAGCCCAGGCCAAAGCTGAGGTGCAGGCACGCGCAGACCGTGAGACTGACAGTGGTGGGTCTGCCTCACGCTCGCAGGAGCGCGATAGCGGCGAGTCGTCTTCATCGTCGGGCTCCTCTGGGAGCAGTGAATCCTCGTCGCAAAACACCCCCGAGCCGGCAGCAGCACCCGAGCCGGCAGCAGCACCCGAGCCGGCAGCAGCACCCGAGCCGGCAGCAGCACCCGAGCCGGCAGCAGCACCCGAGCCGGCAGCAGCACCCGCGCCCTCAGGAAGCCCCAAGTCCATCGCCCGTTCGATGCTCAGCAACTACGGTTGGGGCGGCGACCAGTTCGGTTGCCTCGACTCGTTGTGGACCAAGGAAAGCGGCTGGAACTCTTCTATCGCGAACCCCTCGTCCGGCGCGTACGGCATACCTCAGGCCCTGCCCGGCTCCAAGATGGCTTCGGCTGGCTCGGATTGGCGAACCAACCCGGCCACCCAAATCAAGTGGGGATTGGGCTATATCGACGGCCGTTACGGCAGCCCCTGTGGCGCCTGGGCGCACAGCAAGGCCAACAACTGGTACTGAGTGTGAGGTAACACTGGTTCAATCGTCCCTGGAACGGCCCGGCCAGGTGCCGGGCCGTTCTTCGTCGGGGACACTAGCGCTATGCGTCATACCCTCAAAGAAGTTGCCTCCACAGCCAGCAATCACTCCGTTCTCGAGGCGTTCGCTCGCGCGGGGTATGCGGTCAATGGGCTCCTGCATCTGTTGATCGCGGGGATCGTGTCTCGCATCTTCCTCGGTGGCAGCGGTGAGGCTGAACCGTCTGGGGCTCTCCAAACGCTCGCTCAGGCGCCGCTCGGGTTGGTGCTCTTGTGGGTCGTTTTCCTGGGTTACGCCGGCCTAGCGATCTGGCAGGCGCTCGACGCCGTGACGGGCTACCGGCCCGGCAGCGAAACGGTCTCGATCGCTGACCGCCTGAAGGACGGCGCGAAGGCCGCGGTGTACGCAGGATTAGCGTGGACAGCGTGGCGATTCGTGTCCGGCAGCGGCACCGATAGCGGGCAAAGCACCGCGGACTTCACCTCCGCCTTGATGAGCGTCCCGTTCGGACGCGCCTTGGTGGGGCTAGTGGCTGTCGCGGTTGCCGTGGTGGGCGGCTACCACCTGTGGAAGGGGCTGACTAGGCAATTCTTAAGCGACCTCGAAGACAACGCCGATGGCCATCTCGGCAGAGCGGTTACGTTCGTCGGTGTCGTCGGGTATTCCGCCAAGGGAGGCTCCCTACTGATGGTGGCGGCGCTCTTTGGTTGGGCGGCGTGGACTGCCGATCCCGAGGAAGCGACCGGACTTGATGGAGCCATCCAGACGGCCTCTGCAAGCCCCGTCGGCACCACCTTGCTGGTCATCGTGGCGTTCGGGTTCCTGGCCTACGGCATCTACAGCTTTGCTCGCGCCCGCTACGCCGATTTGTGAGGCCGAGTCATCGCCAGCACGTCGAGGGCCTGATCCAGCTCCTCTTCGGTGAGGTCGCCAGCCTCGATGTGGCCGCGAGCGATCACGACCTCGCGGATGGTCGTACGCTCGGCCAAGGACTGCTTGGCCACGGCCGCCGCCGCGTCATACCCGATGTATGAGTTCAGGGGCGTCACGATCGAGGATGAACTCAGCGCCAGTTCAAGGCAGTGCTCCACGTTGGCTTCAATCCCGTCGATGACCGAGTCCGCTAGGGCCCTTGACGTGTTGGCCAACAGCGTGAGCGATTCCACGGTGCAGGATCCCATGACCGGCAGCATCACGTTGAGTTCGAACACGCCGGAGGCCCCGGCGACCGTCATGGTGGTGTCATTGCCCATCACCCGAGCGCACACCATCAAAGTCGCCTCGCAGACCACCGGGTTGACCTTGCCCGGCATGATGCTGGAGCCGGGCTGCAGATCGGGCAGTCGGATTTCGCCAAGGCCGGTGCGGGGTCCAGAACCCATCCACCGCAGGTCATTGCAGATCTTGGTTAGCGACACCGCCAGGACCTTCGCGGCACTAGAGACGTGCACCAAGGCGTCTTGCGCGGACTGCACCTCGAAATGGTTAGCGGCCTCGCGCAGCGGCAGACCGGTCTCCTTCGCCACGATGGCAATCACTCGGGGTGCGAACTCCGGATGGGCGTTGAGTCCTGTCCCTGCCGCGGTGCCACCCAGCGGCAGCTCACACACCTGCTCAGCAGCGGTGTTCAGGCGAACGCGAGCCAACTCGATCTGCCGCGCGTAACCGGCGAACTCTTGACCGAGGGTGACCGGCACTGCGTCCATCAGGTGGGTACGGCCCGCCTTGACGACGTCGGCATACTCGGCGGCCTTGGCGCTCAAGGCCTCGTGCAGACGCTCCAGCGCCGGGTCGAGCGTGTCCTGCGCCAACTGTGCGGCCACCACGCGCAGGGCGGTCGGGAAGGTGTCATTGCTCGATTGGCCGGCGTTGACGTGGTCGTTGGGGTGCACGGTCACGCCCGAGGTGCTTGAGGCGAGCCGTGCGAGCACTTCGTTGACGTTCATGTTGGTGGAGGTGCCGGAGCCGGTTTGGTAGACGTCAACGGGAAAGTGCTGATCGTGCTCGCCGCTCATGACTTCGGTCGCTGCGCTCTCGATCGCCTCGGCAACATCACGCTCGATGACGCCGAGGTCTGCGTTGGCGTGCGCCGCCGCCCGTTTTAGCCGGGCCAGGGCGTGGATGATGTCGATCGGCACGCGCTGCCCTGAGATTCCGAAGTTGACGACAGCGCGCGCGGTCTGCGCGCCGTACAGGGCGTTTTGGGGCACCTCGACGTCACCCATTGAGTCCCGTTCGGTGCGGGTCGCTCGCGGATGCCGATCTTCAGCTGGGGCAGACGTCATACCTCAGTTCTACCTCAGCGTGACGCAGACGCAAGAGGGCGGCGCGGTGTTGCGTCACAGTCTGCGTAATCGGACCCGGCGGACCGAGTGATCCTCGCCCTTGGAGAGCACGAGCGTGGCCAAACTGCGCGTCGGCAAAATGTTCTGGCGCAGGTTCGGCGCATTGATGGCTTCCCAGATGTTGTCGGCCAAGTCGCGAGCAGCATCGTCGGACAGGCTGGCGTACCGGTGGAAGTGCGACTCCGGCTGCGCGAACGCCGTCTCTCGCAGGCGAAGGAAACGCCGCGTGAACCATTCTTTGATGTCGTCGACGTGAGCATCGACATACACCGAGAAATCGAAGAAGTCGCTGACGGCCATGCCGGTGCGGCCCGCAACCTCTGGGCGCGGGCGTTGCAACACGTTGAGGCCCTCGACGATGAGCACGTCGGGGCGGCGCACCACGATGTGCTCATCCGCGACGATGTCGTAGGTCAGGTGTGAGTAGACCGGCGCGGGCACCTCGGCCTTGCCCGCTTTAACCTCGGCGACAAACCGCAACAGTGCGCGCTGGTCGTAGGCCTCGGGGAAGCCCTTTCGGGTCATCAGATTCCGTTCGGTTAACACCGAATTGGGAAACAGGAATCCGTCGGTGGTGACGAGCTCAACGGACGGGTTAGAGTCCCATCGCGAAATCAACTCTTTGAGGATGCGCGCGGTGGTGGACTTGCCAACGGCCACCGACCCAGCGACCCCGATGACAAACGGCGTTCTTGCCTTGCTCTCGCCGAGGAAGTCGGTCGTGACGTGATGTAGGTCGGTGGTTGCCTGGTCATAGAAGGCGAGAAGACGCGACAGAGGCAGATAGACCTGCTCGATCTCATTCAGGTCGAGACGGTCCTCCAAACCCTCCAGGCGTGCGACATCCGCCGCGGTGAGTTCCATCGGGTAGTGCTCACGAAGCCGCGCCCACGCGGCTCGGTCCAACTCGACATACGGCGAGGGCAGGGCCTGGGGCGTCGTCGACATCCGGTCATTGTGCCGCAGCGCATCGTCGTCGTGGTGCCCAATCAGCCCTCCTCGACAGATTAGGGTGGCGGGATGTGTGGAATCGTTGGCTACGTCGGACCTGTCGCAAGTGAAAAAGCCCTGAGCGTGGTGATGGAGGGGCTGGGGCGGATGGAATACCGCGGCTACGACTCGGCTGGGGTCGCGCTGGTCGCTGACGGTCAAGTCCTCGTCCGCAAACGCGCAGGCAAGTTGGCCAATCTCAAGTCGGCGCTTTCCGATCAGGATATGCCCGAGGCCGCCACCGGCATCGGACATACCCGCTGGGCCACCCACGGCGGGCCGACGGACGCTAACGCGCACCCGCAGCGTGGCGGATCCGACGGCAAGCTTGCCCTGGTCCACAACGGCATCATCGAGAACTTTCACGGCTTGCGCACCACCTTGGTTGCGGATGGAGTCGAGTTCACTTCAGAGACCGACACCGAGGTCGTCGCGCACCTGCTCGCTCGCGCCTACGACGTGCTGGGCGACCTGACCGAAGCCATGCGCTCGGTCGTCAACGAGCTCAACGGAGCATTCACCCTGCTCGCGGTTCACGCAGATTCGCCCGACACGATCGTCGCGGCTCGCCGCAACTCGCCGCTAGTCGTGGGCCTCGGTGACGGTGAGAACTTCCTTGGCTCCGACGTTGCTGCGTTCATCGGTCACACCCGCCAGGCGCTCGAGCTGGGCCAAGACCAGATCGTCACCATCACCGCTGACGACCACGCCGTCATCAACTTCGACGGCACGCCCAGTGATGGGAAGGCCTACGAGGTGACGTGGGACGCCGCAGCGGCCGAAAAAGGTGGCTATGACACCTTCATGGAGAAGGAGATCCACGACCAGCCCAAGGCTGTTCGGGACACGCTGTTCGGTCGCACGGACGAGAACGGCAAGCTGGTGCTCGATGAGGTCAGCATCTCCGAAG
This sequence comes from Actinomycetales bacterium, assembly GCA_038256095.1. Taxonomy (GTDB): domain Bacteria; phylum Actinomycetota; class Actinomycetes; order Actinomycetales; family Dermatophilaceae; genus Ornithinicoccus. Next base: position 15,345 of record JBBSKS010000008.1, on the reverse strand, counting down.
AAGAGTTGGCGCAGGTCAACAAGATTGTGATGGTGGCGTGCGGCACCGCGGCGTATGCCGGAATGGTCGCCAAGTACGCCATCGAGCGGTGGACCCGAATCCCCGTGGAGGTCGAGCTAGCTCACGAATTTAGGTACCGCGACCCCGTCATCGACGAGCGCACCCTCGTAGTTTCGATCTCTCAGTCCGGTGAAACCATGGACACGTTGATGGCCGTGCGTCACGCGATCAAGCTCGGGGCCAAAACGGTGTCTATTTGCAACACCCATGGCTCGACAATCCCGCGCGAGTCCGACGCGGTGCTCTACACCCACGCTGGCCCCGAGATCGCGGTGGCGTCCACCAAGGCGTTCTTGGCGCAAATCACCGCGAGCTACGTCTTAGGTCTTTACCTCACGCAGTTGCGTGGAGAGTCATACGGCAAAGCCGCCGCTGATGTGATGCGCGATCTGCACGAGATTCCGGACAAGATCCAGACCGTGCTCGACAGTATGGATCGCGTCCGCGAAATTGCCCACTTCATGGCCGACAGCCGCGCTGTGCTCTTCTTGGGCCGCCACGTCGGCTACCCGGTCGCAATGGAAGGGGCCCTGAAGCTCAAGGAACTGGCCTACATCCACGCTGAGGGCTTCGCTGCGGGTGAACTTAAGCACGGCCCGATTGCCCTGATCGAGCCCGGTCAGCCGGTCTTCATCGTGGTGCCCTCACCCGACGCTGAGCACGGGCTGCACGGCAAGGTCGTCTCGAACATCCAAGAGATCCGCGCTCGCGGTGCACGAACCCTGGTCATTGCCGAAGAGGGCGACGAGGACGTTGTGCCGTTTGCCGACGAGGTCATCCGCGTGCCGAAGTCGCCGGCCCTGCTGGCCCCGCTGCTGACGGTGGTGCCGCTGCAGGTCTTCGCGCTGTATCTCTCGACCGCTAAGGGCCTGGACGTTGACCAGCCGCGCAACCTCGCGAAGTCAGTCACGGTCGAGTGAGCCGGTTACACCCATGATCATCGGAGTGGGGATCGACGTGGTCGACATCGCCCGCTTTGGGCAGCGACTCGAGCGCACCCCACGGTTGATGGAGCGGCTGTTCACCGAGTCCGAGCGCGAATTGCGTTTGGCTTCGCTCGCCGCACGGTTTGCTGCCAAAGAGGCATTAGCGAAGGCTCTTGGTGCTCCCGTGGGGCTCCAGTGGGCGCACGCCACCGTGGTGCGGCACGATAACGGCCGACCGGAATTAAAGATAAGCGGCACGGTCGAGGCCCGCGCCGACGCGTTGGGCATTACCTCGTTGCACGTCTCGCTGTCCCACGACGCCGGGATCGCCTCGGCTGTCGTTATCGCCGAAGGGTAGGTCCGTGATGGTCCGCTACGTGCTGGTCAAGGGTCTGTGCGCTGAACGTGGGTCGCGCGATGGTGCACGGTCAGGGGGGCCGGCATGATTCGCGCGTACGCCATCGCGGACATCCGCGCCGCTGAGGCCGCCTTGATCCAGACACTGCACGAGGGCGAGTTGATGCTCCGGGCGGCTCGGGGTTTGGCCGATGTCGTACGGGCGCGGGGCGCGCAGTTAGGAGCCACCTCGGTGGTGGTGTTAGTTGGCCCGGGAAACAACGGTGGGGACGGCCTGTTTGCGGCCGCGGACCTGGCTGGTGACCATCGGGTCCACGTCGTGCACGTGGGGGAGGAACTGCACCCCGACGGCCGCAAGGCGGTCGAGGCTGCGCACCTTCCGCTGTTGGGAGTCGAACGCTCCAACCCTGTGGTCCCGGACGACGTCGTGGCCGTCATGGCTGGCGCGCCTATCGTGATCGACGCGCTCATCGGGATCGGTGGCCGCGCGGGACTCACCGGCGGCATGGCCGCGCTCGTGGAGTTGATCGCCGACGACAGTTATGTCGTCGCGGTCGATATGCCCAGCGGTGTTGATCCCAGTGGCCACCGCATCGGAGCCGGGGCGGTGTTTGCGGACGAGACGGTCACTTTCGGGGCACCCAAGCCGGTGCACGTGCTGCCCAACACTGAGCCGGCCGTTGGAGTGCTGACCATCATCGACATCGGCCTGTCGTTGAAGATGGACCCAGCGGTCGAGCTCATGGAGCACGACGATGCAGCCGAGTTGTGGCCTGTTCCGACTGGCCGCGACCACAAATACTCGCGCGGTGTCGTGGGGATCGTCGCTGGGAGCGCACTGTTCCCAGGTGCGGCGATTCTGGCAACCAGCGCGGCAGTCGAGTCGGGTGCGGGGATGGTTCGCTACGTGGGGCCAGAAGCCGCGACCCAGTTCGTTGTTCAGGCGGCGCCCGAGGTTGTCCCGGCCCAGGGGCGCGTCCAGGCGTGGGTGCTGGGGCCAGGCGTTGACCCCGAGGCATCCGACGTGGATGGTCGTGAGCAGCTTGATCGCATCAGTGCGGCCATCGAGTCTGATGATCCGTGCGTGATCGACGCTGGCGCCTTGGCCCTCTTCGACTACCCACGGGCTGCGCCGACACTGCTGACCCCGCATGCGGGGGAGTTGGCGCAGCTGCTGAGTTCGTGGCCTGGTCATCAAGAGGTCACCCGAGCGCAAGTCGAAGCCGATCCGGTGGCGTGGGCGCAGGCAGCCGCACACGAGACGAGCGCCACCGTGTTGCTCAAAGGCGCGACGACGGTGATCGCCGAACCTGGCCCAGACGTGCCGGTCAGGGTGTCCTCGAGTGCGCCGCCGTGGCTGGCGACAGCGGGGGCTGGAGACGTATTGGCAGGCCTCTGCGGCACCCTGCTGGCCGCAGGTCTCTCACCGCGTGACGCTGGCTCACTGGCGGCGCTGGTGCACGGGATCGCCGCCAGTGAGACCAATCCCGGCGGTCCAATCCGTGCGCTGAAGGTGGCTCACCGCATACCCAAAACCGTGGCTCGCCTGCTGCAGCGCAACTGACGAGAGCGCGCCCCAAGCCGCAACTGGCGCGGAGATCCAGGTCGAAGACCCGGGTCAGGCCCGTGGGGGTCAAGCGTAGCGACTTAGTTGCACGGCTCGGTGGTGGCAAGGCCAAACGCTTGAGGTCGGGCGGCGGCCAACCCTAGCCAAGGGCTGTGATGCTGGAAGTCTCCCTGTCGGCCAACAACCAGTCTTGGACCTCGATATTCACCGGGTTCACCACCGGCCTCAGCGCACTCTCGCGGCTCTAACCTAGTTCAGCGGCCACGGTTCAGGGCGCTGGTGATGCCGCGCAACGAAGCCGTGACGATGTTGGCATCAATGCCAACACCCCAACGGACCTCACCATCAATCGCGCACTCGACGTATGCCGCAGCAACCGCATCGTCGCCCGACGACAGGGCATGCTCGGCATAGTCCAACACCCGCACGTCGTGGCCGATCGTGGACAGGGCTGCCACAAAGGCATTGATGGGGCCGTTGCCGATGCCCTCGATGACCTGCTCCACGCCAGCGGCAACAACGGTCGCGGAGATGACGTCTTTGCCATTCTCGGCGGTGCGGGTGTCGACCTTGCGCAGCAGCACCGGTGCGGTTGGGACGATGTACTCGTTTTCGAACGCCGCCCAAATGGCTGCCGCAGACATCTCGCCGCCCGAGTTCTCGGTGTAGCGCTGAACCACACGGCTGAATTCGATCTGCAACCGGCGCGGCAGGTCCAGGTGGTGCTCGGTGCGCATGATGTAGGCCACGCCGCCCTTGCCCGACTGGCTGTTGACCCTGATCACGGCCTCGTACGATCGGCCCACATCCCTGGGGTCGATCGGCAGGTACGGCACGGCCCAGGCGAACTCGTCGATGGGGGTTGACGCCGCATCGGCCCCGACCTGCAACGCGTCGAGCCCCTTTTTAATCGCATCTTGGTGCGAGCCAGAGAAGGCGGTAAACACCAGGTCGCCCCCGTAGGGGTGGCGCTCAGCGACGGCCATCTGGTTGCAGTGCTCCACGGTGCGGCGGATCTCGTCGATGTCGGAGAAGTCGATCTGCGGGTCGATGCCTTGGGAGAACAGGTTCATCCCCAGCGTCACCAGGCACACGTTTCCGGTGCGCTCGCCGTTGCCGAAGAGGCAACCCTCGATGCGGTCCGCCCCAGCGAGGTAGCCCAGTTCGGCGGCCGCCACCGCGCAGCCGCGGTCGTTGTGGGGGTGCAGCGACAACACCACGTGCTCACGGTGGTGTAGATGGTTGCTCATCCACTCGATCGAATCGGCATACACGTTGGGGGTCGCCATCTCGACCGTGGCGGGCAGATTGATGATCAGCGGCCGCTCGGCAGTGGGCTCCAAAACCTCCATCACCTTGTTGCAGACCCGCACCGCGAACTCCAGCTCGGTGCCGGTGTAGGACTCGGGTGAGTACTCGTAGAACACCTCGGTGTCGCCGCGCATCTGCTCTTCGTACTTCTTGCAGAACCGCGCTCCGGTGACCGCGATGTCGACGATGCCGTCCATGTCGGTGTTGAAAACGACCTTGCGCTGCAGCGTGGAGGTCGAGTTGTACAGGTGCACGATGACCGCCTTGGCGCCCTCGATGGACTCATAGGTCCGCTCGATCAGGTGCTCACGGGCCTGGGTCAGCACCTGGATAACGACATCGTCGGGGATGAGGTCTTCTTCGATCAGCATCCGGACGAAGTCGAAGTCGGTCTGGCTTGCTGAGGGGAAGCCGACCTCGATCTCCTTGTAGCCCATCTTGACCAACAGCTCGAACATCCGCTTTTTGCGCTCGGGAGTCATCGGGTCGATGAGGGCCTGGTTGCCATCGCGCAAGTCCACGGCGCACCAGCGAGGCGCCTTCGTCATGGACTTCGCGGGCCAGGTGCGGCTGGGCAGATCAATAGGGGCAAACGGCGTGTAGCGGGTGAACGGCATGCCGCTGGGCTGCTGGGGGTTGGTCTTGACGGTCACGATGGGGCTTCCTCACTGGGGGTGTTTGGCGTCCGAGGCGCAGCAAACTCCGCAGCGAGTGCCGGACCTAGGAGGTCTCGCTGCGGCAGCTGAGGAGAAGCAAGCGTGTCATCAGACCCGAGACTAACGCACATTGTTAGACAGCAGAAGAGACAACAGGCTTGTATGCCGGTCGGCCCGCCTCGAACGCACTGATCGCATCCGCGTGGCGCAGGGTCAACGAGATATCGTCAAAGCCGTTGGCCAATCGCCATGCCACATAGTCGTCGACGGCGAACCGTGCCACGACGTGCCCAGCCACGATGCGGCGATTCTCTAAATCGACGGTGACCTGACCGCCGGGCTCGTTCTCTAGGTACTTCCAGATCAACTCGACGTCATCTTGAGCGGTCTGGGCACACAGCAGTCCTTCTTTGCCGGAGTTCCCGGCGAAGATGTCGCCGAAGCGCGACGAGATGATCACCCGGAAGCCGTACTGCATCAGCGCCCACACGGCGTGCTCACGCGAGGAGCCCGTGCCGAAGTCGGGCCCCGCGACGAGGACGGACGATCCGGCATACACCGGCTGGTTCAGGATGAACGAATCATCCTCACGCCAGCGGGCGAAGAGCCCGTCCTCGAAACCGGTGCGAGCGACCCGCTTCAGGAACTGCGCGGGGATGATCTGATCGGTGTCGACGTTGCTGCGACGCAGCGGCACGCCGACCCCGGTATGGGTGGTGAAGGCATCCATCAGTTGACCTCCTGCAGGTCGGCGAGAGGCGACAGGTCGCCCGGAGATCCGAGAGTTCCGCGCACTGCGGTCGCGGCGGCAACCGCCGGAGAGACCAGGTGAGTGCGCGACTTGGCGCCCTGACGGCCCTCGAAGTTGCGGTTGGACGTGGACGCGCAGCGTTGGTGCGGGGCCATCTGGTCGGGGTTCATGCCCAGGCACATGGAGCAGCCAGCGAGTCGCCATTCGGCGCCAGCGTCGATGAAGACCTGACCCAATCCCTCAGCCTCGGCCTGCAGGCGCACGGCGTGCGAGCCGGGCACGACGAGCATCTGCACGGTGGGGGCGATGGTGCGGCCACGAAGGATGTCGGCCGCAATGCGTAAATCCTCGATCCGCCCGTTGGTGCAGGAACCGAGGAAGACCACGTCGACACCGATGTCGCGCATGGCGGTGCCGGGCTCGAGGTCCATGTAGGTCAGCGCGCGCTCGGCAGCGTCCTTGGCGTCTTCGTCTCCGATGTCGGCAGGGTCGGGCACGACGTCGCCTAATTGCACGGACTGGCCGGGGTTGGTGCCCCACGTCACGTAGGGCGTTAACGTGCTGGCGTCGAGGATGATCTCCGCGTCAAACACGGCTTCGTCGTCGGTCCGCAGCTCGCGCCACGCGGCCACGGCAGCGTCCCAGTCGGCGCCAGTGGGGGCGTGCACGCGACCCTTGACGTACTCGAAGGTGGTCTCGTCCGGGGCCACTATCCCAGCTCGGGCACCAGCCTCGATCGACATGTTGCAGATCGTCAGGCGGCCTTCCATCGACAGCGCTTCGATCGCGCTACCGCGGTATTCCAGGACGTATCCCTGACCTCCGCCGGTGCCGATGCGGTTGATCACCGCCAAGATGATGTCTTTGGGGGACACGCCCTGAGACAGTGCGCCGTTGACGGTGATGGCCATGGTCTTGAAGGGCTTAAGCGGCAGCGTCTGGGTGGCCAACACGTGCTCGACTTCACTGGTGCCGATGCCGAAGGCCAACGCACCGAACGCGCCGTGGGTGGAGGTATGCGAGTCGCCGCAGACGATCGTCATACCCGGTTGGGTTAACCCGAGCTCCGGGCCGATGACGTGCACGATGCCTTGGCCCAAGGTTCCGCGAGTGTGGTGCACGATGCCGAACTCGGCACAGTTGGTGCCGAGGGCTTCCAATTGGGTGCGCGACGTCAGGTCGGTGACGGGACCCAAGGTGGTGGGGACGTTGTGGTCTTCAGTGGCCAAGGTGAGGTCTGGGCGACGCACCGGGCGGCCGGCAGTGCGCAGACCCTCAAAGGCCTGAGGGCTCGTGACTTCGTGGACGAGATGAAGGTCGATATAGAGCAGGTCGGGCTCGCCTTCGGCCTGTCGAACCAAGTGGCTGTCCCATAACTTCTCTGCCAGCGTGCTGCCCATTGACCTCTCCTGTATTTCCCTCATGATGTGAGCGAAACTGTATCCGCACCGTGCGTCATGCCCGATTCGCCGCCACCTCAGGAGTCTGCTCACCGATGTCTGACACGACCGCCCCCAGAATGCACCGCCTTGCCATCATCCCTGGCGACGGGGTGGGGCCCGAGGTCAACCAGGGGGCATTGACCGTTTTGGACGCCGCCCAAGCGGCGTTCGGCTTCGACACCCAACGGGTCACCGTTCCGCTCGGTGCCGATCACTACATGGCGACGGGGGAGTTGCTGACCGAGGAGCACATCAAGACTCTGCGGGCCCAAGACGCCATCGTATTCGGTGCCATCGGCAGCCCGAAGGTCACCCCGGGTGTGCTCGAGCGAGGCATCATCTTGGCCTTGCGGGCGGCTATGTCCCAAGCCATCAACCTGCGTCCTGTCCGTCTCTACCCTGGGGTCGAGAGCCCCATCGCCGGGCTCACCCCCGAGCGCTGCGATCTGGTGGTCGTCCGGGAGAACACCGAGGGGGCGTATGCCGGCATGGGCAGCATGGTGCACCGTGGCACTCCCGCGGCGGTCGCGACGCAAGACTCGATCACCACGTGGTTTGCGTGTGAGCGGGCCGTCGAATTTGCCTTCAAACTAGCGATGCAGCGCAACAAGAAGGTGACGTTGTGTCACAAGACGAACGTGCTCGTGCAGTCCGGCGCGTTGTGGTTGGCCGTGATGGATGAGGTGTCCGCGCGTTACCCCGAGGTCGAAACGGACTACGTGCACGTCGACGCGATGTGTATGCACCTGCCGGTGAGTCCCGACCGCTTCGACGTCGTGGTGACCGACAACCTGTTCGGCGACATCGTCACCGACCTGGGCGCGGTGCTGCAGGGTGGCCTTGGCGTGGCCGCCAGCGGCAACCTCAACCTTGACGGCCGGGGCACGTCGATGTTTGAACCGATCCACGGATCGGCGCCCGACATCGCCGGTCGCGGGTGGGCCAACCCGGCTGGTGCAGTGTTGTCACTTGCGTTGGGCTTGGCATCGCTCGGTGAGGCGGGGGCCGCAGCGGCCATCGAAGCCGCCACGGTCAGCGTGCTCGGTGAGATGCCTGCGATGGCTGGAGCCGAGATGGGCGGGAGCACTCAAGAGATTGCGCAGCGCATCGCGGATCGACTCGATGTTCCGCAGGGCAACGACTCCGCACCACCGGCTGACCCGTCATCACTCATGACCCAACTGGCTGCCGTTGTCGCCACGCCCCACCACTTAGCCACGGGCATTCCGTCAATGGGGTCCGTGTCATGAGCAACCACAAGGCCGTCTTTGACCCGAGCATCCACCCCGCGTGGGCCACCATCAACCTCGGCGCCATCGAGCACAACGTCGGGGTCTTAAAGGAATTGGCCGGCTCAGCAGCGATGATGGCCGTGGTCAAGGCCGATGCCTACGGGCACGGTTTGGTGCCGAGTGCCGAAGCGGCGCTGCGAGGCGGTGCCGACTGGCTCGGGACCGCCCAACTCGGTGAAGCGCTCGCGCTGCGTGAGGAGGGAGTCCGCGCGCCGCTGCTGACTTGGCTGCATACCCGTGGGGCTGATTTTGGCCGCGCCATCGCCGCCGACATCGAGATCGGGGTCTCTGCCCCCTGGGCCGTCGAAGAAGTGCAGGCTGCGGCCCAAACACTAGGCGTGACCGCACGCATCCAACTCAAGGCCGACACGGGCCTGGGACGCAACGGTGCCTACACCGCCAGCGACGACTGGGCGGACCTCGTGCGTTGTGCGGCGCGTGCCCAAGCCGAGGGGGCCGTCCAGGTCACCGGCATGTTCACCCATTTCGCGTATGCCGACTCGCCCAACCATCCGACCGTGCGGGCCCAAGAAGAAGCCTTCGCCGCCGCCGTGACGGTGGCCGAACGCGAAGGACTGCGCTCACTTCTGCGCCATATGTCGAACTCAGCGGCGACCCTGACCAATCCCGGCGCCGCTTGGGACATGGTGCGCCCCGGATTGGCCGTGTTTGGCCTCTCCCCGGTGCCCGACGTCGGTGACAGCGCTCACTTCGATCTCGTCCCGGCGATGGGTGTTACCGCGCGAGCAGCCACGGTGAAGCGGGTGCCAGCGGGCCAAGGCGTCTCCTACGGGCATTCGTTCACCACCAAGCGCCCAACGACCTTGGTTGACGTGCCGGTGGGCTACTCCGACGGACTGCCGAGGCACGCCTCAAATGCGATCGAGGTGCAGATAGCCGGTCAACGAGCACCGATTGCTGGCCGGGTCTGCATGGATCAGTTCGTGGTCGATGCCACGGGCTTACAGATCAGCGCCGGCGACGAGATCACCCTCTTTGGGGCGGGACTCCACGGCGAGCCGACAGCCCAGGAGTGGGCCGTGGCGGTCGGCACCATTGACTACGAAATTGTGACTCGCTTCGGCCCTGGTTTGCCTAGGATCTACGTCGGAGCTTCAGGGACGTCTGCCGGTGAACAGTAAGGTAGTGAGGCGATGAGCGAGAGCGAGCGGTCCGGGGTTGTCTTTGACGTCACTGCTGACGATGGGGTGCGACTGCACGCTCGAGTAGAAGGTGCTTCGGAGGCGGCGAAGGAGGCGCAAACTGAGCCGCTCGTGGTGCTATGTCATGGGTATTCGCTGGATCGCCGTTCGTGGACGTATCAGTGTGAGGCGTTAGTCGAGGCTGGCTATCGGGTCGTGACGTGGGACCACCGAGGCCACGGCGAGTCCGGCAAAGGGGACTCCGATCACTACACGATTGACCAGTTGGGCAGCGACCTTGCCTGCGTTCTGGAGCAGGTCGCTCCGCGCGGCCCGCTGGCACTCGTCGGGCATTCCATGGGAGGCATGGCTGTCATGGCGCTGGCTGCCTCACACCCACAGGTGGTCGCCGAGCGAGTGATGGCGGTCGCGTTCATCAGCAGCAGCGGTGGCGACATGGACCGGGTGAATTGGGGATTAGGCACCAGGGCGGGGGTGTTTGTGAACAGCCTTGGCCCAGGGGTGGCCGACGCGGCAGCGCCGTACCAAGCCTGGATGGAATCAACCTGGAACCTGATGCCGTGGATGGGGAACTCGGTGGTTGCGGCCTCGTCGTTCGGGTCGAAGGTCTCGCGCTCGACGGCCCAACTGACGCAACGCATGATGTTTAAAACCGACTTCTCAGTCATTTCCGACTTTGCGCCGACGTTGCAGGACCACGACAAGGGCGAAGCGGTTCGGGCCTTTGCGCATATTCCTGGGCTAGTGCTTGTCGGCGACCGCGACGTGCTGACGCCCCCGGAGCGCAGCGCGGCATTAGCGGAGCAACTCCCGTTAGCCGAGCACGTATTAGTGACGCGGGGCGGCCACAACATCATGCTCGAGCACCCAGAGTTGGTCACAGATCATCTCTTGGCCCTGCTGACGCGAGCGACCGAAGATCCGACGAAATCGATGGGTGGCGTCAGGCTTAAAAGCGTGGACGTGCGACCAGGACGCGGTCAATTCGCCCTTACCCTCGGGACCCCGGAGTGACGCCGTGGCACGGGGTGCTGACAGCGCCTAGCGACGCGCACGCTTTTGGTGTCGCCCTTGGGTGTTTGTTGGCCGCTGGCGATCTGGTCGTGCTGACTGGCCCTTTGGGGGCCGGTAAAACCACCCTTACCCAAGGGTTGGCGCAGGGGCTGGGGGTCCGTGGCCCGATCACCTCGCCCACCTTTGTTATTGCCCGGGTGCATCCTTCGCTGGTGGGTGGCCCGAAGTTGGTGCACGTTGACGCCTACCGCCTCGGGGGCAGCGCGGAGCTAGACGACGTAGATCTCGACACTGATCTTGACCAAGCGGTCACGGTGGTCGAGTGGGGAGTGGGCCTGGCCGAGGCTCTCGGAGAGAGTCGTCTGGAGATTACGCTCAGTCCTGAGGCTCTTGAGTCTCGGAGGGTCACGTTAAGACCGATCGGACCTCGATGGGCAGAAGCCGGTAAGCTGGTCTTGCTCGAGCCCTGGCGCGACGTCGTCGAAGGTAAGGCGTGAATCCCATGACTCCTGCTCACGTGCTTATTGTCTGCACGGGGAATATCTGCCGGTCGCCCTATATTGAGCGCCTCTTGCAGCACGACCTCGATCGGGTATGGGGTCAGGGCCGGATCGTGGTCAGCAGCGCCGGGACTCACGGTCTGGTCGGTGAGCCGATCAGCCCGGGGTCGGCGGCACAGCTGGCCCGTCGGGGGCAGGCCGCAGCTGATTTCCTTGCCCGGCGGCTGACCGTTGCGGACATTGCCGCCGCTGATCTGGTCATTGTCGCGTCACGTGAACACCGCTCCGCGGTGGTCCAGATGCTCCCTGTTGCTCTGCGACGCACGGCCACACTTGCCGAGGTGGCCCTCGCTGAGCATTTTCTCCCGCTCATCGGTCGCGACGTTGCCGATCTGTCGGCAGCGGTGCGGGCCGTCTCAGCGGCCGTCGTCGCGCATCGTCCGATGCTCGTTGATGTGCCACCCGCGACGTTGGACCTCGATGACCCTTACCGTCAAGACGCCGCGGCCTATGAGCGGATGGCGCAGGACGTTGATCACCTGCTTTCGAGCGTTGTTAGCGCGCTGAGCCCCGCCGACGCCGTCTAGGCTTCAGAGCCACGGCGACGATGGTGGACAGGTGCACTGCGCCGATGGTCCACGAATCGACCCGGCCGACCGCCTGCTGATTGTCTGACTCGATCCACGCCCGGCCGTCGGCTTCGTAGTGAATGAGGCGCTTGACGGCCTGGGGTCGGGCGTTTCCGTTGCCATCGGGCGGCAGAGCAACGATGACGAGCGTGCCGGGCCGGGCGCGAACGGCATACCTGATGACGATTAGTTGGCCGTCGCGCAGCGTCGGCTCCATTGAGGTGCCTCGGACCCTCGCCAGGCCGAGTCGCGGCAGAGACACCCGGGGGAGCCTCAGTTGCGGGGCTCGCCTGGCTGGTGTACGTGGTCAGGGATGTGCTCCACCACGCCACCGTCCTCTTCCTCGGCCGTGACGCGGCTGAGGAAGTCCTTGGTGCGCTGATGTTGGGGGTTGACGAGGATCTCGCCGGGGGGGCCGACCTCGACCACCACACCACCGTCCATGAAGACGACCTCGTCGGCGACCTCGCGGGCAAACGACATCTCGTGAGTCACCACAATCATGGTCATCCCCGACTCCGCGAGGTCGCGCATGACGGCGAGCACGTCGCCCACAAGCTCGGGGTCCAGCGCGGAGGTGGGCTCGTCGAACAACATGAGCTTGGGCGACATCGCGAGGGCGCGTGCGATAGCGACCCGTTGCTGCTGGCCGCCCGACAACTGATTGGGGTATGCCTCGGCTTTGTCGGCGAGGCCGACTTGCTCAAGCAGGGCTTGAGCTTCCTTTGCGACCTCGCGGCGTTTGCGTCCCTGCACCATGACCGGTGCTTCGCAGATGTTTTCCAGCACGGTCTTGTGCGGGAAAAGGTTGAACTTCTGGAAGACCATGCCAATCTCACGGCGTTGTGAGGCCACCTTCTTGTCGGTCAGCGTGTGCAGCTTCCCGTCCTTCTCCTCGTAACCCATCAGGTCGCCGTCGACGTAGATGCGACCGCCGTTGATGGTCTCGAGCTGATTGATACACCGCAAGAACGTCGTCTTGCCGGACCCGGAGGGCCCCAGCAACGTCACTACCTGCCCGGGAAAGACCGACAGGTCAATGCCTTTAAGGACTTCGTTGTCGCCAAAGGATTTCGACACGTTAACAGCAGAAACCAGGGGCTCACTCATGCGGATTCCTTCGTGGTGAGATCGGTATCAGCGTCGCTGGACGTGATGGGCGCGCTGGTGCGCGCGCCGTACCCTCGGCTGAAGCGCTTTTCGAGGAAGTGCTGGCCAACCATCAAAACTGACCCGACGATGAGGTACCACAAGCATGCCGCGGTGAGGACAGGGATGATCTTGAAGGTGCTCGCGCCTATAGCGTCCAACTGACGGAACAACTCCCAGTTGACAGGAACGGCGATGAGTAGCGACGTGTCTTTGACCATCGACATCAGTTCGTTGCCGGTCGGCGGCACGATGACCCGCATTGCCTGGGGAAGCACGATGCGCTGCATGGTTTTGGTTGGGGTCATGCCCAGGGCCTGAGCGGCCTCGCGTTGACCGTCGTCGACCGAGGTGATGCCTGCTCGCGCGATCTCGGCCATGTAGGCGGCCTCACTAAGACCGAGTCCGATGGCGCCACCAGTCACGCCTACGAAGACCGTGTTCGCGTCGAGGGAGAAGAAACGCATGTCACCGTCGAGGCCCGTGAGGTTAAAGAAGACGTAGTCGAAAGGAATCCCGAAGTCCATGCCGCCCTGGAACAAGACGCCAAGCGACCCCATGATGGTCAAGAGCACGAGGCGAGGGACTCCGCGGAAGAACCAAATGAAGGCAAAAGCTACGTAACTCAGAACAGGATTTGGTGACAAGCGCATGACCGCAAGGGTGACGCCGACCGTGACCCCAAGGGTCATGGCGAGAACCGTGACCCACAGCGTCCCGATCAGGAGGCCTTTGAGTACGGGTTCTCGCGTCATTGCGTCAAAAACGAACGGCCATTCGAAAGCCTCGTTGGTGAGCAGCATGTTGGCGAACATCGCGACGAGCACGCCAACGGCCGCGACGGCAACCCATCGCCCGGGGTGACGCACCGGGACCGCGTCGATAGTGCCCGGTCGCTCAGCGCTGGGCGATGGGTTACTACTCACGGGTTGACTGTGAAGGTGTTGATCGCGCCGTCTTTTTGACCCCACGTGTCGAGCGCGGCTTCGTACTCGCCGCTCTCACTGAGGGCCGTGAGGGCAGCCGCAATGGCGTCGGCGAGTTCCGTGTCGTCCTTGGGGATCACGTAGCCGTACGGCGCCGCGTCGTAAACCTCGCCGACAGTCTCAATCGTGTCGCCGACCTGCTGCACGGCGTAGGAGACCACGGGGGAATCGGCCAGCATGGCGTCGGCCTTGCCGGAGGCCAAAGCCGACGTGGCCTCGTCTTGGCCTTCGTACTGCTGGACGGTCAACGGCGTACCGGCGTCCGCACAGGCCTTGACCTTGGGCGGGAGGTCCTCGAGGTCCTGGACCGTGTTGGCCTGCACCGCGACGGTCAAGCCGCAGGGAGAGTCGGGGTCCACGGTCTTGGGGTTACCTGCTGCTACGGCCCACTGAGTGCCAGCGCTGAAGTAGCTGACCATATTGACCTCGACCTTGCGCTCTTCATTGATGGTGAAGCTCGAGACCCCGACGTCGTACTTGTCGCTGTTCACGCCGGCAATGATGCTTCCAAAGTCAGCGCTTTGGTATTCGGCAGTAAGGCTGAGTTCTTTTGCCACAGCGTTGAATAGGTCGATGTCTAACCCAATGATGGTCTCGCCATCTTCATCGAAGAATTCATTAGGGGCGTAGGTAGCGTCGGTGCCAACGCGCAGCACTCCGGCATCCTTGATGTCCTGCGGCACCATCGCGGCGGCCTCGCTCATCTCACCCGCCGATTCGGAGCTGCTGTCGTCAGGGGTCGCTGCAGGCTCTTCGGTCTCGGATCCGCAAGCGGCCAAGGTCAGGGTCAGCGCGGCCATGGAGGCCGTTGTGGCCAGCCAGGGAGTGGTACGACGTGTCATCGTGGAGCCTTTCGATCGGGGGGCAGTGAGGGTCATCGTGCCACCGCGGACCGGGAATCGCGGCGACCTTTACCATTTCTTGACCATTCAACCGTCACTGCGCCAACGGGAGTGGACCAACTCACCGGGGTAAACCATGCGAAAAGTATGGACCGGGTAGACTCCGGGTATCCTTTATGTCTAGAGTAGGTAAAGAATTGGTCAACATCACTGGGGATGCTGCGCCACGATGAACACACCTCTGAGACAGCGCGAGCAAGGAATTACTATGACGACCACTCTTGACCCGCATGCCTTTGTGGGCACTGCGACGCAGTCACCCGAGGGCCGTGAAAAAGTAACCCGCACAAAGCGATTCATCCTCCCGCCGGCTTGCGACAAACAAACGACGCCCATTGCGCCGCGACCAACAAAGCGTCACCGGGCTCGCCACTATCTCCAGCCGTACCTTCGTTCTTTGCTTCTTATTGATCTGTGCATCGTCTTAATTGCGGTAGGCGTGGCACAGGTTGCCCGTTTCGGTCTGGCAACAACGCAGGTCGCGGTCGACCAGTCTTCAGCCTCGATGGCCTACTGGGTCGTTTCGGTTGCGCTGGTGGCGGGTTGGTTGTTGATGCTTCATCTTCAAGGTGGCTATGACGGACGACTCAGTGGCCACGGAATCCAAGAGTACCGGGCCGTATTCGCTGCCTCGATGAGC
>JBBSKS010000007.1:0-31369 GCA_038256095.1 Actinomycetales bacterium | reverse complement strand
GTGATGTTCTCATCGGCCCCAACCCACCACGCTTGGTAGGTCTGACCTTCGTCAAGATCGGGCAAGGCGCCGGCCCGAAGGACGGCCCGATCCACAGACGAAGAGGAAACTACCGTGACCGTCTCGCCTTCGTATTGCGTGGTGTAGGTCTGGGCATCGGATGCCTGAATCACTTCATCGATAGGGCTCAGATCACCAGCCACGTTCTGCCAGATGCCCCAACCGCCAACGGCAAGCAATCCGGCGGCCGCTAGGCCCCAAACGCTCTTGTTGGTCAGTGCGCGAGGGGAAGAGGTCGGCTCCCTCCGGGAGTCCGCAGAATCGGTGTACGTACGTGAAGCAGCGGTTTCGGATGGAGCGTCAGTGACCGAAGTGGGGGCATTGATAGCACCCAAAATTCGAGAGCGAAGTTCGGTGGGCGGGGCAACTTCGTGGCCGGCGCTGAGGTGCACTGCGGCTTCTCGCAGTTCTGTGACCTCACTTCGGCATTCTTTGCACTCACTGAGGTGGGCCTCGACGAAGTCCCGCTCGGCAGAGCCAACAGCATCAAGAACGTACGCGCCGATCAGGTCGTCAGCGTGAGTTTCGTGCATAGTCATTGCGCTGCTCCCATCGTGTCTCGCAATTTGCGTAACCCATCTCGAATGCGTGTCTTGGCCGTGCCCAATGGCACACCCAGGGCGATCGACACTTCACGGTGTGTCATCCCTTGAAAGTAAGCCATTTCTAGCGCTTCTTGGTGTGGCGGACCGAGGTCGATGACAGCGGTCCGCACGGCATGTGCTTGCCAACGGTCCTGCACCTCCTCGCTCGTCGGATCAAGAGCTGGCCTATCACGACGGGATTCGTAGTCACCGTCGCGATTGGATTGCGCTTGAGCCGAGCGCACGCGATCCACAGCTCGACGGTGCGCCAATGTCATCAGCCACGACAGCGCACTTCCCCGCGTGTGGTCGAACGACGAAGCGCTATTCCAGACCTGAAGGAAGACCTCTTGAGTGACCTCTTCGCTCTGTGCGTGGTCACGCAGAACGCGCACCACGAGGCCATGAACCCTTGGCGCCACCTGGTCGTAAAGGGCCGCAAACGAGTCCTGGTCACCAATACCAGTGAGCCGCAGCAACTCTTCTAGGGATGCCCCCGCTGTGTCCTCCACGGAACCATCATGGCCCACGGTTACGCCCTGGGCAGAACCGGACACACAAACGGGCGCCGTCGCGTTCATTGATTGTGACGCCATGTTTGACTAGGCGTCAGTCCGAGACGGAGATCAAGCCGCCTCGGGTCCGTCCGAAAGGAGCACAGACGTGAATACCACCTTGGCCCCCGAACTCACCGCTGCTGATCGCTGCGATCGCTGCGGAGCGCAAGCCTACGTCCGCGCTCGCCTTGCCGATGGGCTGCAGTTACATTTCTGCGCTCACCACGGCCGCGCCCACCTGGACAAACTGCGCCACCTGGATGGAATCGTCATTACTGACGAGTCAGATCGTTTGCACGAGGAATCGCAGCCGACAGGCTGATCTTCTATGACGGCAATCGCGGTGATCTCTGCACTGATCATGACGGTGGGGATCATCGGGATTGTCGTCCCAGTGCTTCCTGGCCTGCTTTTGGTGTGGACAGGTGTCTTCCTTTGGGCCATCAATGAGACGTCAGCAGTGGGCTGGAGTGTGCTGGGCGCTGCTACGGCGCTGACCGCCGCTGGTGTCCTACTCCAGTTCTTGATCCCTGGTCAGCGGATGCGCCGCGCAGGGGTGGCCACGACGACGCTGATTGTTGGTGTTGTGGTGGCGATTGTGCTGGGAATCTTGATCCCTGTGGTGGGTGCACTCATCGGTTTCCCACTGGGTATTTACGCGGTGCAACGCGTCAGAAAGCATGATCACCGCAAAGCATGGGAGTCGACGATTCATGGGCTGAAGGCGGTCGGCCTCAATATCCTGATAGAACTCAGCACCGCGTTACTCATTATTGCGATGTGGGCCGCTGCATTGATCTGGTGGACTTAAAGAGGGCGTCGACAAAAAATAATGTGAAACGTCAAGTGCCGCTGACCCCGTAGGGTCTGCGGCACTTGTTTATTCGTCTAATTCGATGGGGGTGTATGGGTTGACCGCGGCCAACTTACACAGCTATCGGTCGCTGTCGCGGCGCTTATCCCAACGCTGTTCCATGCGCTGCATGAACGTCCCGCTGCCTCCGGGAGTGGACTTCTGCTTTCCCGTCGGACCCTTCTTGCTAGAGCCTTGGGGACCGGCTGAGCCTTTTTTGCCGCCGACGACTGACAGCGGCGGAGTTTTACCGGCAGGAGTGAGAGCCCACGTCCCGCCGAGCACCATGGCACCGAAGCCGATGCCACCAAGCCAAATCTGACTTGTGAAGACACCGGCGAGAACGAGCGCCAGACCAATAACCGCGACAATGACGCCCAACAGCGCCCGCCGACGGGATCGAGTCTGCACTGCTGGCTTTTTGAGATTAGACGCAAAACGCGGGTCCTCGGCGTAGAGCGCATGCTCCATCTGCTCGAGGACACGCTGCTCATGATCTGAGAGCGGCACTGGGAACCTCCCGGACTGATGTGTGCGAGCACAGGGTTTGGTGCCAGCATCCTTGAACCAAGGATAAATCGTTAACGTAGGAAGCACTACCCCGGGTTCCCGATCTGGGTGAAAGTCTACGCTTTGGTCGTCGATGCTTGTGGCCGGTGTCCCTGTGCGACGCCGGCTGACATCAAACTAGCCGGACGCACAGCCCCACTCCCAAAGCGAGAAACCGCACGATCGACCGCTCGTTCAGCCTCTCGCCACCCATGAACCGGCTCATCCAAACGGGCCTGAACCGGCGTGATGTCGTTGTCGCTCAGGCCTTCCACGCGCACACCTAAAAGTCGAATGCGCGCGCGTTGCAGCCCCAGCGCCTCATACAACATCGAAACGGTAGCTTGCACGTCTCGGGTGACATCGGTGGGACGTGCCATCGTGCGCGAGCGCGTAATCGTGGTGAAGTCGGAGAATCGCACCGTCAACACCACGGTGCGACCCATCATGTGCGCGCGCCGCAGTCGTGTGGTGGTGCGATCACTGAGATATAACAGCTGGCGATACAACTCAACCGGATCATCAATGTCGTGGGCGAAGGTTTGTGACGACCCGATGCTCCTCTCTTTGCGTGAGGGTGTCACCACGTCAGAGCTAGTGCCCCATGCAACGCTCAGGAGGTGTGCAGCACTGGTGGGTCCTACAGCTCGCTGCAACGTGCGCAAGGGCAAATGAGCAATGTCTGCGACGGTATGCAGGCCAAATTTCTTGAGGTCTGCCTCGGTCGCCTCCCCCACTCCCCACAGCGCGCCCACCGGAAGTGGGTGCAGAAACGACACCACGTCGTGCGGCGGCACCATCACCACACCATCCGGTTTGGCGGCGCGCGAGGCCATCTTGGCCACCACTTTTGTGCCTGCCCCGCCGACCGAGCAGGTGATCCGTTGCTCGTCGGCCACCGTGTCTTTAATCCAGGCAGCGATCTGGGTGGGCGAGCCGAGCCGGCGACGAGATGCTGATACGTCCAAGAACGCTTCTTCCATCGAGACGGGCTCCATCACCGGGGTGACCTCGGAAAAGATCGACATCACCGCATCGGAAACCCTCGCGTATGCGTCGTAATCGGGAAAGAGCACCGTGGCCCCTGGGCACAAGCGTCGGGCAGCGGCCATGGGCATGCCCGAACGCACCCCAAAAGCACGAGCAGGGTACGTCGCCGAAAGCACCACGCTGCGCCAGCCACCGCCGATGATCACCGGAGTGTTGGCCAGCTCAGGCTTGTCGATCAACGACACCGAGGCGTAGAAAGCGTCCATATCGACGTGCAGCACCGTGCACTCTTGATCGCTATTCATCGTCCGAGCACTACTCACTGTCCCGCTGGTCACCACCCAGCGCTCCCAGGGCTGGAGTGCCATAACTTGCGGTCGCTGCCCGGTGGGGCCACATCGGCATACGGAGATTGTTTGAAGCCGGAGGCATGCACCAACACCCGGTGCCGAAGCGGCCCACCATCGCCGGCGTTGCCTTCAACGCCCTGGTGCACATCGGCCTCGAGCGCCGCAGCAGCCGCGATCTCAGTGCGCTCCATAAGGGCCCACACCGCCTCAATGCCCTCACTGCGATAGACCTGATCGAGAGCAGTCATCTCCCACGCGGCACTGGCCCGCACCGACCTGCCGCGAGGGCCTGTGCGCCGCAGCACCCCGCGCACCACCAGCAGCCACGAATGGAACACCGTGGCGGCATACGGACCTTGGACGTCTTCGAAGAAGGTCGCATCACTTGGACCAGTTCCGTCATCCAGCGTCAAAAACACGACTCGGCGCCCCGATCGGATCGGTGGAGTTTGGGTGGCGACTTTGGCACCCGCGATGAGCACTTCGGATTGGTTACGACACTCCAACAACCGGCGAGCAGGCGTCACCCCCAATGCCGCCAGCATCGGTTGATAGGTGTGCGTCACGTGTCCGCTGACATCCATTCCCAACACGTCCAGTTCAGCCATCGTTTGATCGTGAGGACTCATCGCGGGAAGACCGCTGCCGGTCAACACCTGAGGCTCATCCCCCAGATCTAAGGCGAGTTGGGTGCTGATCGGGGCGCTGGTGTGCCACGCCCGGGCCCCCTGAGCCTGGGCACCCGCACGTTCGGCTATCTCACCTCCGGCGGCAGGAGCGGCAATGAGTCGTCGAGCCTTAGCCGCAGATGGGGTGCTCGAGCGGTGGGCACGTGACCACCGCTCGAGCTCGCTGACCGTCAGCAACAGGTCCCGGCGCGTGAGGTGCGCATTCACCGAATGCACCACGTCAAAAGCGCCAACGGTGACCAGTCGCTCCACGATCGGCCTCGACACGCCGGCGCGCTGCCAGAAGTCGGCGAGCGAGGCGTAGGGCTGCCCGGCCACGATCGCCTTGACTTCCGTGTCCGTGATGCCTTTGACCTCAGCCAACGACAGGCGTATGCCGTAGCGCCCAGCGCGCGCCTCGATCGTTGACATCTCCTGCTCGACCCGATCAGCAGCGGCTCTGCTCACGCCCGCGACAGCAGCAGCAGCAGCAGCAGCAGCAGCCCCACTATCCCTGCGGCCACGGTGATTCGTAGCGCCCACACCCTGCTCATGTGTGTCACCGCACAACACGGCTTCGTCATGCTCACCGGGATCGCCGTCCAGGCGTTGGACCTGGTAAGTCGCACTACAGGCGTTGATATCCAGGCCTAGAACCCGCACCCCCATGTTGCGGGCTTCGTCGAGGATTAACCGTTTGGGATACATCCCCGGGTCATAGGTCAACACTCCCGCCAAGAAGGCTGCCGTGTGGTGGGTCTTTAGCCACGCCGAGTGATAGGTCGGGAGAGCAAATGCTGCAGCGTGCGCTTTGCAGAACCCAAACGAAGCGAACGCAGCAAGCACGCTCCAAATGCGCTCAACCTCGCTAGCGGTATAACCGCGAGCCGCTGCTGCTGGGCGCCACCACTGCTCAATCTGTTGTTGGCCCAGCGGAGAGCCCATCGCCCGGCGCACTTCGTCAGCTTGAGCCAAACTCACTCCGGTGGTTTCGGCCACGATCTTGAGCACCTGCTCGTGAAAGACCACGACGCCGTAGGTGCTTTGCAGCGCCGGGATCAACGTGTGGTGCAGGTATTCCGGCTCGGCCCACCCTTGCCGAGCTTCCAGAAATGGACGGATCATGTCGGACTTGACCGGGCCGGGGCGAAAGAGAGAGATGTCGATGATGAGGTCTTCGAACGTCTCGGGGGCGAACTTGCCGACGAGTTCACGTTGACCGGGCGATTCGATCTGGAAACAGCCCAAGGTGCGGGTCGATTGGATCAACGCAAAGGTCGAGGGGTCATCGAGTGGCACCTGATGTTGGTCATCAAGATGAATGTCGTCGCCGTCGACCCGCCTGATCTCAGCAACCGCGTGGGCCATGGCCGACTGCATTCGAATGCCGAGCACGTCTAGTTTGAGCAGACCGAGTTCTTCGACGTCGTCCTTGTCGAACTGACTCATCGGGAACCCCAGCCAACTTGCTTCCACCGGGGTGCGATCCAGCAGTCCCGTGTTGGACAAGATCACCCCACAGGGATGCATCGCCACGTGGCGGGGCAGCCCGTCCAGACTCTCCACCAACTCAAACATCATCTGCATCCGCGGCCCGTCGAAACCGAGTCTGCGTAACTCCGGAAGATCTTTAATCGCAGCACGGGCATCACGAGCCCTGATGTGTGGAAAGGCTTTGGCGATGACGTCGATCTCACCCGGAGGCATCCCCAAGGTCGCCGCCACGTCACGGATGGCGTGGCGCACCCGGTAGGTCTCCATCATCGACACGCACGTCACCCGGTCAGAGCCGAACCGCTCCAGGATGAGCTCGTAGATCTCGGTGCGCCGCGCCGACTCCACGTCGACATCGATGTCAGGCAGTTGGGCTCGCAAGGGCGAGCAGAAGCGCTCCATCAGCAAGTCATGCCGCACGGGGTCTACCCCGCTGATGCCAAGTAGATACGTCACTAACGATCCCGCCCCCGACCCACGAGCAGCCACTCGCACGCCATGGTCTCGGATCAGGTCACACACTTGGGCCACGGTCAAAAAGTAGGTGGGATAGCCCAAACCCGAGATGGTGTTGAGCTCATCGTCTAGCCGGTCGTGAATCGCGCGCAGCGCTGCCGTCGAGCTCGCGGCGTAGCGCCCCGGGATGGCGTCACGGCATCGCTGCATCAGCACCTGCTGCGCTTGTCCTAGGCCGCTAACACCGAGCACCTCAGGCTCAGGCAGGTGCACCGCACCAATCCCGAGATCGGTGCGGGCATCCTGATGACATTGCGCAGCTAAAGCCGTCGTGGCTGACATCAGATCGTCACCACTGACGCGATAGGGGCCCACCGACATCGCCACCTGGTCTGCGCGTGCCCTCATAGTGGCGGTGTCGCCAAGGTGGCCAGCGCTGCTGACACGATCAAGGTGTCGCTCTTCCAAAGGGACCATCCGACGCGCAGCATCCAAAACATCAACGACACGAGCCTGCTCAACACCGACATGGCGAACTGCCGCGCTCAATATGGCCGGCACCCCGTGCTCAAGGGCTAGAGACCACATCCGTCCTGCGTGCGCCACCGAACCACTGGTGTGCGCCGGGCCGCCGTGGACGACGACCTCGATACGCAACGCGTCAGCAGGCATCACCGTGCGCCACGCGTTCAGGGCCTCTACTGCGTGGCGGTACTGACGCGCTAAGACGGCCCGTCCTACATCAGAGTCAGGCCCCAGCATGAGCACCACTGGGCTCACCCCACCCACAGGGGCGGCAGCCCTGGCGATCATGTCCCGGTGAGCACGAGGGCTACCCCGCTCCCCTGAGAGGTGAACCTGCGTAATGAATCTGCACAACCTCGACCATCCAACACCGGGACCGACACCCCCATCTTGGCCCCGGGCCAGCAGGGTGACTCTGGGCAACCGGTCATCTCGGTGGACACCACCCTTGACCGGACTCGCCCGCGGTCGGCGAATCGTGGGCGTCACATCAGGTCCGCGCAACGCTACGTCCACCCCGAGCACCGGCCTGATTCCGGCTGCACGAGCTGCGGTGACAAAACGCACTGCCCCGTAGGCACCGTCACGGTCAGTCAACGCCAAACTCGACTGGCCCCACTGACTGGCTCGCTGCACCAATGCCTCAGGACTACTCGCGCCATACCGCATGGAGTAACTCGAGGCCACGTGCAGATGAGCAAAATCTTCACTCATCTGGGCTATCGCACACTGATCGCGACGAGCTCGTTGCCAAGCGGCTCAACAACCGGCAAATGCAGCAGTCCCCGCACTACCTCAAGGAAACATTCGCTTTGGCGCACGAGGTCGTCGGCCTCACGGCACGTCACTGCCAACGCACCTCGCTCGATGGCCCCTCGACGACGCCCTGAGTCAGCATAGAAGGCTGCCCACTCATTGAGCTCGGGAGCCACCAAGGGCAGCACCTCCCAGACGCTACGAGGGCGCGATCGAGACGAGGGAGCACTGCGGTCAGCGATCACAGCGGTGGCCGCACGCAGTGCTGACAGGTGCGACTCGCAGTAACGCTGCGCACACGTGTCGCTGTGGCATGCCTGCACAAGCCCCTCACGGGCCCGATCGAGTAGGTCAAGGACGGCTCGGACGTTGCTCATCGTGGTACTCCTGTAGATAATCGTGTGGTTGTGGTGGCCGCCTCTACAACTGAGATATATCGCTGTGGCTGAGGCGTGCTGTGGCGCTTTTGCTGCCCGCTGCATCAATCCGCGACTCGCAGTAGTCGCCAGTGCTCGTCCTGAGCCAGGTCATAAACGCCAGTGCCCAATACCGGCCCGATGCTGGCCTCAACACGCCATATTTGTTGCTCTAGGCCGGTAACAGTGGTGCTGTCGTGATCACTCATCCGCCACCACGGCAACCGTTGGGTCCACTGACCGACCACGGCCCGCACAACGTGCACTCTCCCCTGCCACATAAAGGCTGTGGGCACCTCCTGAGCCCGCCCAGCGTGCAGCGCGGCCGAGTCGTGCAGTCGCCCAAGAAGCACTTCGCCGCACTGCACTTCGATACGCTCGTGATATTGACGACTCATCGGTTCCCTCTTGGTGACTCATAGTGATGATTGACAGTGATGAAATGACTGACGGTGACGACCAGTGAATGACTAGACGCCATCTCGCACGTAGAACACATGTTCGATATAGAACAAATGTACGACACCCTGCATGTGGTCTGTCAACCCCCACGCGCAGCAGTGCCACTGAGACCACGGTCTAGCCCAGGCCTTAGGGTCTTCAGGGTGAGCACGACATCGTGCCCATCACGCCACCGAAGCGAGAGCCCGTGTCTGCTGCGCAATCCCCCCTCCCTTCGAGCACTCACTCGGGTCGCGATCACGCGCACCCCCTCGACGGAATTGATCTACGCGGCCGTGTAGCGAAAGTTTTGGAGGACCACCTCGACAGCCAACGCGACACGCTCCTTGAGGTCGGCGAGCCTGTCTTAGCGCTCATCGACGAGATCGGCGCGCTACTGGCTGGAGGCAAGCGCCTGCGAGCCGCCTTCGTCTATTGGGGCTACCGCGCGTTCGAGGGACCGGACACCCCCGCTCTGCTGCGGGCCGCCTGCGCTATGGAGATCTTCCAGGCTGCCGCCCTCTTGCACGATGACGTTATGGACAACAGTGACCTAAGGCGAGGTCGACCCACCGCGCACCGCGCTTTCGCTGCTACCCACCAGAACGCCGCATGGGAGGGCTCATCGAGTGAGTTCGGCCACTCCGCCGCCACCTTGGCTGGCGATATGTGCCTTAACTGGTCCGACGAAATCTTTGCTGGTTCCGGGCTCCCCGCCGATCAACTGGCCCGAGCACGGCCCATTTTCGACACCATGCGCACCCAATTGATGGCCGGTCAATATCTCGACGTGCTGACCTCAACTCAAGACTGGAACCACCTGACCCATGAGCAGCGCCTCGACCAGTGTCGTCGGGTGATCCGCTTTAAGAGCGCCAAGTACTCGATCGAGCATCCCCTACTCATTGGAGCCAACGCGGTTGGTGCCTCGCCGCAAGCCCTGGAGACGTTGTCGGCATACGGGCTGGCTTTAGGTGAGGCCTTCCAACTCCGCGACGATCTGCTCGGCGTCTTCGGCAACCCTGACACCACCGGAAAACCCGCTGGCGACGATCTGCGTGAGGGCAAGCGAACGGTACTGATCGCTTTCGCCTTGCACCTAGGCAACGACGCAGACCAGGCAACCATCACCGCTGCCCTCGGCAACGCGGATCTCAGCGAGGCTGGCGTCCACGAATCGCGCCAAGCGCTGATCAACAGCGGCGCGGTCGACCGCGTGGAGTCCATGATCGCCGAGCGCAGCAACGATGCCGCTCACGCTCTGGAAGAAACTCCGGGCATCAGCAACGAGGGTCGAGACGCGTTGTCGGCGCTGATCGGCATCAGCACCGCGCGATTGGCGTAACGGAAGGCTAGAAGGCCATCTCTTGGGCTCGACGACGGATCTCTGTCTTATGACCACCCTGCAATGAGCCGATGGGGCTGCCACCGAGCAACGTGTCGTCGATCCGGCCCAGCCACTCCAAAATTTCTTCATCAGTGAAGCCGCCGTCAGTCAACACCGAAACGGTGCCGCGCAGAGATTTCAGCGGCCCCTCAACGGTTACGCACGAAGCGGGGACCAAGACGGCATTGTTGGGGCCTCGCCGCATCCCGACCAGATCGCGCTCCTGAATCCACATCCGCGCAGTTGCCAGGGAGCATCCCGTCACCTTCATGATGTCTGGAACACCCAGCCACTCGCCGTCAAAGATCACATTCGCCTCGGTTGCCACGTCGATAAGTGTTTCATAACCGCCGCCGATAAGGCGCGCTCACGCCTGTGCTCACACTCGCCAGCGCACACGTCCCAGGTTTCACTCAACCCTCTCCGTAGAATCAGCGAGTGAGCGCCCCTATCCCTGCGTTAATTGATCGCGTCCTCCATGGGCGATATCGGGTGGACGCGCACATGGCTGAGGGCGGAATGGCCTCGGTCTATCGCGGCTACGACCTGCGCCTGGAGCGGCCGATCGCTCTGAAGGTCATGCGCCCTGATCTAGCTCGTGACCTCGATTTCGTATCGCGTTTCCAGCGCGAAGCACGCAGTGCCGCAGCACTATCTGATCCCCACGTCGTGTCCGTTTTCGACCAAGGCGAAGACGACGGCCTGGTGTATTTGGTGATGGAGTTAGTGCCAGGGGCGAACCTGCGGGACATCATCCACCACGAAGCCCCCCTAACGATCCGGCGGGCCACCCACCTCGTCGACGAGATCCTGCAGGCGTTGAGCGCAGCGCACCGGGGCGGCCTCATCCACCGGGACATCAAGCCAGAGAACGTGCTCACCGACCTTGATGGCAGCGTCAAGGTGGCCGACTTTGGCCTCGCGCGAGCTATCACTGCCGGCACGATGAGCCGCACCAGCGACGTGATGTGGGGCACGGCGGCATACCTCTCGCCTGAGCAGGTCCAGCACGGCCGAGCCGATGCCCGCACCGATGTGTATGCCGTCGGCCTGGTGCTTTACGAATTGTTGACCGGGGTTAAGGCCTTCGGCGGCGACAGCCCCATCCACGTCGCCTTCCAGCACGTCCACGAACATGTGCCTGCGGTCGCAACCGACGCGCCGGGCGTCCCGGGTGAGATTGATGCCCTCATCGCGATTGCCACCGCCACCGACCCCGACGACCGCCCCGTTGATGCGATGGCGCTGCGAACGGCGTTGGCGCGTGTGGTGAACCAACTCTCCGACGAGGAACTCGACAAGCCCTTGGTCGCCAAGAAGACCGTCGACCGCGACGGAACCGGCCATAGTAGAGACGGCGCCACCGGCGACATCGACGCAACTCGCCCGGTGCGCCAAGCGACCGCCGTGGTGCCGATCGAAGCAGCGCCGCGAGCAGACGGAAACTTTGCCCGCACCACGGGCAATCGCACCCCCAAGCCCGCAAAGGCCAAGACTCTAACCCCCATGCAGGCTGCTCCTCGGCGACGCCGCGCTCCCGCCCTGCTCATCGTCTTGTTGTTGCTCATAGGCGTCGGCGGTGGAGGCACCGCGGCGTGGTATTTCACTGCCGGCCCAGGCAACAACTCAGCCATGCCCAACGTGGTGGGCCAGACCGACGACGACGCCATCGCGACGTTGCAACTCCTCGAGTTGAGCTCACAAGCGACTCCGGACTTCTCCGAGACGGTCCCCGAGGGTGTCGTCATCTCCACCTCGCAAGAGGTGGGCGCCTCGGTGCGCCATGGCACGACGGTCGACCTAGTCGTCTCCCAAGGCCCAGAGCGGTATGCCGTCCCGAACCTGGCAAGTTTGACCGTCGCCGAGGCCACGACGGCCTTGGAAGATCAGAACTTGTCGCTCGGCGAGGTCACCCAGGAGTTCAGCTCGGTCGTCCCGCTGGACGCGGTGCTGAGCTCAGCGCCGACCTCGCAAGACGATCCCGTCCCACCGGGCACGGCAGTTGATATCGTTATGAGTGCCGGGCCGGAGCCGGTGGACATCCCGGACGTCACCGGATCGGCGCAGAGCGACGCTGAGCAGACGCTGACCGATGCCGGTTTCGAGGTGGCCGTCGAAAGCGACAGCGTCAACGACCCCGACGTGCCAGATGGCTCCGTGATCTCGCAAGCCCCTTCGTCGGGTCAGGCCCTGCCCGGCGAGACTGTGACCTTGACGCTGTCTAAGGGGCCGGTGTTGGTCACGATGCCTAACGTGGTCACGATGCAATTCGCCGAGGCCAAGCCACTGCTCGAAGACCTCGGGCTGGTGGTCGTCAAGGAAGATATTGCCCAGGCGTTCTTCGGGACGGTGCGCTTCCAGAGCGTCGACGAAGGCGAGCAGGTGCCCGAGGGCAGTTCAGTCACCCTTAGTGTGTTGTAGGCAGAGCACGCGGTCCATATCAATCGCGCGATGTAGGCGGAGCGCTCAGCATCTGCGTCACGACCCTGGCGCAGTGCTCGGTGGCCTCAGCACTGACGTCCATGTGCCACACCAACCGCACGTGCGCGGCGTCGGTTGCGAAACCGAGCACTCCCAACTCGCCTGCCTGCTTCACGAAATCTGGGCTGGCCCAACCTGCGGCGCCGACGTCGAGCACCACAATATTGGTATGTACGTGCTCGGGGTTGATCACCGCGGAGTTGATCGCGGCCACGGCGCGGGCCAGATGCGCTGCTCGCTGGTGGTCTTCGACGAGCCGTTCAAGCTGATGCTGCACCGCATACAATCCTGCCGCCGCGAGTATGCCGACCTGCCGCATACCTCCGCCCCAGCGCTTACGCCACACACGGGCTGAGGTAATAGCGCGGGCCGAGCCCACCACCACAGAGCCCACCGGCGCACCTAAGCCTTTGCTCAGACACACCGACACGGTGTCCGCGCAGGCGCCGTAATCGCGCAGCGAGACACCCGAGGCCACGTGCGCATTCCACAATCGAGCGCCGTCGATGTGCACGGCCAGCCCAGCATCACGAGTCGCCGCGCGAACCTGCTGCATTGCGGCCAACGGCTGCACGGTGCCGCCGCCAAAGTTGTGTGTGTTCTCGATGACTACACAGGAGGTGGCCACCAAGTAAGGACTGCTTGGTGGGGCAACCAACGCTAGTGGCACAGCCGGGTCGAGCAAGCCTCGTGGTGCCCGCCAACTACGCGTGGTGATCCCGGACAAAGACGCGGCTGCGCCCATCTCGGCCCGCAACACGTGCGACATTTCGTCGGCGATGAGCTCTTGGCCTGGCGACACGTGCTCGCGGATAGCCAACTGACCTGCCATCGTGCCGCTGGGGGTGAACAACCCGGCTTCATGGCCCAACAGGTCGGCGATGTGTTGCTCAAGCGCGGCGACGGTGGGGTCTTCGCCGTAGACGTCGTCGCCCACCGGCGCGGCCGACATCGCCTCGCGCATAGCCGCAGTGGGCTTCGTTAAGGTGTCCGAGCGTAGGTCGGCCAGCACGATCAGAGGGCGCCTTGCTCCAGCATCTTGGCGACCTGGAAGGCCAGCTCCAACGACTGCTGGTGGTTCAGGCGCGGGTCGCACAGTGTCTCGTAACGCAACCCGAGATCATCGAGGTCGACTGGGTGGCTGCCGCCGACGCACTCGGTGACGTCGTTGCCGGTGAGCTCCACGTGGATGCCACCGGGCCAGGTCCCGACCTCTCGGTGGGCTGCGAAGAAGCCGCTGACCTCTGCGACGACGTCCTCGAATCGGCGCGTCTTGTAGCCGCTGGCCGAGGTGAACGTGTTGCCGTGCATGGGGTCACAGATCCATGTGACGTGGGCCGCTTCGTCGCGCACCGACTCCAGGAGCGAAGGCAACACGTCACCAATGCGCTGTGCGCCCATCCGGGTGATGAACGTCAAGCGCCCGGGGGTGCGCTCGGGGTCCAACGTGTCGATGAGTTTCAGCACGTCGTCGCGGGTGGCCGTGGGGCCGAGCTTGACGCCGATGGGGTTGTGCACGCGTTTCACGAAGTCGATGTGGGCGCCGTCGAGGTCACGGGTGCGTTCACCGACCCAGACGAAGTGCCCGGAGGTGGTGTAGGGCCGACCAGAGCGGGAGTCGCGGCGGACCATGGCCTTTTCGTAGTCCAAGACCAAGGCCTCGTGGCTGGAGTAGAACTCGACCCGGCGCATTTGCTCGGCGTCGGCCACCCCAGATGCCTCGAGGAACCGGATGGCGCGATCAATCTCACCGGCCATGACCTCGTACTGCGCCTGCGCGGGGCCGGACAAGAAGCCCTTATTCCACATGTGGACCGAGCGCAGGTCAGCGAACCCGCCCTCAGTGAAAGCGCGCACGAGGTTCAACGTGGCCGAGCTCGCGTGGTAGGCCCGCAGCAACCGCTCCGGGTTGTGGCGTCGCGCCTCCTCAGTGAACTCGAAACCGTTGACCATGTCCCCGCGGTATGCAGGCAGCGTCACTCCGTCGCGCGTCTCGTCGTTGGAGGAGCGAGGCTTGGCGAACTGTCCGGCGATGCGGCCCATCTTGACGATCGGCATACCTGCGCCGTAAGTCAGCACCACGGCCATCTGCAAGATCGTCTTGATCCGGTCACGAATGTTGGGGCCGGTAACCCCCGAGAGGGTTTCAGCACAATCGCCGCCCTGCAGGACGAACCCCTTGCCAGCAGACACAGCGGCTAGACGGTCACGGAGCGCGTCGCACTCCCCGGCAAACACCAGCGGCGGGTAGTTCGACAACGTGGTCAGCACATCGGCTAGTTCACCCGGGTCTCCCCACGAGGGTTGTTGCTTGGCGGGCTTGTCTTCCCAATCAAGAACATGGCCAACAGGAACGGCGGTGACGTCGGAATACACGCCCCTATCGTAGGAGCGATCTGGCAATGCTTGGGTCATTCGCTGTGCTCGTCCTTGCGGTCGTTGGTGGTGGTGCCCTGATCGGCGTCCTCGTCACGTGAAGAAGCGCCCTGCGGCGAATCATCCTCGCCGTCTTTGCTGAATCGGGCGGAGAGTTGCTCAGCCACTGAGACGGTCCGATCGCGGACAACCTCACGCGCCTGCTCCACGTTGGCCTTCGCCTCCTCGACTCGAGCCTTGGCGGCCGCGCTAATGCGTGCTTTTTGGGCGGCAGCGGTGCGCTCTTTGACGACGGCCGCGTATTCGT
Organism: Actinomycetales bacterium; assembly: GCA_038256095.1. GTDB lineage: Bacteria > Actinomycetota > Actinomycetes > Actinomycetales > Dermatophilaceae > Ornithinicoccus. The sequence goes on along the minus strand of JBBSKS010000007.1, from coordinate 16,119 downwards.
TGACGTACTCCTGCCCCGACAACGAGGCGAGCGCGCTCATCACCTCGTCCGTGATGGTCCGCAGCACGGCCCGGTCTTCCTCTTGACCTGAATACTGCGAAAAGTCCATCGGCTGGCCGATCTTGACGCCGATCTGGTGCAGGTTCGGAATCTTTTGACCTGTGGGCTGCGCCTTGTCGGTGTCGATCATGGCCACCGGGATGATCGGCACCCCTGCCTCCAGCGCCATCCGAGCCATCCCGGTCTTGCCTCGATACAACTTGCCATCGGGCGAGCGGGTGCCTTCGGGATAGATGCCGAACAACTCTCCACGGCGCAAAAACTTCAACCCAGTGCGCACGGCCACCATGCTGGCTTCACCGCCCGATCGGTCAATCGGGATCTGACCGGTCGTGGTGAAAAACATTTTGGTCGCCCAACCCTTGACCCCTTTCCCGGTGAAGTACTCCTTCTTGGCCGGGAAGGTAATGCGCCGAGAAACCATCAGCGGCAGGAAAATTGAGTCTGAGAAGGACAGGTGGTTGCTAGCCAGAATGGCACCACCGCGAGCCGGGATGCGTTCGTGGCCGGTGATCCACGGCCTAAAGAAGACCCGAAGGACGGGTCCGATGACAATCACCTTGAGCACCCAATAAATCACGATGGCCTCCTCGCCCGTTGCGAGCCGCAGCCTACGGCACTGATCGCCTTTGGTTACCCGTGACAAGATCGGCAATGTGGAAATAGTGGCTATGCCAAGGCGGTGCTGAGCGCATGAATGATGCACGCTCCGAGCGAAGCGACGACGACGGCGCTGACTTCGACCGTCGATTCTCTGAGATCGTGGCCGGATTCGAGCCTTCACGTGTCAACCCACCTCTAGATCTGCCGGCGCCGGCGCCCATCCGCGAGCCCCCCGAGACGCCCGAGCAGGGCACTGCCTCCTGGCGGGCATGGGACGACGACGACCAGGACGATCACTTCGTTCCCGCACCCACGGACCCCCTTCCTGCTGGCGACATGCATTTTTGGGCCATCGTTGTGGGTCTATCGGTCGGTCCGTTGTTGGTTTTTCTCAGCGCGGTCTTGCGCGTCCTGCCAGGTATGCCTTGGGGCCTGCTGGGCCTAGCCATGACCGTGGCGGGATTTGTCCTGTTGGTGCTCCGCTCGCCGCGACGCCCCTTCGGCGATGACGGCTCGGGCGCGCGCGTCTGATCGCACGCGTGGCACCTAGGTGAGTAGGTCGACCCAGACGGGGCGGTGATCCGTGGCCGCGCTCAGATCGGCGCGCGCGATATCGACCTCGGCTCCTGGCTGACTTCGCACAGCGTCGCTGGCGAAGATCGCGTCGATAGCGGCTTTGGGCCTGATCGCGGGGAAGGTGCGCAGCCCAGGCGTGGACGCCAAGGGCACCTCACCGGCTATGAGCTGCCAGGCCGGGTCGCCCTGGCTTTCATTGAGGTCTCCGCCGATGACCCACGGCACATTGCCGAGCGCAGGGTGCACCGTCAGCTCGGCAAGCAGTTGCCCCACGTGTTGGCGGCGTTGAGCCCCACGCAGGGGCAGGTGGATGCTGACGGCGACAAAAGGCTGGCCACCTGCGAGGCACACACGTGCCCACGAATAGGTGCGGGGGTTGCCCATGAACTCCACGGGGAGCCCGCGATCGCGTCGAGCATGCACGGTGACGCGTCGGCCCACGAGCAGCGACGTGCCACTGACGCGTCGAGTGCGTCCAGGCCAATGCAGGCCCGTCTGGGCGGCAAAGGCCCTGATCGAGGCGGCCGAGCGCGGGCCCCGCGGAATTTCTTGCACCAACAGCACGTCAGGGTCGATCGCTCGCACGACTCGCGCCGCTGCTAGTGGGTCATCCAGCAGCGCGCGCAGGTTGTATGCCGCGACCCGGGTAGCCGCCCCACTGGGCTCGGTGCTTGGCTCGGTCACTGCGTGCCCTACGTGCCCTGCGTGCTGCGCCCGGCGAGGCGCGCGAGGTCAGCCGCCCCGATCATTCCCGCGCTTGGCCCCAAGGACGCCCCGACTACCCGGGGCACGGGGCGATGCCCCCGACCACTGAGGCTGGAGACCAAGGCCCGGCGCGTCGGCGCCAACAACAACTCCCCTGCAGCGCTTACCCCTCCGCCGATCACGATGAGGCCGGGGTCGAGCGCGGCGACCACGTTGGCCAGTCCGCTACCGAGCCAGCCTCCGACCGCGGTCATCATCTCGATCGCCAACGGATTGGCCGCCGCGGCCAGGGCAGTGACCATCTCTCCGGTGACATCGCCTCCGCCGGCTCTTATGGCCGCCCGCAGGGGGGCAGCATCCGGCCCTCCCCGCTCCAGTGCCTTCTTCGCTTCGCGCCGCAGCGCTGGGCCGCTGGCATACTGCTCCCAGCATCCCCTGTTGCCGCATTCGCAGTGCCGACCGCCGGGAACCGCCGTCATATGACCAAATTCACCGGCCATACCGTGACGTCCCCGTTCGAGGGCGCCATCAAAGATCATGCCGCCACCGATGCCAGTGCCGAGGGTGAGCATCAGCAGACGCGATTCACCCTGGCCTGCGCCGTATTGGTATTCGGCCCAAGCAGCGGCGTTCGCATCGTTCTCGATGGTCACGCGCACGCCGAGTCGTTGCTCAAGTCGCTGCGCCAAGGGCTCATCGCGCCAGTTCAGATGGGGTGCAAACCGAATCGTGGCGCGATCGATATCCACCCACCCGGCCGCGCCAACCCCGATCGGCAGATGGGCGTAGTCAATGTCCGGGTCGACGCCGTCGGCTTTGGCCGCTGCTACGAGCGCGTTGACCGTAGCGACGATCACGTCTTCGACCACGCTGGGGTCGGTGCTGCGGTGCGGAGTGGGAGCGACCTGATCTGCGGCCACCGCACCGTCGGCATCGATGAGCCCGGCCACCACCTTCGTGCCCCCGACGTCGACTCCGATGGCCCACTGGGCTGACGGCATACCTAGCCCTTGCCTCAGCCAGCGCGGCGGACTGCAGCGAGGTCGGCTGCGCCGATCATTCCGGCATCGTTGCCCAGCTGCGCCAAAACCATCGGCGGCACCGGGCGGTGCCCACGACCTGTCAGCTGCCGGGCAAACGCCGCGCGGGCTGGCACCAACACCAAATCTCCAGCCGCGCTCACACCCCCACCGACCACGATCACTCCGGTGTCCAGCACCGCCACCAAGGAGGCCACACCTTCTCCCACCCATCGGCCAAGGTCCTCCAACAACTCGATCGCCGCTTGACCCCCGGCGGCCGCGGACTCGGTGACCATCATTCCGGTCAGCGCCTTCGCCTTGCCCCCGCAACGTTTCGACAGGTCAGCTGCGTGCGGACTCTGCGCCGCTACCAGCTCGCGGGCTTCACGCACCAACGCGGAGCCGCTGGCGTACTGCTCCCAGCAGCCACGGTTGCCGCAGCCGCAGCGGTGGCCGTCAGGCACGACCCGCAGATGCCCGATCTCGGCCGCCATTCCGTGCGCTCCCCGCACCAACTGGTGCCGGTCGATGACGCCACCCCCGACACCAGTGCCCAGCGTAACCATGATCATGTGGTCCGCATCCCGCGCTGCCCCGAATCTGAACTCTCCCCAGGCCGCAGCATTCGCGTCGTTCTCCAGCACCACAGGTATGCCGACCTGTTCGTGCACCCGCGCGGCCAGCGGTTCGTTGCGCCACGCCAGGTTGGGAGCGAACACCACGACGTCACCCTCGGCGTCGACGAAGCCAGCGCAGGCCACCCCTACGGCCTGCACCTCCTGCCCCTCGGCGACCGCTTGCTGCTGCAGCTCCTGCACGACTTCCACGACGGCAGCCGCGATCGCGTCGGCATCCTGAGCCGGCGTTTCGCGCCGGGCCCGGGCCGCAATAAGTCCATCGCCATCAACCGAGCAGGCGGCGATCTTCGTTCCGCCTACGTCCACTCCGATATTCAAGGTCATGGCTGATCTCCTGAGGTGAACCGATGGTGTGGCCGAGCACTCATGTGCTCAGAAGCAGCGTAACGGGCACGTCTGACTCACCAGGGCATCTACCAGTGTTCCGCATCTCCTCACGTTAGGGTGTCCCCACACGTCAACGGCAGGACCCAGGCTCAGGAGGCCCCGATCGTGCAGGACATCGCTGTCCCACCGCTAGTTCCCCCCGTCACCGAGGGCAACTTGTCCGACGTGGCCGCATACTGGGCCCACAAAGATCCCAGCAAGGTCTTGATCCGCATTCCAGAGGGCGAAACCTGGCGCGACATGAGCGCCGCTGAGTTCTGGGAGCAGGTGCAGGCGCTCGCCAAGGGTTTCATTGCCGCAGGAGTAGAGACCGGCGACAGTGTCGCGATCATGAGCCGCACACGCTACGAGTGGACATTGTGCGACTTCGCGCTGTGGACTGCTGGGGCGGTTCCCGTCCCGGTCTACGAGACGTCGTCTGCTGATCAGGTCGAGTGGATCCTTGTCGACTCTGCTGCAGTGGCTATCGTCGTCGAAGACGCAGAGCACGCCGCGACCGTGGCCCGCGTCCGTGACTCGGCGCAGCGACTCAAGGACGTATGGCAGATCGACACTGGCGCCCTCGATGAGCTCACCAGTGCTGGGGCTGAGATCAGCGACGAGCTGGTGCAAAGCCGTCGCGACCAAGTGAACCGCGCTGACCTAGCAACCATCATTTACACCTCGGGCACCACGGGCCAGCCCAAGGGTTGCGAGTTGACCCACGACAACTTTATGGCACTGACCGAGAACACCGTGGAACGCCTGCAAGAGGTGGTGACCCAGACTGGTGCCAGCACCTTGGTCTTCCTTCCCTTGGCTCACGTCTTCGCACGCTTCATCGAGGTGCTCTCGCTGCAGGCTGGCTCAGCCATGGGGCACACCCCCGACCCCAAAACCGTCCTGGCAGATCTTGCGACGTTCCAGCCGACATACCTGTTATCTGTTCCTCGCGTTTTCGAGAAGATCTATAACTCGTCCGAGCAGAAGGCCGAAGCGGGTGGCAAAGGCAAGATCTTCCGTTGGGCCGCTTCCGTCGCGAACCGATGGAGCATCGCTCAAGACACGGGCGGACCCGGGCCCATCCTGTCGTTGCAGCACAAGGTTGCTGACCGGTTGGTTTACGTCAAACTCCGCCAAGCCCTTGGCGGGCGCTGCACGTATGCAGTCTCTGGCGGCGCCGCCCTGGGCGAGCGCCTGGGCCACTTCTACCGCGGGGTGGGCTTGGTGGTGTTGGAGGGTTACGGGCTGACCGAGACCACGGCCCCCGCCACGGTGAACACGCCAGACTTGATCAAGATGGGCGCAGTCGGGCGTCCCCTTCCGGGCGTGGCGATCAAAATTGCCAGCGACGGCGAAATTCTGATCAAGGGCAACAACGTCTTTACTCGCTATCACAACAACGAAGAGGCAACCGCCGAGACCATCCGTGATGGCTGGTTCCATAGTGGCGACATCGGCGAGTTGGACGACGACGGATTCTTGAAGGTCACCGGGCGTAAGAAGGAAATCTTGGTGACCGCAGCGGGCAAGAACGTCTCGCCTGCGGGCCTAGAAGATCGACTGCGCGCCAACCCTTTGATCTCGCAATGCATCGTGGTCGGCGACGGGCGCCCCTTCATTGGTGCCCTCATCACCATTGACGAGGAAATGCTGCCGATCTGGGCCAGCAACCATGGCCTCGAGGGTCTGACCATGGCAGATGCACCCAAAACCAGCGAAGTCATTGCTGAGGTGCAGCGCGCTGTCGATCACGCCAACAGCGCGGTGAGCCGAGCCGAGTCCATTCGCAAGTTCGACATTCTCGACGGCGACTTCACCCAGGAGAACGGCTACCTCACGCCGTCCATCAAGTTGCGGCGTGGTCGAGTCTTGGCGGACATGACCGAAAAGGTCGAGGCGCTCTACGTGGACGAGCGGTAGCCCTACCTCCAACAGTCACTATTGGCCGGTCAGTCATTGCCGGTCAGTCATTGGACTGACAGCCATTGCGACCACTCGTGGCGCAGGTCTGCTTCGCGGCGTCCCACTGCGGCAAGGCATGCCTCGTCCAGCGTTTTCCCGCTGGAAACGCTGGTGTGCAAAGCGACGAGACGGTCTTCTCCCATCGCTTCGGCTATGAAGACACACGCCAACCACGCACTGGCATAACCCTGCCACGGTTGATCGGGATTGGGAACGGGCCACGACGTCGGCGGATCGCCGACGAGGGGGTCCCATGCTGAGCCCGCAATCTGCGCCAGCGATCGAGCACTCGTGCGGTGGGCGGTGTATTCGGCTATCCCTTCGCCCAGCCACCAGGGAGCGCCGTTGCCGGTGCCCACGGCAAGGTGGGTTACTTCGTGGACCACCACGCCGAGGCGACCCTCGGGATTGAGTTCAGCCCAGGCGTGCGGGTGAATCACGATTCGCACATCGCCCCCCGCGTCGTCTTTGCCGCTACCCGTCGTGCCACGCGCTCTTGTCGCAGCCGAGCGGCGCACGGTGCTAGCGGCATACCCCTGCTGGTCAGGCTTATGTCCGGTCACTGCCGACCATGCGGGCAGCGTCGCAGGCAGCTCCAGTCGCACAGGCAGCGGCACGGTTCCCTTGCCCCATAAGTCTTCGACCACCGGAATAGCTGTCGAGGCCAACGTCCGGTATGCCGCAGCGCGCTGCGGATCGACTCCTCCAGTGACCACGACGGTCGCGGGAGCAGCGCATCCACTCACGATCGGTGTCCCCAGGCCGAGCAAAACTCCGACCACGCCGCCGTGCATCAGACCGCGCCTCGATGTGTGTCCCCTCTCGGGGTGAGGCGAAGCAGAAGACACGGGTGCAAGCGTACGACTAAGGAGGGGGGCCGCAAGCAGCCGCCGCTGGGACTGACCCGGGAACGGCATTCGGAGGCGTTCTGCAGGACTCCTCGTCGCTGACGACCCTGGGTCCCACGACCTGCGCGCCAACGTCGGTGCCACCTGTTTCCAGCGACCAAAGAACCTCCTGCCTAGCCCACCTGGAGCCAGCTAGGCGCTGAGGCCGTCTCAGGGTGCGCGACTAGGTCCAGCACGTCGAGAGCGTTGACCATGCCAGCGCCGATGAAAGCGTCCACGGCGTCCCACTCTGCATCGCTCAGCGATAGAGACCTAGCGTCGGGGGGCACGCTTGATGCTGCGCTGTCTGCAATGTCGTCGCTCAGCCAGGCACCGGCCACCACCGGCACAAAGCACGTTGAACAGCGCTGACCTCGCACCGGGCATGTGTTGCAATCGATGATCGTCATCGTCCTTCACCTCCGTCTAGGTGAAAATGACGGTAAAACCCGGCACTGACATACCCACCTCGGCTAAGGTCTGTCGGCACCTCCGCCTAGCGTGCACGGCATGCTTCAGCCCACTTTCGACGACCTCGGCACCTCGCTGGCCGACGTCACCTTTGTCGTCGTCGATCTTGAGACCACCGGAGGATCGGCGACTGACTCTGCGATCACCGAGATCGGTGCCGTGAAGGTCCGCGGTGGTGTCGTTCTGGGTGAGTTCACCACCTTGGTGCGCCCCAGGGTTGCAATCCCAGCATTCATCACTGTGTTGACTGGCATCTCCAACCAGCTGGTTGCTGACGCCCCGAGGATCGAGACGGCACTGCCTGCCTTTTTAGAGTTTGCCCAGGGGGGTGTCCTGGTCGCCCACAACGCTCGATTCGACGTGTCCTTCCTCAAGGCGGCGGCAGCAAACACCGGTCATGCTTGGCCCGGCTTCGGGGTGCTCGACACCGTGCACCTCGCCCGCCAACTAGTGGGCCGAGACGAGGCGCCCAACCACAAGTTGTCGACTTTGGCCCACCTATTCGGCGCCAGCACCACCCCTGACCACCGAGCGCTGCATGACGCCCAGGCAACCGTCGACGTGCTGCACGCATTGATAGCCCGCGTGGGCAATCTCGGGGTGCACACCCTAGAAGAATTGATGAGCTATTCGAGCCGTGTCGCACCCACAACTCGGCGCAAGCGTTTCTTGGCCGACTCGATGCCATCAGCCCCCGGGGTCTACATCTTCAAAGATCACTCCGGCCTTCCTCTGTATGTAGGCACCTCCGTCGACATACGGCGCCGCACTCGGACGTATTTCACCTCCTCAGAGACCCGGCGCCGGATGAGCGAAATGGTCGGCCTAGCCGAATCCATCACTCCGATCGTCTGCGAAACACGTCTTGAGGCTCAAGTGCGCGAGCTGCGACTGATTGCGACACACAAACCTCCTTACAACCGCCGCTCCCGCAACCCCGAGAAGGTGGTGTGGGTCAAACTGACCGTCGAGGCGTTCCCACGTTTGTCAATCGTCAGCACCATGCGCGACGACGGGGCCGATTACGTTGGCCCCTTTAGCCAGCGAGTCGGGGCCGCTGCTGCGATCGCGGCCGTGCACGACGTCGTGCCGATTCGGCAATGCACCGCCCGCCTCAGCACCAAAGGGACCACGACCGCATGCATCCTCGAAGAACTTGGCCGCTGCGGTGCTCCGTGCGCAGGGCGTCAAAGCGTCGAGGACTACGCGCTTGTGGCCAACCACGCCAGGGAAGCGCTCGTCGGCAATTCCAGCCGCGTGCTAAGTGAGTTTCGGCGCCGCCTCAATGATCTGACTACTGACGAACGCTTCGAGGACGCTGCGCTGGTGCGCGATCGGATGCTTGCCCTCGTCCGCGCCGCAGCGCGCGCCCAACGCCTCGCCCCGTTGCGGCATAGCCCAGAGGTGATCGCAGCCCGCCGGCGGGACAACGGCGGATGGGACGTTATCTGCGTTCGGTATGGCCGTCTTGCTGGAGCAGCTGCCAGCCGACCGGGCACGAACCCGTTACCGACTATTGATGCCCTCCGGATCAGTGCGGAGATCGTGCCTGTTCCCGGACCCACAGGGCTCGCCGCTCATCCCCAGGAAAGTGAGCTCATCCTTGATTGGCTCGAGACGCCGGGGGCGCGCCTCGTTGACCTCCATGGCCAGTGGACATGCCCCGTTGGCGGGGCGGGCGCGGCCCACGCGAATATTCACGCGGGCCTCTCAGCATTCGGTGCTGACGACTAGGCCTGCGTTGCGCCGATCCACGCAGTGACAACGCGTTCCGCCTGCCCCTGCTCGATCGATGCGCGCGCCAGGTCGATCCCTTGCGACCAGCGGGCATGTAGATCCTCGTCACCAACCGGAGCCACCCCATTAGGGCCGCCAGCCACGAGGGCTAACGCAATACCGGCGTTGAGCAAAACTGCGTTAAGGGCTGCACCGCTCTCACCCCGGCATACTGCGTGAAGAACCGAAGCGTTGAAGACGGCATCACCACCACGTAGCTCGGTGACCGACCCAAGGTCGAAGCCAACCTTCCGGGGATCGAGCACAAACGGAGTGACCTCACCGCGCGTCACCCACCATGCGGTGGTGGTCGTAGCCGGTGAAACCTCATCGATCCCGTCGTCTCCCCGAAGAACAATCGCCTGCTTCCCCCGCGAAGCGAACACTCCAGCCATGATCGCAGCCATCTGAGGTGCGCTCACCCCAACTGCCGAGTACGTGGGCTGGGCCGGGTTCGTTAAGGGGCCAAGGAAGTTGAAAGCCGTGGGCACCCCGAGCTCACGACGAGTCGGACCGGCGTGGCGCATCGAGGGATGGAAAGCCTGGGCGAAGCAGAAAGTGATGCCGCATTCGTGTGCCACCTCGGCGACTCGCTCCGGCCCGAGATCCAACCTGACTCCGATCGCCTCCAGGACGTCGGCGGAGCCAGACAGCGATGAGGCCGCACGGTTTCCGTGCTTGACCACAGTCACCCCCGACCCGGCCGCGACGATGGCCGACATAGTCGAAATATTCACCATGTGAGTGCCGTCGCCGCCGGTGCCCACGATGTCAAGAGCCTGCACATCATCCGCTCGGACGAAAGGAACCGCGTGGGCCAGCATCTGATCCGACAGGGCCGTCATCTCACCTACGGTCTCCCCCTTGGCCCGAAGAGCCACCAGAAAACCCGCCAACGATGCCGGGGCTGCGCGACCCGACATCGTTTCGTCCATCGCCCACGCCGTCTGGGCTGCGCTTAAATCATCGCCGGCCAGGAGGCCGGCGATGAGCGAGGGCCAAGCAAACTCGGACTCAAGCCGACTAGAGGGAAGCGCCACAGACGATGCAGAATCATTCACCGGACGGCGAGGCGAGCCACCGTGGCCGCCAGCGCGGCAGGATCAAGCGGATGCGGGACCGCTCCGTCTGCCTGACTCCACGCGGCCAACCAACCATCGTTGGGCCGACCAGTGAGGACCAGCACTGGAGGGCACTCGAACAACTCGTTTTTCAACTGGCGACATAGCCCAAGCCCGCCAAAGGGCTGGGCCTCCCCGTCAAGAATCATGACGTCATACGTTCCTTCGGCCAAGGCGAGCTCGACGGCTGGCGCGGTTGCGCACTCATGCCAACGCTCGACCTGAACCTCAGGGGACGGCAGGTTGCCCACGCCAAGGCGCACGGCGTCTCGCGTCGAGCGGTCGTCGCTAAACAACAGGACTGAGATACGGCGCACTCGGGGGTTCTGCTCAGTGTCGGTCGAGACGGTCATGCGCTGATGCTACCCATGTGAGGGGGTGAGCGCGGCCCTCATCCTTGTTCGGAGGGTCGCTGTTCCGCTACTACGGCCATGGGTCATACTGATAAGCGTGGCGACTTCCTCAATGACTGCGCAAACTCCCTCGGCGGCTGCACCCTCCGCCGGTGGACCGGCTACGCGTCCTGACATGGTCGCCGTGGGCACCATCGTTTGGCTCTCCAGCGAAATTATGTTTTTTGCTGGGTTGTTCGCGATGTACTTCACAATCCGTGCGGTAGCGCCCGAGATCTGGGCCGAAAACACCGAGATGCTCGATGTCCCGTTTGCGTTGGCCAACACCACGATCCTGGTGATCTCATCGGTCTGGTGCCAGTTGGGGGTCTTCAAGGCCGAGCAGGGCATCCCAAGCCGCACAGGTCGCCTGATGGAATTTGGCAAGTGGGGCATGCGCGAGTGGTATGTACTGACCTACCTCTTCGGCGCCACCTTCATCGCTGGCCAGGTCTATGAGTACGCCCACCTCATTCAAGAAGGCGTCACGCTTTCCTCGAGCCCCTACGGCTCCGTCTTCTACATGACTACCGGCTTCCACGGCTTGCACGTTGCTGGAGGACTCATCGCCTTCCTGCTCATCATTGGGCGGAGCTTCACAGCCAAGCGGTACACCCACGCGCAAGCCACGGGTGCAGTCGTGACCTCGTACTACTGGCACTTCGTTGACGTCGTGTGGGTCGCTTTGTTCCTAACAATCTACGTAGTGAAGTGATTTAGATGCTGACTCCACACCTTCTTCCGCTGATCGCCCACGTGAGGACACAACGGTGAAACGACTCGCAGCCAAGCGCCGCAGCCCCCTGGCCATTCTACTGGTGCTCATTTTGGGGTTGAGTGTGACTGGAACCGCATACGCCGCCTTATCGCCTAAGGCCACCCCAGGCACATCGGGTGCGACGGCTTCGGCCCAGGAGATCGAAGAAGGCCGCAAACTTTTTATTGCCAACTGCGCGTCGTGCCACGGGGCGTACGCTCAAGGTAATGGCTCTAACGGCCCGTCGCTCGTCGGTGTAGGCGCCGCGTCGGTGGACTTCCAGGTCTCGACGGGCCGCATGCCTTTGGCTGCTCCCGGCACTCAAGCGCCCGCCAACCGCGACGCGGTGAATTTGAGCACCGAAGAAATCACGCTGCTCGCACAATACGTTGGCTCGCTTGGGCCAGGGCCCGACGTTCCTAGCGCTGAATACCTCGACCTCGAGGGCGCTGACATTGCCAATGGAGGCAAGGTCTTTCGCACCAACTGCGCTATGTGTCACAACTCTTCTGGGGCTGGTGGCGCGCTTACCCGAGGTAAATACGCGCCGAGTTTGATGAACGTCGAGCCACAGCACATTTATGAGGCCATGCTCACCGGGCCTCAATCCATGCCTGTCTTCCCTGACTCCACTATTACGCCCGAAGACAAACGCGACGTCATCGCCTTCTTGAAGGACATCGAGGAGGGCGGATCTGCCTACGGCGGTCAGGGCCTGGGCGCACTCGGCCCCGCTGGGGATGCCATCTTTATCTGGACCTTCGGGGTTGCAATGCTCATCGCCGCAGCAGTGTGGCTTGGACGGAAGGCGGCCTAGCCGTGAGCGATAACATTCCCGCTACATCAGCCAACTCGGCCAATGTACCTGCGACCGGCGCAGGCACACAGTTGCCCGCACGCTTTGAGAATCCCGGCCTAGCGCCGCACGTTCCTCGCCGCGCAGACACCGACCCGAAGGCTGCAAAGCGCGCCGAGTTGCAGGTTGTGGCCATGTTCGCGTTGTCTGCACTAGGCACGCTCGGCTTCGTCGCTGCATACTTTTGGATTCCACTCGAAGCTCGCGGCAATGTCATAGGCATCGGTGAAATGAACCTGTACCACCTGGCCCTTGGCCTCACGATGACCGTGTCTTTGTGCGGTATCGGCTTTGGCGCAGTGCACTGGGCCAAGACCCTTATGCCGGACGAAGAAGTCATCGAGGAGCGTCACGAGCAGGCTTCCTCCCCCGAAGTGCGCGAAGGCGCAGCCGCTCATCTGCGGGCCGGGTGGAAAGAGTCGCAACTCGGTCGTCGCCCGCTCATTCTTCAGAGTGCAGCCGGTGCCTTGGGTTTGTTCTCGATTCCGCTCGTTCTCCAGGTCGCTGGGAGCCTTGGCCCGAACCCGGGCCAAACCCTCTACGACACGAACTGGAAAGCCGGCCTGCGTCTCATGATCGACCCGTCGGGCACACCCCTGCGGGCTTCAGACGTGACAATCGGCTCGGTCGTGCACATCATGCCCGAGGGGTTCATTGGTGAGGAGGCTGAGGAAGAGCTCACGCCGCACGAACTCCTTGAAGCCAAGGCCGAAGACCAGGTCATCCTGGTTCGTCTTGACCCGGAGGTTGTGCAAAGTCAGAAATCGTTGGACTGGGGCTACGAAGGAATCCTCGCCTACTCCAAGGTGTGCACTCACGTCGGTTGCCCCGTGGCTCTCTACGAGCAGCAAACTCACCACCTGTTGTGCCCGTGTCACCAGTCGACCTTCGATATGACGCAGGACTGCAAGGTTATTTTCGGGCCAGCTAAAAGGGCCCTTCCGCAGTTGAAGATCACCGTCGACGCCGAGGGCTACCTCGTGGCTGCCGATGGGTTCGCCGAACCCGTAGGACCGAGTTTCTGGGAGCGTGACTGATGTCTACAACATCCAGAGTGCCGCAGGGAGCCAGTGCAGTACGCACTGACGCCTCGACCAGCACCACCGAAAGCCAAGCTGTCGACAACGACAAGCCCACACTGGCTAAGCCGATCATCTGGACAGACGAACGGCTAGGCAGCGCAAAGGGAATGAAGTTCCTGCTGCGCAAGGTGTTCCCCGATCATTGGTCCTTCTTGCTCGGCGAGGTGGCCATGTACTCCATGGTCATCTGCCTCATCACTGGCACGTTCTTGACGTTCTGGTACATCCCGAGCATGGGCGTAGTTGAGTACAACGGTTCTTTTGTCCCTCTTAAGGGCGTTGAGATGAGCGAGGCTTACGCCTCTACGCTGCATATTTCGTTTGACATCAAGGGTGGATTGCTGATTCGACAACTCCACCACTGGGCAGCCTTACTCTTCGTGGTCGGTATCGCGCTCCACATGGCACGTGTCTTCTTCACCGGCGCGTTCCGTAAGCCCCGTGAAATCAACTGGGTCATCGGCACGGTTCTGTCGCTTCTGGCGATCATCGAAGGCTTCGCTGGATACTCACTTCCGGATGACCTGCTTTCGGGTACCGGTATCCGCGCCATGCAGGGATTTATGCAGTCCGCCCCGGTGATCGGCAGTTACATGACGTCATACGTCTTCGGTGGCCCCTTCCCCGGTGAGATGATCATTCCGCGTCTGTACATCGCTCACGTGCTGCTGATCCCAGCACTGTTGGTAGGTCTGTTTACCGTGCACATCGTGCTTGTGTTGGTCCACAAGCACGCTCAGTACCCCGGGCCGGGCCGCACCGACAACAATGTCGTCGGCTTCCCACTGATGCCGGTGTACATGGCCAAGGCTGGCGGCTTCTTCTTCATCGTCTTCGGAATCACCGCACTGATCTCGGCAGTCATCCAGATCAACCCCGTGTGGGTGTTTGGCCCCTACGACCCGACACAGGTCACCGCAGGCTCGCAACCTGACTTCTATATGTGGTTCTCCGACGGTGCTTTGCGTTTGCTCCCGGGTTGGCTTGAGTTCAGCGTGTTCGGCACGACGTGGAGTTTCAACATCTTCCTCGGCTCGCTCGTGCTTTTGCCGCTGGTGTGGTTGATCTGTGGTGCCTACCCGTTCGTTGAGGCATGGGTCACCGGTGACAAGCGCGAGCACCACCTGCTCGATCGCCCGCGCAATGCCCCGGTGCGCACCGCCGTCGGTGCAGCCGCCATCTCGATCTACCTTGTCCTGGCCATGGCTTCAGTCAATGACATTCTGGCAATCAAGTTGAACCTGTCGATTAACGATCTGACGATGCTGTTTAGAGCGATGTTCTTCATCGCTCCAATCATCACCTTCATCGTGGTGAAGCGTCTGTGTATCTCGCTTCAGCGTGCGGACCGCGACATGGTCCTGCACGGTGCCGAGTCTGGCCGGATCGTTCGGACGCCCGAAGGTGAGTTCTACGAGGTGCACGAGCCGCTGGACCCCTACACCCGGTGGACGCTGGTACAGCACGAGGCTCAGTACCCCTTGGCGCTCGAGCAGGGCAGTCAGGTAGATGAGCACGGTGTCCGTAAGCCTCAGCCCATCGGTCACCGCGCGCGCAGGGCTCTTTCGGACTTCTACTTCCGGGACCAGCTGCAGCCCGTCACTCCGGCAGAATTGGCCGCCGCCCACTCGCACGGTGAGCACGACGCGCTGCCACAGGCCATTCCCCAACTCAGCCAGCCGGTTACGTCGGCGGCTGGGGAGCCAGCCGCGATTGAAGAAAGTTCACTGCGCTAGGGCGCAAACCGACTGAGAAATGGCGGTGAAGGCAACTTCATCGCCATTTCTCGTTCTAACACCATATGAGCACCCCCTCCCCCTTGTCGGATTCCGAGTTCGACGACGCCGTGGCCGATGCACTGGAGATCATTCCTAAGAACTTGCTATCGCTGTTGGACAACGTCGTGTTCTTAGTGGTCGATGAACCACCTGCTGACGAGCCCGAGTTGCTCGGTGTGTATGACGGCACTCCGCTCACCGAACGGGATGACTCATGGGGTGGTGACCTCCCGGACCGAATCACGCTCTTCCGAGGTCCCCTCAGCCGTATGTGCGCCAGCCGCGAAGAGCTGGTTGAGGAGATCGGTGTGACCGTGCTGCACGAGGTTGCCCACTATTTCGGTCTGGACGAAGAGAGAGTCCACGCCCTCGGATGGGGTTAAGACAAGCCGCATTCTCGGGCTCTCGCTGCACTCAAGGCCTATGCGACCTCAGGCCCCGGATCCGCGGTGGTGGCAGGCAGCGCCACCATGAGAGCGGCCGCAAGCACATACAGCCCCATCCCCGAGGGTAGACCTGCCGCGCAGGCGTCCCCGTACACCTGCGGACTAGGAGCGCCGTCCGCGGCGTGGTCGACGGCGACGAAGAAGATGGTGCCCAGCACGGCGATCCCGACTGCCGCGCCGATCTGGTGAACGGTTGAGAGCAGTCCACCAGCCGTGCACGCATGGTGCTCAGGAACACCAGCCAGGACAACGTTGACCAGGATCGGCGTCGCCGAACCCAAACTCAGGCCGCCCACCAACGAGGCCAACACCAGAGGCCAGTCGCCCAGTTCCTGCCCGTCGCGGATCAGGAACCACAACAGCCCCTAGGTGGCAGCCAACGTGAGCCGCCAAAGCGACGCCGACCCCGGCGGCGATGATTGTCGACGGGACGTGAAAACTGACCCCGTAGCGGCAGGGTAATTCTGACCCTTTGCCGAGATCCTGTCCTCATGTCGAGGATGGGAGAAAGCGGGTGTTGAACGTGGAGGACTGGGCTGAGATTCGCCGGTTGAGTCGTAATGAGGGCATGCCTTTTAAGGTGATCGCGCGGACGATGGGTTGTTCGAAGAACACGGT
>JBBSKS010000006.1:0-32136 GCA_038256095.1 Actinomycetales bacterium | reverse complement strand
TTTGGTGATGCTCGACTCGTCGACGTTCCTCAACCTCGCCACCTTGGAGATGCTCACCGCACTGTCTGTCGGGCTCGGACTGGCCGCAGGGATGTCCATCGGCGGGTATGCCGCGCGCCGACGTTTCGGGTTAGACCGCCCCGCCGTCCGAGCTCGCCGCCGGTCCCTGGGTGTGTATCACGATTAGTCCTGCTCGGACCACGACCACGAATCGACAATGTCGTCGAATTCCTGGTTGGCCAGTTCGCTGATCTCACCATCGACCTGTGCGGTTGAGAAGGTCACCGTGTAGAGCGAGCCGTCGAAGTTCACGTAGCGAAGTCGGTTGGTGATCGTGTCGCCGCCTGAGGTGTCCGTCGTCGAAAAGCCGTAAGCTTTTAGTCCGTCAATTCTGCTGTCGCTTGCGGCTCTGACGTCAGTGTCGTCGTCTTGGAGGGTCTCGATGCTCGCGGCCACGACCTCGTCAAGGTCGGCAATCAAGTCACCCTTGGTGACCACCAGCGTGTTGAAGGAGTCGCCCGTGCGGGTGGTGGATTGAGCGGCTAGGACCGTCCCGTTGGGTGCAGTGTCGATGGCGTCCTTCCACCCGGCAGGTGCCTCAAGGCTGAAGGTCTCGTCATCGGCTTCCACTGTGGTCACAGGCCCCTGCGCAGTCGTTTTCGCCGCCTCCGATCCTCCGGTGGCGGCTGATTCGTCGGACGTAATTGTGGCGTCGTCGGCCGTTGAATCCGATTCGTCGCCAAAGACAGACCCGCTTGTGCTCGCTGCGTCGTCGGTGATCGCGCTCGACGTCGTGGAGGTGGTCTCAGTGACGCTGCATCCGGCGAGCGCCAGGGCCATCGTCGCTGCCACGGCCAGGCGGACTCGGGTGCGCAAGGGGAAAGACATCGATGCTCCTAAGGGTCACGGGAGAAAGCACCACTGTAGGGGGCGGCGGGTGGCTGTGGCTTGTTGCAAGCGGGTGCGCGCTCTGGCCTACGGTGCTCTTATGCCTTCCGACGTGCCCGTGATTGATCTGCATACACACTCATCCTGTAGTGACGGCACGCAGAGCCCCGCAGAAGTAGTCGCCAGTGCGGCTGCCGCGGGGGTGACCGTGATGGGGCTGACCGACCACGACGTCATTGCCGGGTGGGCCTCTGCCGCAGCTGCTGGGGGGGAGCTCGGCGTCACTGTGGTGCCGGGGCTGGAGTTGTCAACGCAGGCCGGTGGCGTGTCGGTGCACATGTTGGCCTACCTTGTGGATCCCGACGACGAAGAACTGACCGCGTTGATGGCCACCATCAGGAGCCACCGGGACACCCGTATGCAGCGCACAGTCGAGCTGCTCGCAGGCGACGGATACCCCGTGGACTACGACTCCATCGTCGATTTCGTCGGGCAGGGAGTGACCTTAGGTCGACCGCACATCGCTGACGCGTTGGTCCGGGCGGGCACGTTCGCGGACCGCAACGCGGTGTTCGAAGAGGTGCTGCACGGGCGAAGCCAGTACTACGTGCGGCACTGGGCTCCGGAGGCGGTGGATGCCGTGCGGGTGATCAAAGCTGCCGGTGGGGTGGCGATCATGGCCCACCCGTTCGCTCACGCACGAGGCCGGACGGTCAACGTCTCAGTCATCGCAAGGTTGGTGGAGGCCGGGATGGCGGGTCTGGAGGTGCACCATCGCGATCACGATTCACAAGCGATGCAACAGGCTGGGGCCATCTGCGCAGAGTTGGGACTCATCGCCACTGGGTCGAGTGACTATCACGGAGCAGGGAAGTCGAATCGGCTTGCTGAGCACACGACAGACCCTGCCCAATTCGATCAGATCGTGGCGATGGGCACTGGGAGCGCGTTGATGGGAGCGCGCGGATGACCGGCCCACAGATGAGCGAGCCGCCTGCGCCCGCGAAGCTTCTCAATGTCAGCCCGTCTAAGTTAGGGCAGTGGCTTGATTGTCCCCGCGCCTACCGGTTGACCTATCTGGACCGACCTCGGCCCCCGAAGGCACCGCAACGAGCCATCATCTCGATCGGCAACTCAACCCACGCCACCCTCAGCCAATTTTGGGACCTTCCGGAGTCACAGCGCACGCCGGCTCAGGTGAGCGCCCTGATGTCTCGCCTCTGGCAGCGCGCGGGGTTTGCCGATGACGTCCAATCGACTTACTGGCGCGAGCGTGCGACTGGGTGGGTGCTGGACTACCTGCGTGGGATTGACCGCAGCGTTCAACCCACAGCAGTCGAGCGCACGGTGGCTATGCCGACACCGACGTTGGCCATGACCGGTCGGGTGGACCGCGTCGAGGACCGAGATGGTGAACTGGTCGTCATTGACTACAAGACGGGCGCGCGAGCTGTGGAGCCGGGGAGCGCGCGCACGTCGCTAGCGTTGGGTCTTTACGCGCTCGCATTGTCGCGGATGTTTCGGCGGCCTGTGCGCCAGGTCGAGTTGCACCACCTGCCGACGGGGTCGGTCGATGCGCATCGGCATACGGACGAGTCGTTGGCACGAAAACTCAGCGAAGCGGAGTCGATCGGGCAAGACCTTCGCGCCGCGGAATCCGACTTTGCCGCGCACGGTGCCGGGTCGGAGTCCTTTCCGGCCAGACCGTCAGCGCTGTGCCAGTGGTGTGCTGTTCAGGCGCACTGCTCACCTGGTCTGGCGGTCGGCCCGCCCCACCCGGGATGGATGGGGCTGGACACCTTTCAGCCGGCTGAGGAAGCTGAGTCAGCAGACTGATCGCCCTTGGACCTGCGGCGGCGACGACGCTGACCGGCGCCCTCGCCTGAGGAGCCGGTGCGCTCCACCGTGCTGGTGCGTGCGGGACGAGCTGATCGCTGCGGCTTGCCTTGGCCTTCGGCGGCGTTGTCGCGCCCGGCTGAGCTCCCGCGATCCGAACCGCCACGATCGTTGCCGCCGCGCTTGGGCCCACCACGTGGCCCACCTCGACCGGCGCCTGCCTTGTTGCGTCCGGCGGGGCCTTCGATGTCTTCAACGCGCTCGGCGCCGAGACCGGCTCGGGTGCGCGCTGAGCGAGGCAGCGTGCCCTTGGTGCCTTTTGGGATGTCCAAGTCGGCGAAGAGATGCGGCGAGGAAGAGTAGGTCTCTTGCGGCTCTGGGATGCCTAAGTCCAGCGCCTTGTTGATCAGTGTCCAACGGTGCAGGTCGTCCCAGTCCACGAAGGTCACGGCAACACCGGTGGCGCCAGCGCGACCGGTACGACCGGTGCGGTGCAGGTAGGTCTTCTCGTCCTCGGGGCACTGGAAGTTGATGACGTGCGTGACAGCCTCGACATCGATGCCCCGCGCAGCGACATCGGTGGCCACGAGCACGTCGACCTTGCCTGCACGGAAGGCTCGCAGTGCCTGCTCGCGAGCCCCCTGACCGAGGTCACCGTGTATGGCTGCAGCCGCGAACCCGCGCTCACTGAGGTCGTCCGCGACCTTGGCCGCGGTGCGCTTGGTGCGGGCGAAGATGATGCTGAGGCCGCGACCTTGCGACTGCAGGATGCGGGCGACCATCTCGACCTTGTCCATGGCGTGCGCGCGGTAGACGAAGTGCTCGACCGCGGCGATCGTGTGCTTATCGTCGCCCTCGTCAATGGCCCGGATGTGGGTCGGCTGCGTCATATAACTGCGCGCCAGCGCGACGACCGCCCCGGGCATCGTGGCGCTGAACAACATGGTCTGGCGACCGGCCGGGGTCATCGACAGGATCTTCTCGACGTCGGGCAGGAACCCAAGGTCGAGCATCTCGTCGGCCTCGTCGAGGACGACGGTGCGAGTGTGGGCCAACGTGAGGTGGCCCTTCTCGGCCAAGTCGATCAAGCGCCCGGGAGTTCCGACGACGATCTCGATGCCCTTCTTGAGGGCCTCGACCTGGGGCTCGTAGGCCCGTCCGCCGTAGACCGTCAGGATGCGGATGCCACGTCGGGCTCCGGCACGCATGAGGTCTTGAGCGACCTGGCTGGCCAACTCGCGGGTGGGGGCCACGGCTAGCGCTTGCGGGGCTCCTGGGCGCTCCAGGTCGTTAAAGCCAGCGTCGCCTGGCGCGACGACCCGACCCAGAATGGGCAGCCCGAAGCCCAGGGTCTTACCGGTTCCGGTCTTGGCCTGGCCGATGATGTCGTGGCCCCCCAGGGCGACCGGCAAGGTCATCGCCTGGATGGGGAAGGGGTGGGTGATGCCGTGCTCAGCTAGAGCGGCAACAACATCGGGGTGGATATCAAAGTCGGCAAAGGTGCGTGTTTCTTCCATGAATCTCTCTGATCGGCAGCGGTGCGCAAGCCTGCGCGTCGCGATGAAGGGCCGATCGGAAATATCGTCTAGCAACTGCCGTGCAGTCATTCTCGTGTGTGCCGACCGGGCACCGTGGTGCTCCGAGTGTACGGCTGCAAGCCATCGAGGCGAATCAGCCTCGCGGCGAGGCGCTTCTACCGGTGATGAGCCCGTAGAGAACGACCAAGATCACCGCAGCCGCGGTGCCCACCAGAATCGCAACGAGATTGAAGCCGGAGCGGTCGCTTACTGTCGAAACCACGGTTGCGCCCACCAGTGCACCAGCCGCGCCGATGAGAACGGTCATCACCGCTGAGATGTGCTGCTTTCCTGGCAGGAGCAGCCTCGCAACGGGACCGATGATGACCCCAATAATGAGCGCCGAAATCAGTGTTAGCAGCATATTTACCTCTGGCTAGAACGTGGATCGAGCGGCTTCTGCGCTTAGGCCGAGCCGAAGCCAACTTTGCTCTTTTCTTGCACGCCGATCTCGACATACCCCAACGCGTCAGCAGGGACCAGCAGCACCCGGCCGTGGTCATCTTCGAGCGAGATGGTGCCGCCATTGGTCAGGCCGGCACTCACCGCTTCTTGCACCGTCTCGGCGGATTCGTTGGACTCGAACGTGAGCTCACGAGCGATGTTGCGGATTCCGACACGTACTTCCACAGCTGACCTCCTGCATCATCGCTGGGCAGTTCCCGGCGGGCTTGTCAGTATGCGGCATGGTCACCCCTTCGGCGGCGCTAGGGCCATGCGACGCGGGGCGCGGTGTTCGACAGGGGCGTTGCTCCGGGTTCGTCAGTGCCACCTGATCTGATGTGTCCATGACCTCTCCTCCTGCCGCGACTCGCGTGCTCGATGCGCCCGCAAAGCTGGATGACTCGCAAGCGGCGGTCGTAGCGACAGTTCTCACGGCTCGCCCCTGTGTCGTCGTGGTCGCTGGCGCGCCGGGCACGGGCAAGAGTCACACTGCCCAAGCATTGGTGTCGGCGTTCGTTGCCTCGGGCGGATCGCCCGATGAGGTGTTACTGCTGGCCCCGACCCGGCTGGGGGCCGCCGACCTGAATGCGCGGCTGAACGCCCAGGTCACGCAAACGCGAAGGGAGCCGCTGGTCTCCACAGCTGCCTCGTTGGCCTTCTCGGTTCTGCGACAGGCCGCAGCATCGCGGGGTGAGCCCATGCCTCGTCTGTTGACGGGCGCCGAGCAAGACGCGATCCTGCGAGATCTTTTGGCTGGGCACACGGACGGGCAGGCGCCCATGCCGGCGTGGCCCGACGACATGATTGCGGCCCTGGGAACGAAGGGTTTCCGCGGTCAGTTGCGTGACCTCCTCATGCGCGCTGTGGAGCAGGGCGTCGATGCCCAGACCTTGCGGGAGTTAGCGGCCGCACATGACCGGCCTCAGTGGTCTGCAGCCGCCGACGTGCTCAACGAATACGAGCAGGTCACTGCTTTGGCCTCCCCTGGTGCCTTCGATCCCGCCTACATTTGCATTGCCGCGTCGGCGGCGCTTGAAGATGACCCAACGCTGCGTGAGGCCCTCACCGCTCGCCTGAAACTACTGGTGGTCGATGACGCTCAAGAGCTCAGCGCCTCCGCTGCCACCTTGCTCGTGAGCTTGCAACACGCCGGTATGCGGATCGCCATGCTCGGCGATGGCGACGCCGTGGTTCAGGGGTTCCGGGGGGCCCTGCCTCATCGATTCGTAGCGTTGGCCGATGAGTTAGCAACGCTGCGCAGCACCCCTGTTCGTCCGGAACGCCCGCAGCGCCTTGTTTTGAGCACGAGCCATCGGTTGCCCGATGCGCTCGCCGCGCTCAGCGCTCGGGCGGCGGCCCGCATCGGCGTGAGTGGTGTGGTGGGCCACCGTGACCCCGCTCCCACGGGGATTGACGGCTCCGCCGAGATTGCGGTCACCCACACTGCGGGCCAAGAAGCCGAACTGGTGGCGCACCGTTTGCGCCGGGCTCACGTCATCGACGGGCTGGCCTGGTCGAAGATGGCGGTGATCGCTCGCGCGGGCAGTCAGCACGACGCGGTGCGCCGCGCCCTGACGATGGCGGGTGTCCCGGTGAACGTCGGGCTTTCCGCAGTGCCACTGGCTATGGACCCCGCGGCTGCTCCGTTGCTGGCCGCCTTTGACGTGGTGGTGGCGTGGGCCACGGGGGAGCGGTCAAGGCTCACGAGTGAAGAAGTCGTGGAGTTGCTGACCTCACCGCTGGGTCGGGCCGACCCGGTCGCCATGCGGAGATTGCGGCGTGCTGTGCGCCGCGCCGCACCTCTTGGCAGCGACGAGGAGGTGCCGGCAAGCGTGGACGACCTCATGGGGCAATGGGTGTTCGATCCATCGTGGCTCGTCGGCCACTCGCCGCAAGACCGTGATCTGGAGCCATTGGCCTTGCTGGCGCGAGTGCTCTGGGCTGGGAAGCGGGCCGTTCTGGAGACGTCGAAGGTGGTCACGGCCCATACGGTGCTGTGGGCGCTGTGGCAGGCCACTGGTCTAGCTGACTTCTGGGAGCGCTCTGCTCTGTCTGGGGGTGTGGCTGGTGCGCACGCAGATCGGCACCTAGACGCGGTGATAGCCCTCTTTGATGCGGCGCAGGATTACTCGCAGCGGTTGGGACGAGCCGACCTCGAAGGATTTGTGCCCCACCTCGGCGGGCAGGAGGTGGCGCCTGATTCGTTGGCTGATCGCGGGGTGCGGGCCCAGGAGGTCAGTGTGCTGACGCCCCAGGCAGCGGCGGGGCGGGAATGGGACTTCGTCGCGGTGGTCGGCGTGCAAGAAGGAGTCTGGCCGAACCTGCGCCTGCGCGGCAGCCTGCTGGGGGCGGAGGCGCTGGTGGAGGTGCTCAGCGGCCAACCCATCGACGGGCCCGAGGGCCTGCGGTCAGCGCACAATCAGGTGTGGAACGACGAGCTCCGCCAGTTCTACGTGGCGCTGACACGGTCCCGCGACCGTCTGCTCATCACCGCGGTCGCGAGTGTGGACGATCAACCGTCGGTCTATCTTGACGTCATCGACCCCGACGTGGCGCAGCGCCGGTGGGTGAGCGTCCCGGCACGCCTTACCTTGCGTGGAGTCGTCGCACAGTTACGGCAAGACCTTGTGCACGCCCACCGGGCGAAGGACGTCGCCGCGCGAGACGTGTGCGCACAGCACCTGGCGGCCCTGGCACGGGAGTCGGTGCCCTGGGCCGATCCGTCCTCCTGGCTGGATGGCCGCGGCCCTTCCACGGCAGCGGACCGGGTGCCCGAGGGGCAGGTGCCGGTTTCGCCCTCGAAGGTGCAGTCCTTCACCGACTGCGAGTTGCGTTGGCTCTTGACCAGTCATGGCGGCGACGGACACTCGACGCTGTCCGCCTCGGTGGGCACCTTGGTTCACGACATTGTGGCGGAGCATCCTGCGGCGTCGCAGGAGACATTGGTGGGCATCTTGGATCAACGGTGGGCGCAGTTGCGCCAAGATCAGTCGTGGGTTTCGGCACGAGCGCGTGATCTCGCGAACGACATGATGGGTCGTTTCGTTGCTTACCGGCGCGTCATGACTGACCAGGGGCGCGAATTGGCGCACGTTGAGGTGCCCACGACCGTCGACGTGGGTCGGGCCCGCATCGTGGGGCGTGTCGACCGCATCGAGCGTGCAGCCGACGGTTCTTTCGTGGTGATCGACCTCAAGACGGGCACCTCGAAGCCGGCCGTTGATCAAATCAGCAGCCACCCCCAGTTGGCGACCTATCAAGTCGCGGTCACCGAGGGTGGGTTCAGCGACATCACGGGGGACATGGCCCGCAGCGGCGGCGCAGCGCTGGTGCACGTGGGGACTGCGGGCAATAAGTTGGTGTCGGTCCAGCAACAGCCTGCTCTCGATGCTTCTCCTGATCCACGCTGGGCCCACGAGCTTGTTGAACGCACTGCTCGAGGTATGGCGGGGTCCCAGTTCTCCGCCACGTTAGGCGCGTGGTGTCGCACGTGTGTGGTGAAGACCTGTTGCCCGATGCAGCCCGAAGGGGATCGCGAATGATCGGCGCAGAGCAGATCGCGACGGCGCTGGAGTCCCCTCCGCCGACGCAAGAGCAGATCGACATCATCGAAGCTCCGTTGGAGTCGATGCTGGTCGTGGCCGGGGCCGGCTCGGGCAAGACCGAGACCATGGCGGCGCGGGTGCTGTGGCTGGTGGTCAACGCTCACGTCAAGTCCGATGAAGTGTTGGGTCTGACCTTCACCCGCAAGGCCTCGATCGAATTGGCGGCCCGGCTGAGCAACAAGCTCAGCGCTCTGTCGCGCAGCGGGCTATGGTCGCCCGCCGATGCAGACGAGGTGGCTTTCATGGTGGCGCCAACGGTCTCGACCTATCACGCGTATGCCGGGCGGATCGTGGCCGAACATGGCCTTCGATTGGGGGTGGAGCCGCAAGCCACTGTGCTCTCTGAGGCCGCGTGTTGGCAGATCGCCTTTGACGTGGTCCACAACTTTCCTGGCGATATGTCAGGCATCTCCGACAGCGCCGAAAGCACCCTTGTCAAAGCCGTGCTGGACCTCTCAGGTGAGCTCAGCGAGCATCTGGTGGACCCCATCGTGGTGGCGACGTGGCTGACCGAGCATGCGGCATACGCGCACGCCTTGCCTGGTCGCGACGGCAAACCGCCGACGAAACCGGGGGGTGACCTAGGTCGCCTCCTGGAGCGACAAGCCATGATTGTGCCTTTGGTGCAGGCCTACCGCGACGCGAAACGGGAACGCTCCGAGGTTGACTTCGGTGACCAGATGGCCATTGCTGCACGGCTAGCGCGCGACGCTCCGGCGGTGGCTGCTAGCGAGCGCGCACGCTTCAAAGCTGTGCTGTTGGACGAGTTCCAAGACACCTCTGAGGCGCAGATGGTGTTGCTGTCGTCGCTGTTTGCCCACCCCAAAGACGTCCGCGAAACCAGCGGAGTGCCGGTCATGGCCGTTGGCGATCCGCACCAGTCGATCTACGCCTGGCGCGGGGCAAGCGCGACCACGCTGAACCGTTTCCCGCGTCGATTCGGTGTGCTGGGCGCCGGCGGCGAGCTCGTCCCCTGCCCGGTGCGTTCGCTCAGCACATCATGGCGCAACAGTTCCACCGTGCTTGCCGTGGCCAACGAGATTGCTTCGCCATTGCGCCAAGCCAGCCCGGTGCTGGTCAAAGAGGTCGCTGCAGCGCCGCGTGCTGGCGTAGGCAGCGTGCACGTGCTTCGATCCCTGACCCATCGAGAAGAGGCTCGCGAAGTAGCCCACTGGGTCGCCGCGCGTTGGTTCGACCGCGACGGCGCCTGGACCGGAACAAGCGCGGCGGTGCTGTGTCGCAACCGGGCGCAATTCGACACCGTGGTTGCAGCACTGCGGGCACAGCATCTGCCGGTCGAAGTGGTGGGTCTGGGTGGGCTGCTCAACGCGCCCGAGCTGGTGGACTTGGTGGCGTTGTTGTGGGCCGTTCACGATCCCAGCCGCGGTGACCAGATCATCAGGCTGCTGACCGGGCCGGTGTGCAGGTTGGGGGCCGCCGATTTGGATGCCCTATGGAGGTGGGCGAGGCACCTCGTCAGCGACTACCCGGACGAGAGCGCGAGCCTGGGCGAGGCGATCGATCAGATGCCCCCGCCGCGGTGGGCCTCATCGGGCGGCCAGACCCTCACTGCAACCGCCCGCAAACGGCTAACGTCGCTCAGCTCGGTCATCACCGGCTTGCGAGCGCTAGTCGGTATGCCGCTTCCTGACCTACTTGTCGAAGCTGAGCGAAGCATCGGCCTCGACGTGGAGGTTGCGGCGGACCCCGACACCCCGCAGGGCTGGTCCAGGGCCCACCTAGACGCCCTCATCGACGTCGCCGCCGCGTTCATGGCCAGCGCGCAACGCCCCACTCTTGGTGGGTTCTTATCGTGGTTGGAGGCAGCTCGTGCCCACGAGCGCGCGTTGGAGGACGTGGAAATCCCCGAGCTGGCGGAGGTCTCGGTGCAGGCAGGTTCCGTCCAGGTGATGACCGTGCACGCGGCCAAGGGCTTGGAATGGGACATCGTGGCGGTGCCCGGATTGGCGCAGGGTGTTTTTCCGGTGCTGCCGGGGAGATCTAGCCTCGAGGGTGAAGAGTGGATCTACAAGCCGTCGGCTATTAAGGGGTGGATGACCGGGCTCGGCAAGCTGCCCTACCCGTTGCGCGGTGACCACGATGGTCTGCCCATGCTGGACATCCGTGGGGTGTCGAGCACGCACGAGTTGGCGCAAGCCCAGGCTGAATGTGCGCAAGACGGTATTTCCCACCGCGTGGCGGAGGAGCGGCGCCTGGCCTATGTGGCGTTCACCCGGGCGCGACACCAGATGCTGCTCAGCGCACCTATCTGGTCCACGACGAAGTCCCCCCGGGTGACATCGCCGTTCCTTAACGAGGCCTTGGATCTGATCGGGCGCAGCGCCCAGGTGGAAGGCGCGGACGCGAAGAGCGATTCAGTGAAGAAAGCCAAGGCTGACGACGCTCTAGTCGATATCAGAGTGGCTGCGTGGGCGGACATGCCAACCGACGACACCGAAGAGAATCCACTGGCTGCGACCGAGGATGCCGCGCCGTGGCCGGTGGAGCCTGGGCTCCGCCGAGCAACGATGACGGACCTTATTGAGACGGTATTCACAGCAGCATTCACGGCAGCGTCGGCTCAGAGCACGAGGAGTCCTGCACCCCACAATGACGCTACAGAGCGATCAGAAATCATCGAGATCTTGTTGCGAGAGCGCCGCAACCACGCCCGGGGTGATGGTAGCCAAGATCCCGGTGACGTGCCGACCCGACTGTCGGCGTCGGCCTTGCTCGACGTCATTGCTGATCGGGACCGGTTTGTCCGTCTCCGCCGCCGCCCCATGCCAGCACCGCCAAGCCCTGATGCCGACGCTGGCACGGCTTTTCATACCTGGGTGGAACACCATTTCGCTCGGCCTTCTTTGATCGACTTTGACGACCTTGGCGGGGGTGATTTCGACTTCACATCCGAAGATTCCGCCGCGGAAGACATGAAGGCGCGCTTCTTGTCGAGCGAATGGGCCACCCGCCAGCCGATCGCGGTGGAAGTCGCGGTCACCACGACCCTGGCCGGGCTTAGTGTCCGTGGGAGGATCGACGCCGTCTTTGCCCGGCCCGATGGCGGTCTCACGGTGGTGGACTGGAAGACCGGTCGCCCGCCGTCGACGGCCGCAGATCAAGAACGCAAAGCCATGCAACTAGCGGTCTATCGAGTGGCCTACGCGCGGCTCGTCGGTCGTGATGTCGAAGACGTCGACACGGCGTTCTTCTACGCAAGCACGGGGGAGACCGTGCGACCCGAAAGTCTGAGCCCGGAGCGACTTGAGGAGCTTGTCCGGCGGAGCATTACGCCCCTGTAGGCGGCTTTGCGCTAGAAGAGTCGGGGTCTTCATCGAGACCGTCGAGCTCATCATCCTCAAGCACCATCCGAGGCAGGGACACCGTCGGGTCTTGGATGTCGATCGGGACGGTCGCGGAAGCCGCTATAACGTCGCGTTCGGCGTCGGGTGCCTCAGTTGCTGCAAAGTCCATGTCGACGGTTTCAGATTCGGCGGCCGGAGCGGGGCTCGCTGGTCCTGGCGCCACCGGCTCGGCTGGCACCAACGAGTCGTCGGTGGCTGTGAGCCGATCCAGCTTGCGCAGCTCGTCAACGCGCACTTGGACGACGTCGTCGACGTCTTGAGCCACCGCTGGGGCCAAGCCCTTGATGAGTCGCATCTCCGCTGCCAGGCGGGCGCGCACCATCAGGTGGGGGTCAGGTCGGGTGGACCGGGCCAACGAATAACTTTCGACAACCGATGCCAACGCCGCAGGCGTCAACTCATCGGTCAAGATCGCGAAGTCTTGGGCGGGGTCCGTGACACACGCTTGATCCCAATGCGTCATCGCCACCACCCGGCCGGTCGCGGCGTCGTCATCAGTGAAGGCCACCAAGAACGCCCACCCGTTCAGCGATCCGTGCGTCGGGGTGCTGGCGAAGTCCCACAGGCGGTCCGCGTCAAAAGCCTGTTCCCAGCGGGCCAACAGCCCAGTGGGCACGAGCCCGGTAGCCGCGACCCGGTCCAGTTCGGTGATGCATCGCTGCCGGTGACTGGCCGCATCGAACGTCGGGACGGCGTACTCCTCGAAAACCTCGACGCCGATGTTGTGTACCGCGGCGATGGCGCGCCCGACGGCGCTGGCCAAGCCCTGCCCTGGGGGCAGGTGGTGCAGGTTGAGCGCTGAGCCGTCGAGGTACGGGTAAACGGCGGCGCGGCCGCGCTCGGCACCCAGCGAGGCAAAGCCCGTTGCAGCTGGCACTTTGAAGGGAAGGTGCTTGCCTAACTGGGTCACCAATGACTCGTTGCGCTCCAACTCCGCACCGGCCACCGCAGTCAGCGGAACTCGCACGACCCAGGTGCGGCCGGTGCTGTCCTCAATAACGGCGCTCTGGTGCGAGGGAGCCTCGTCGCTCGCACCACGGCTCACCTCTTGCACGGATACCGGTTTCATCCCAGGCACGGCCGCACAGGCAATTCCGGCCAATGCCAGGTCGCTACGTCTCACGCGGACCACCGTATGCCCCTGCGCGGGTCAATCAAGGCAGGCGAGGCCGAGTGGAGCCTGGAGGTTGTGGACAACTCGGTGGCCCGTCCGCAGCGTCACCCTCGGCGCCTACAGTGATCGGGTGAATGTTGCCGACGAAACCCTCCTTGACCTTGCCCTCTCGCGGGGCACGTTGGACCGGGCGGGGAACACGCGCCGAGACAATGATGTGCTGCGGTCCGCGCTGTCACAGTCGACCACTCGCGTCTACGACTTCGTTGATTCCAAGATGCGCACCTGCCGCGTCGATGGCCAGTTGCGTCTGGTGCCCCGCTCTCCCGACGTCGCCGACTCCGCGCGACTAGCGATCTATGTGGGCCGCGACGATGAGCGCGATCACGTCGCCGTGCTGCGGCCAGCGGAGGAGGACGAACGCCCCGATCCGGGTGCCAAGGGTTGGAGGACGCTGCGCGAGGCGGGCGAAGAGCTTGGCGACACGGACGCGGGTGTCTTCACGAGCGCTGTTGCGCTGTTTCATTGGCATGAGCGTCACCCGCATTGCCCCCGCTGCGGGCACGAGACCAAGCCTGGCGAGGGTGGCTGGGTGCGGGTGTGTGTCAACGATGGTTCCTCGCATCACCCCCGCACTGACACTGCGGTGATCGTGGCAGTCACCGATGATGACGACCGCATTTTGCTAGCTCGCGGGCCGCATTGGCCACAGGGCCGGATGTCCGTGCTGGCAGGGTTTGTCGAGGCAGGCGAATCATTGGAGTCCGCGGTGGTTCGCGAGGTCGGCGAAGAGGTCGGCCTGGCTGTGCGCAACGTGACCTATCGCGGCAACCAGCCGTGGCCCTTTCCAGCGTCGCTGATGATTGGCTTCACCGCGCGTGCCTTCGAGGCTGACCTCACGCTCGACCCTGCGGAGATCGCGGAGGCCAGTTGGTTCGCCCGCGGAGAGTTGGCGTATGCCGTTCGCTCGGGGGCCGTCGCCCTGCCGCCGCGCGTCTCGATCGCCCGGCGTCTCATTGAGCACTGGTACGGCAAAGAGATCGACCAAGACCAAGAGTTGGACGGCCCGTTTCGTGGCCATGACCCCTCGTGAGCGGAGCCATTAACCCGGATGACGTGCTGCTCGGGCTAGACCCGGAGCAACGGCAGGTCGCAGCCGCGCCGCTCGGTCCGATGGTGGTGCTTGCCGGTGCCGGGACGGGTAAGACGCGGGCGATCACACACCGAATCGCCTATGGAGTAGCCGCTGGGGTCCTCACGCCGCAACGGGTATTGGCGCTGACCTTTACCGCCCGCGCGGCGGGGGAGATGCGCACCCGTCTGCGGGGTCTGGGGGTGGCGTCGGTGCAAGCGCGCACCTTCCACGCGGCGGCGCTGCGACAGGTGCAATTCTTCTGGCCTCAAGCCGTCGGCGGCCCCGCCCCGAATCTGCTTCCTCACAAGGCCTCAGCCGTGGCCGAGGCCGCCGGGCGCGTGGGGCTGCGGTTAGAGCGCACCGAGTTGCGCGACGTTGCATCCGAGATCGAATGGGCCAAAGTTGGAATGGTGACTGCCGAGGGATACCCCCGGGTGGCACGAGAGCAGGGGCGCAGTGTCGCTGGTCTTGACGGCACCGCGATGGCCCGGGTGATGGCCACGTATGCCGAGGTGACCAGTGAGCGCAACGTGATCGACTTTGAGGACGTGCTGCTGCTGACGGTGGCCATCATGGAGGACCACCCTGGTATCGCGGACACGGTGCGCCAGCAATATCGCCACTTTGTCGTGGACGAGTACCAGGACGTCAACCCGCTGCAGCAACGACTCCTTGATCGATGGATCGGCGAGCGCAACGACGTCTGTGTGGTGGGCGATCCGGCACAGACGATCTACTCCTTCACTGGCGCCACGCCTGCATACCTCAACGACTTCACCACGCGCTTTCCGGAAGCAGCGACTGCGCGCTTGGTGCGCAACTACCGCAGCACCCCGCAGATCATCGAGGTCGCCAACACGGTGCTGCCCTCGCAATCGTCGCTGCTGCGCTCGCAGCAGGAGCCCGGTCCCGCGCCCGCCCTGACGACGTACCCCGACGACGAGGCCGAAGCTCACGGCGTTGCTGCGGTGATCAAGGACCGGGTCAAGGCCGGTGCGGCGCCGGGCTCGATGGCGATCCTGTTTCGCACCAACGCGCAGTCTCAGCTCGTTGAGAGCGCACTGTCATCGGCGGAGTTGCCCTACCTCATCCGAGGAGGAGAGCGATTCTTCTCTCGAGCCGAGGTGCGTGGTGCGATCGTGTTGCTGCGCGGCCAAGTGCGCACCGACGACCCCAGCCGCCCACTCGCGGATCGAGTCAGCGACGTCTTGTCCTCGGTGGGGCACACCTCGGTGACTCCCACCGGTGGCGCTAGTCGCGAGCGCTGGGAGTCATTGCAGGCGTTGGTCAATCTCGCCACAGATCTCGACGCAACAGCCCGCACCGGCGAGAATCGGCACGCGAGCATGGCCGAGCTGGTCACCGAGCTCGACCGGCGGATCAGCGAACAGCACGCCCCCAGCGTCGACGGCGTGACGTTGGCCTCGCTGCACGCAGCCAAGGGGCTGGAGTGGGACGACGTGTTTGTCATCGGATGTAGCGAGGGACTGATGCCTATCACCTTGGCCGAGGGGCCAGCAAGGGTGGCTGAGGAGCAGCGCTTGCTCTACGTCGCTATCACCCGGGCCCGGTCCCGGCTATATCTGAGTTGGGCCACGAGTCGCAGCACCGGGGGCCGGGCTAGCCGCAAGCTCAGCCGCTTCTTGGTGCCCGCCGCTGACCTCCTCGGCGTGCCCCGTGAGGCCACGAAGCAAAAGCCCGCGTCGACGCGATCCCCACGCGCTCGCAAGGTATGCCGCACGTGCGGCACCGACTTGGCCAGCGCGGCTGAGCGCAAGATCGGCCGCTGCGCTTCCTGCCCCGCGACGTACGACGAGGCCCTCTTCGAAGCGCTGCGCCAGTGGCGCAGCGCCACCGCGAACGCCGCCTCGGTGCCAGCCTTTGTGGTGTTCACCGATGCCACCCTGACCGCCATCGCGGAGAACACCCCGAAGGATCTGGCGGGTCTGTCAGCGATTTCTGGGGTCGGCTCGCGCAAGCTCGAGATGTATGGGCCGGACGTCATCGCGATCTTGGCCTCAGCCTGAGGCCCGCGAGGGTCTGGAAAGTGCCAGCGATTAAATAGGTTGCGCGCTACATGTAGGTGCGCGTAGCGTCATGATCGTTCTGCCAGCGCAGCAGCGTGGCAGGTGAGCCCGAGACGAAGGAGGGATAAAGGCGATGAAAATCTTCATTACTGAGCGCAAGCCTCACCTCGACTCTCCCTCCAGCCCCCGCGCGGCGAGCAAAGACTGCTTAGGACTAACAACGTAGCGTCCTTACGTCTTTCGCCGGCCGCGCAGTGCCTGTCACCTCGACATCACTCCCGCGGCCTTTTCTGTGCCTTTGGCGCAGTTGCGAAAGGAACTCTTGTGTCTGCTGCAACACCCAACGTCATCTTGCCGTGCCATGTGCACCCGCCCGATCTTTGGTTCGCCCAGGACCCGGCTGGGGTCGAGGCCGCCAAATCCCTGTGCGGTCCCTGCCCGTTGCGTGCAGAATGCCTGTCCGGTGCGCTCGCACGTGCCGAGCCGTGGGGTGTGTGGGGAGGTGAGTGTGTCCTTGAGGGAGTGGCGGTCAAGCACAAACGCGGCCGTGGTCGCCCCCGCAAGGACGCGACGGCGGCTTAACTTCGCTCCTCGTCATCGTGTTCTACGCAGGCGGGGTGGCGATGCCAGATGCGAGTGGTCACGTGGGGCCAAGGCAGCGCGACTTCCCAGGTCACCCCGTCGGGCACCGGCACCTCTGCGAGGTGGGCGCTGATCAACATGGCGGCCAGTGCGCCGATCGTGCCGTCCAGCGGGGGGTCGACGTTAATGTCGCAGTCCCAATCCGAGGGCATGGCGCTGACCTGGGCTGCGATGAAGGGCCACGCGATGTCTCGGTCTTTGCGGCTCAGATCCAGGCACATCAGGCACGGACCTCGCCCGTATGCCGTCACCAAAGGCCCGAGCACCGCGTGCTGATCGCCGATGATCACTGGCATATGAGCTGAACCGGAGCGAGCCCAGGACGACCGATCCCGTTCACCGACCGCGTCGCGCACCACGATGACCGTCAACGCTGGCGGGCGCTCTAAGTCGAACGCATCGCTCACGGTCGCCACGTGGCAGGTCGAGGCGTGGGCGCGAATGGCATCGGGAACTGAGCCGGTTCCGAGCACGCACACCGTTGGCCGGAAGGCATGAGGTGCCGCTGCTCCTGTCGCAGAGGCGCGACCCGTTGATCGGGGCTCGTCGTCAAGAAGGTCATGCGAGCGCAAGACGTCGAGCAATTCAAGGGCCCGCGACGCGCTCAGCCCCCAACCGGTTGCGGTGCCCAACAAAACGCCGGGGTGTGCCGTTGCGGATCGTGACCGCCGAGTGGGCCGGCGGGGGACGCTGGCGAGGCTGAGCAACCAGCCGGTCTCGGCCTCACTCAGACCCGTAACCACGATTCCGCGGTGGGGGACCAATCCAAATTGGACTTCGCCGGGGGAGCGACGAAGGGGTCGGGCGTGATCGCGCAGCCGCACTCGCTGAGCAATGACGTCACCGGGGGTGTGCGGCATACGAGCCAGCGTCTCAGGAGTTGGCTTTTCGCCCGGATAGTTGTCCACAGGCTCCTGAACCGACCCCTAGAAATGCTTCAAGGCAACTCCGCTGGGGAGCTGCCTTGAAGGGTTTGGTGGGTGTAGCGAGTCAGGCGGTAGGAGCCTTGCCGAGGATGCGGTTCAAGTTGGTGCCGCACACCGGGCAGGTGCCCTTGGCCATACGACGGCCGTTGGTCTCAACGACGCGCCCTTCGGCTTCGCGCTTCTCTTTGCACTTCACGCAGTAGAACTCGCCCTGGTATGTCTCGGTGCCTTCTGCCATGTTGTCTCCTAGTCGTGGACGGGCGCGCAAGCACAGTAAATGCGTTGGTGTTGCGGCCGGATTGAAGCCCACACTAGACCCCATGCTCTGTGCTTGGCTGCAGGTGCGGTCGTGCTCAACGGTGTGTCGCTTCCCAGAAGGCTCACCGGCTACGTTGTGCCGGTGCCACCAGACCTCCCTGATCACGTCGAAATCCGACGCAGCGCGCGTCGACGCCGCACCGTCTCGGCGCGGGTAGAAGGCGAGCGAGTCGTCGTGCTGATGCCGCAGGGATTGAGTGCCGCAGCAGAGCAACGACACGTAGCCGAACTCATCGCTGGTCTGCGGCGCCGGCACGCTCGGCAAGAGATGCGCGAAGACGATCTGCTGCCGAGGTCACGCGACCTTGCGAAGCGCTACCTAGGGGCCACATCGCCGGCAGCGGCCGCGAAGTGTGCGTCAGTGCGTTGGGTGACCAATCAAAACCTTCGCTGGGGCTCGTGCACCCCGAGCCAGAAGACGATCAGGCTCAGCGATCGGCTCCGCACAGCCCCCGGGTGGGTGCTGGACGCGGTGCTGATCCACGAATGGGTGCACCTGCTCGTACCGGGCCACGGCCCGGACTTTCAGGCCTTAGTTCAGCATTATCCGAAGTACGACCAAGCCCAGACGTTCTTGGCCGGGGCCTCGTGGTCCGCCGGATGGTCTAACTCAGATCCCCATCACTAAGCAGCTTGTTGAGCTCCTCGTCCATGGCGCGGTCTTGCTCGTCGCTGCTGCCCTCGGCTCGTTGCACGTAGCCGAGGATGTCGTCGAGGTCTGCTGCCGTGGGGGCGACGTCTGGGTGGGCCCAGGCATTGTCGCGGGCCTGGTGGCCGTGCGCCGACTCCAGCGCCGCCCACAAGTTTGCGGCGTCGCGCAACCGGCGAGGGCGTAGTTCTAGCCCCACCAGTGAAGCGAAGACCTTCTCGGCCGGGCCCCCGGTGGCACGGCGCCGGCGCACCGCCTCGGAGAGGGCAGAAGCGGCAGGCAAGTGTGCGCTCGACGCGCGCTCGGATACGACATCGACCCATCCCTCGACCAGCGCCAGGTACGTTTCCAAGCGGTCCAATGCTGAGCGCTGAGCGGGGCTGTGGTCGGTCGCGAAGAGCGAGCCGGACAGAGCCTCCTGCATCGCAGCAGGATCGCTGGGGTCGACCGAGCGCACTGCAGACTCGATGGCGTCGGTGTCGATGCTGATGTCCCGCGCGTAGTCCTGCACGGCAGTCAGCAACTGCGGCCCAAGCCACGGAACAGAGGCGAATAACCTGACCCGGGCAGCCTCTCGCACCGCCAAGTACAAATGGACTTCGCCGGCTTCCACCTCCAGGCCCTCGGCGAAGACGGCGACGTTAGCGGGCAGCAAGGCCACCTGCCCGTTGGGCATCAACGGGAGCCCTACCTCAGTGCCGCTGACGATCTCACCGGCCAGGGTGCCCACGGCCTGACCGATCTGAGCACCGAACATCGCCGAGCTCATCTTTCGCATCATCGGCTCCATCTGTCCCATGAGGGCTGCGGGGTCCATTCCCGCCGGCATACCGGGGATTTCGATGGAAGCGCCTTCACCAAGTTGGCCCATCTGTTGCTTCATGGCCGCCGTCATCGCCGCGCGGACACCCTCGGCGACGGGCTCAATTAGCGAGCCCCACACCGGAAGGGTTTGTTCGACCCACTCGGCCCGGCTCAAAGCGGTGCCACTGCCGGCGGGCGGTGGGAAATCGGTGACTGCGTTGATCCACAGAGTCGCGACATGGACGACCTGGCCCACATCGGAGACGGTGCGCTCGCTCAAGGACGTATCGCCTGCTGCAGAAACCACACTGCGAGCGGTGTCTCGAGCCAGGTCGGCGTTGACCGCTCCATCGTCGGTGCTACTCATCATGGTCTGGATCTGCGCTTGCATCTGGCGCATCATCGCCGGGTCCATCTTGTCCAGACCCATGGACTGCAACATCTCGCGCATCTCCTCAGGCACCTGTCCGCCGAAAAGTGCCGCCAGTGGGTCTTCGTCGCTCGGTTCGTGTGGGGTGTCGTTGTGAGGGTTCACCGCTGGGTCCGTCCTTCGATGGCGTTGTGGTTTTCGGCCCTGTCGGGCGCTGCTGACAAGATGGCGTACAACCAGACAACCACAAGGAGGGGCAGTTGAGTTCCCAGCCCAGCACGATGCGCTCTCGGCGTAGTCTCGGCCCGCGACGGATTGCCGTCACCCGTTCGACCTGCCCGCTGGGCGACGTCCTCGTCCGCGAGCTCGCGACGGCTGGTGATCGCGTCGTTGGTTTGGACACTCGCGCGGGGGCCCAGGGCGACGTGGAGTGGCGCATCGCGGAGATCACCTCGCCGTCCGTGGTGACTGCGCTGGCCGATATTGACGTGCTGGTGCATATTGCGCACGACGCCAATCTCCAGGCCGCGCTGACCGAGGCGTCGGCGCTTCGACGATCCAGGCTCATCCGTGAAACGCAGACGCTGACCACCGCTGCAGCCGCGGCGGGGGTTGAGCACCTCATCGTGATCACGAGCGCGATGGTCTACGGTGCCCGAGAAGATAACCCGGTCCCTCTCCCCGAAGATAGCGCGGTGCAGGCCGCGGACACCGAGGGCATCGTTGCGGACTTGGTCGAGGTTGAGCAGTTGCTTGACGTTGCCCGCGGCGTGCACCCAGGGCTGCGGATCACCTCGGTGCGACCTGCTTCCTTGGTGGGCCCGAAGTTAGACACGATGGTCTCGCGCCACTTCGAAGCCCCGCGACTGCTGACGTTGCGCGGGCGGACGTCGGCATGGCAGTTCTGCCATGTTGAGGATTTGGCGACAGCAGTTTCGATCGTGGCTCAGGGAGAGCTCGGTCAGCAGGTGGCTGTCGGCTCGTGGGGCAGCCTCACCCAGGCTGACGTGGAGGAGATTTCGGGGCTGCGTAGCATCGAAATGTCTCCGAGTGCGGCGACTGGCGCGGCCGAGCGGCTGCACCGAGTCGGAGTGATTCCGCTTCCTCCCACCGACCTCGCCTACGTGTCGTTTCCGTGGGTTATTGCCCCAAAGCAACTAGCCGACAAGGGGTGGTATCCGGCCTACGACAACCCCACCTGTTTGAGCATCCTGCTCGAAGAAGTGCGCGGTCACCACGCCGTCATGGCACGCCGGGTCGAGCGCCGCGACGCAGCCATCGGCGCTGCTGGTGCCGTCAGCGCGGCAGTAGCCGTCGCTGCGACGGCGGCGCTGATGCGCAGGCGACGCAAGCGCACCTGATTACGCACTGCCGAAAGGGGCTGCGCTCACAGACTGGTCTCAGGGTTATCAGGCCATGATGTCCCCGTGACAGCACCCAACGCATCGACCTTCTCCGCGGTCCAATCCGAGCCGCTTTCGCTCGACGCCGCGCTCGATGTTGTCGCTGACCCCAGAGCGGGAGCAGTGGCAGTCTTCATTGGCATCGTGCGCGAGCATGACGGCGGCCAAGATGGTGTCACGCAGTTGGACTACAGCGCCCATCCTGAGGCGAGTGCGTCGCTACGGGCGCTCGTTGAGGCCGTCGCCGCACGGCCAGGGGTATGCGGTGTGGTCGCTGTTCACCGCGAGGGCGAGTTGGCAGTGGGGGACCGCGCGGTGATCTGCGTGGTCTCTGCCGAGCACCGCGCGCAAGCGTTCGAGGGCGCGCGCGAGGTGATCGAAGAGTGCAAGGCACGCGTTCCGATCTGGAAGCGTCAGCACTTCACCACCGGCGAGCACACCTGGGTGGGCCTGTAAACCTATGGTCCAACCGACAACCCGACCCGCTCATACGGGTATCTCGCCCCGCGCAGCGATCGCGTTGATCGTCGTAGTGTTACTGGTGGCCAGTGTGGCGATTCTCAATTTAGTCAGCGTGCCCAAGGTGATCTACCGCCCCGGGCCTGCATACGATGCGCTGGGGGAGGTCGACGGCGTCGATGTGATTTCCGTCGAGGGCTTACCGACCTATCCGACCTCGGGCACCCTGGATTTCACCACCATCACGCTCAGTGGAGGGCCGCGATTTCCGGTGAGCGCATGGGAGTGGATCGGCGCTCACTTCGACCCGTCATCGGCGATTGAGGACGAGGATCGAGTTTTCCCACCCAACGTCACCCCAGCAGAGGTTCGCGAGCAGAATCTCGAACTGATGACTGGTTCTCAGCAACAAGCGGCGGTGGTGGCGCTGCGCGCCATCGGGACCACCGTGCCCGAGGAAGTGAAGGTCGCCCAGGTGCTCGTCGACGCTCCGGCGGACGGCATCTTGAAGATCAACGATCACATCGTGATGGTCAACGGCACCGACATCGCCACCCCAGACGATCTACGAAAGGTGCTGCAGACGGTGACCCCCGGTGACGACGCCCAATTCACCATTTCCCGGAACGGGAAGGCAGAGAAGATCGACGTTCCAACGGAGGATGCTAAAGAGGCGGCAGACGATCCCACCGCCGAGAGTCGCACCATCATCGGCATCCTCCCGGTCTCCGACTTTGACGTTCCCTACGACATCACCATCAACGCCGGAAACGTCGGCGGCCCGTCGGCGGGGCTGATGTTCAGTTTGGCGATTTACGACACCATCACCGAAGGAGAACTGACCGGGGGTCGAGACATCGCTGGCACCGGGACCATCAACTCCGAGGGTGACGTGGGGCCCATTGGCGGCATTGCTCAAAAGCTCATTGGTGCCCAAGACGAGGGCGCTGACTTCTTCCTCGCCCCCGCTGGCAACTGCAACGAAGTAGTAGGGCACATTCCCGACGGTCTCAGGGTCGCCAAAGTTGCCACCTTCGACGATGCTCGCACCGTGGTTGAAGCCATCGCGAAGGACCCGAACGCGCCGCTACCGCAGTGCTAAACCCGCGCTGACCTCATTGCCCGCCAAATGTTGTGGCGTGGCAACCTCTACTCGTGCGCGTGGGCACCGGGGTCGCTGGAGTCGATGTCATCCACCAGGGTTGTAGCTAAGGCGTGAACGAGGCCTGGAGCGATGTCATGACCGATGGCAACGGATGAGTCGCTGTCGTGCTCGCGCTGGCGCAGCAAACAGATAGACGCGCCCGAGCGCACAACTGCCACCACGATGCGGACGTCCTTACGGTCAGGATGGGCGGCCAGCGCGTCGCTCGCTTCGCTGGGGTCTTCGGGAAGGTCACGCTCGGCCTCCGGCGGGACGACAATTCGCTCGATCGCTAAGGCCACCCCCTCGACCTCATCGGGCCACGCGACGCGGGCCAGCATTGACTCGATATCACTCGTGTGGGGAAGGCCTTCTTGTTCTACGG
Source organism: Actinomycetales bacterium (assembly GCA_038256095.1). Taxonomy (GTDB): domain Bacteria; phylum Actinomycetota; class Actinomycetes; order Actinomycetales; family Dermatophilaceae; genus Ornithinicoccus. The sequence continues at coordinate 9,045 of JBBSKS010000006.1, read as the reverse complement.
CGGTGAAGCCATCGGGGTCCGCGCCGCTGAGCTGGTCCTGCATGGTCGGCTCGTGCTCACCGAGCAACGCGTTAGACACCAAAGCGAACATTCGCGGTGCTTGATCCCATCCGGCTCGAGCGACGTGACGCTCGGTGTCAACAGCGGCAGCGGTCAGGGGTGAGGCAGCATTGGCAGATTCGGGCACGGCTTATCTTCGCACTGCTACGCGGGTGCCGGTCTGTCAGGAACGTCGGTTACGTTGTGCGGACCCGCCCGAGCACGGCATGCGCCGACACCGAGGGCACCCCAGCGCACAGGAGCCGGTGAGTAGTGAGTCAAACTGAGGGGCCTGAGCCCAGCGAAGACGACGGTCGAGACGAGACTGGAGCGCCGGACAACACAGGCAGCAGCGATTCGACCAACGATTCTTCACAGCAACAAGGTCCGGGGGCCACAGGTTCAACGGGTATGCCGGGCCCAACCGGAGCCCCACGCGCTGGCGGCCCACCACCCGGAGGACCACGCGGCCCCCGGGGGGCACGGCGAGGCCCACGAGGCGCTGGTGGTGGCGGCCGGCTAGGTCCCACCGTGGCCATCGTGGTGGCCGTGGTGACTGTGGTGGTGTGGCTTGCTCAGTTGTGGACTGAGTTTCTCTGGTACGACGCGGTTGGCTATCGCAGCGTATTGACCACTCGACTGGGCACCCAGGTGGCGATGGGCCTTATCGCAGGTCTGCTGACCGCCGCCGCGGTGTGGATCTCGCTCACGGTCGCCTATCGAAGCCGCCCCATTTACGCCCCAAGCAGTCCCGAGCAGGCGAATTTGGATCGTTATCGTGCCGCGCTGGACCCGGTGCGACGTTTGGTCTTTATCGGTGTTCCGGTCGCCCTGGGTCTGTTTTCGGGCGCAGCAGCGATGGCGCAATGGGAGACCGTGTTGCTGTGGCTCAACCGGCAGCCGTTCGGGGTGACCGACGAGCAGTTCAACATGGACGTGGGCTTCTACATCTTCACGCTGCCCTTCCTGAACGTTCTTGTCAGTTTTGCGACCCTCGTTTTGGGCCTATCACTCCTTGCTGGCCTCCTAACGCACTACATCTACGGCGGCATCCAACTGCAGTCGCCGGGGGATCGCACCACAAAGGTGGCGCGCATCCATATCGTGGTGCTGGCCGCTGCGATTTTGGCCGTGCGCGCGGCGTCGTACTGGTTGGAGCGATTCAGCCTGACGACTGCTCAGTCCGCGCGCATTACAGGTCTGACGTATACCGATGTTAATGCGGTCCTTCCCACGCGCGGCGTGTTGGCTATTGCTGCAGCCTTAGTGGCCATCTTCTTCATCAGCACGATTTGGACCAAGACGTGGCGGTTGCCGATCATCGGCATCGTGGGTCTGGTCGTCGTGGCGCTCCTCGTCGGCGGTGCCTACCCAGCACTGATCCAGTCGCTGCGAGTGAAGCCCTCCGAGGCTCAGCTAGAAGCCCCGTTCATTCAGAAGAACATCGACGCCACGCTGGCGGCATATGGCATTGATGAGGCCGAGTTCATTCCCTACAACGCTGAAACCGAAGTGTCTCAGGGGCAACTTCGACAGGACGCAGACACGATCCCGGGAATCCGCATCGTTGACCCATCTGTGGTCTCGCCGACATACCGACAGTTGCAGGGTGTTCGTAGTTACTACCAGTTCCCGGATGCTCTCGACGTCGACCGATACGAGGTTGACGGCGAGTTGGTCGACACGGTCATCGCGGTCCGCGAGCTTCGCCTCGAAGGCGTCGAAGACGCTCAGCGCAACTGGGTCAACGACCACACCCGATACACGCACGGCTTCGGTGTAGTCGCGGCCTACGGGAACCAGCGCACCCCCACGGGTGAGCCGATTTTCTACGAGCAGAATATTCCCCCGGTGGGAGAACTCGGCGAATACGAGCCGCGGATCTACTTCGGCGAATACTCACCGAATTACTCCATCGTCGGTGCACCTGAGGGCTCACCGCCGGCCGAACTGGACCGGCCAGACAGCGACAGCGATACCGGTGAAATCCAAAACACCTACCAGGGCGAAGGTGGGGTCGCGATGGGGTCCTTCCTGAAGCAGGCGGCCTATGCGATTAAGTATCGCCAGGCTGAGATTCTGCTGTCGGGCAACGTCAACTCCGAGTCGCGCATGTTGGACTACCGTGAGCCGCGTGACCGTGTTGAGCGGGTGGCCCCCTGGCTGAAGCTGGACGGCAACCCCTACCCGGCTGTGGTCGACGGAAAGATCAAGTGGATCGTCGATGGCTACACCACCTCCTCGCGCTATCCCTACTCCCAACTCAAGGCATTGGATGCCGCTACGAATGATTCGTTGGTCACCACCGCTTCTAATATTCAGTCGATCGGGGGAGGTCAGGTCAACTACATCCGCAACTCCGTGAAGGTGACTGTGGATGCGTATGACGGTGAGATCAAGTTGTACGCCTGGGACGAAGAAGACCCTTTGCTTAAGGCGTGGTCCCAGGCGTTCGATAACACCGTCGAGCCGTTGTCGAGCATCGACGGAGACCTGATGTCGCACTTGCGCTACCCAGAGGACCTGTTCAAGGTCCAGCGAGACGTCATGTCCAGTTATCACGTGCAGACTGCGGACGCTTTCTTCGGTGGTCAAGACTTCTGGCGCGTGTCGGAAGACCCCAGCGTGGAGAACCGTGAGGTCGTTCAGCCTCCCTACTATCTGAGCATCGAGATGCCCGGGCAGGAAAAGCCAACCTTCTCGTTGACGACGAACTTCATCCCGCGTGGATCCGACCGGCAAAACTTGGTCGGCTACATGGCGGTCGATGCCGATGCGGGTGCTGAGGACGGCACCGTGCGTGAGGGCTATGGGAAGCTTAGAGTGTTGGAGTTGCCACGAAATAGCACCGTTAACGGCCCTGGACAATTCCAGAACGAGATCTCGAGCTCTAACGAGACGTCCGAGGCGTTCACTCAGACCTTGTCGCAGTTCCTGAACCTGAATGCTCAGGCGGGTTCACAGGTCACGATCGGTAACCTGTTGACGCTTCCGGTGGCAGGCGGTCTGCTCTACGTCGAGCCCGTCTACGTGCAAGCCAGTGGTGGGTCCTCGTATCCGTTGCAGCGCTTGGTCGTCGTATCCTTTGGTGATGAACTTGCCTGGTCCGACACGCTCGACGGTGCGTTGGACGAGCTCTTCGGAGGCGACTCCGGAGCCACTGCGGCCGATTCAGGCAGTGGGGCGGATGAGCCGATAGACGGCCCAGCCGTCAGCGAAGACGGGACACCGGTACCTAATGACGGAGCGGATCAGACGGGCGAGCCGGCTCCTACTCCAGCCCCCGCCCCGTCAGGTGATCTCGACCCGATCATCGCGGACATCGAGTCGGCGTATAAGGACGGTCAGGACGCGCTGAGCCGCAACGACCTTGCGGCGTATGCCGAGGCGCAAGATCGCTTGGAGCAGGCCATTCAGCGGGCCGTCGATGCGCAGCCTGAGGGTGGCTCGATCTCGCTCGACAGCGAGACCGGGGACGTCGCAGACACCACCGAACAGCCATAGTTGGCGGGCTCTGCGGCACACGATTTGGTGTGCCGCAGAGCCTGGCCTATGGTTATCTCACCGACGCGGGGTGGAGCAGTTCGGTAGCTCGCCGGGCTCATAACCCGGAGGTCGCAGGTTCAAATCCTGCCCCCGCTACCAGAGACGTTGGCAAGAACCCCGGCCCGCATGGGCCGGGGTTCTTGACGTTTCGAGGTCGCGTTCAGTTGCCGGTGTGGTTCCAGAAGTTCCCCTCCCGGTGGGCATCAGATGATGCTGCGGCCCTACCCTTGCAGGGGCGAAGCGAAGACCACAAAATTGGCGTTGCGGTGTCCGTCTTCGCGGAAGCCGAGTGCGTCGTCGCGCGTGATCAACACCAACCGACGTGCTTTGTCTTGGGTGCCTCAGACGCGGGATCGGTCTGCACCTCCGTCTTGTCGATGATCTCGCCCACGTCCTCGAGGTCAGAGAAGACGTCGGGGTCGCCCTCGTAGGTGACGTGAGCTGCAACCACGGCTGTTCCGATGTGACCAGGCTCGACCCGGTCGTAGCCGTCAAACCAGATCAGGTCGCCTTGATCTGGACTGATGACGCCATCGTTGAGCCCGCCGGGGCGGCGGCCTCACTGACCACAGAGGCGGAAGGCGGCGCTGCCGCTTCGCTACAGCCCGCCGTGACCAGCGCCAGCGCGGCCACAGGGATCATCAATCGTCGACACTCAGATTAAGTGTCACGTGAATCTCCGCGCTCTACTTGGGAAGGCGTGGTTGATACCCACATCGCGAGCGGCCACGCTGGTCCGTAGGCTTGGGCACATGAGCAATCATCCTGTTCGCCGACCACGTGTGATCATCATCGGATCGGGGTTTGGGGGCCTCTTTGCTGCTCAAGCCCTGGCGGACGCCGACGTCCAGATCACGATGATCGCCAAGACGAGCCATCACCTCTTCCAGCCGCTCCTCTATCAGGTAGCCACCGGGATTCTGTCCTCCGGGGAGATCGCGCCTGCGACCCGAGAGATCTTGGCCAAGCAAGACAACGCCGAGGTTTTGCTGGGCAACGTTCGCAACATCGACGTCCAGGCCCAGCGCATTCAGGTGTCAACGTTGGGGATAGAGGAGAATTTCGACTACGACTACCTCATCGTGGCTGCCGGATCGAAGACGTCGTACTTCGGCAACGACCAGTTTGCTCGCGACGCACCAGGTATGAAGTCGATCGACGACGCGCTTGAGTTGCGGGGCCGCATCTATGGTGCCTACGAGTTGGCCGAGATCTCAGCCCGGCGCGGCGACACGAGTGACGTGGAACGGCTGATGACCTTCGTCGTGGTGGGGGCAGGCCCCACTGGCGTGGAGATGGTTGGCCAGCTCGTCGAGTTGTCCAAGCGCACCCTTGATCGAGAATTTCGGCATATTGACGCCAACGACTCCAACATCATTCTGCTCGACGGCGGCGACGCGGTGCTGAGCTCCTTCGACCCGTCCTTGCAGGGCAAAGTTCAAGACGAGCTCGAACGGATGGGAGTTGACGTCCGTCTTGGGGCCATGGTCGTTGATGTCGACGAAGTCGGGCTGAGTTACAAGGATCGCGACGGCACCGCCCACCGCATTGAGGCGGTGACGAAGGTGTGGGCCGCCGGGGTGAGCGCTAGCCCCCTGGGCAAAATCCTCGCCGATCAGGTGGGTCTTGAGGTTGATCGCGGCGGGCGCATTCCGGTCAACAGCGACCTCACGCTGCCGGAACACCCGGAGATCTTCGTCCTAGGCGACATGATCACCCTCAACGGCTTGCCTGGGGTGGCGCAAACCGCCATCCAGACGGCGCGGCACGCCGCCGCCCAGATCATTCGAGCGGTCAACGGAAATCCCAGCAGCGAAGACTTCAGCTATTTCGACAAGGGCAACATGGCCACGGTCGCTCGATTCCGGGCCATCGCAGAGGTCGGCCCCATCAAGGTCACCGGCTTCCTGGCCTGGTCAATGTGGCTGGTCGTCCACCTCTTCTACATCATCGGTTTCAAATCGCAGATCACGATGCTGCTGCACTGGGCCGTCACCTTCCTTGGCCGTGACCGTGCCCAACGCACCATCACGGAGCAGCAAGTGTTTGGCCGTCTCGCGATGGAGAACAACAATCGCGAAATCCCGGAACGCTTGGGTCGGATCATCCGTCCCTCCGCAGCGGCCAAGAACGACGACGGCTCGGGTAAGCGGTCACCGAGCGGAATGGACGACGAGACCAGTTGAGGTATGCCGACGCATGCGCTTACTCGCGCCCCATAGAGTGAGCGCCATGTCAGTGCACTATCCCGTCAGCTCGCACGTCCTGCCCAACGGCCTCACCGTCCTGATCAGCGAGGACCACTTAGTGCCCGAGATCAGTATCAACATTGGGGTGGATGTTGGCTCTCGGCACGAAACCCCCGGCCAAACCGGCCTCGCGCATCTGTTCGAGCACCTGATGTTCGAAGGCTCGGCGAACGTCGCCGAGGGCGAGCACTTTGCAGAGCTGATGGGTCATGGCGGCAGGCTGAACGCGACAACGTCCTTTGATCGCACCACGTACTTCGAGTCGGTCCCAAGCGGAGCCGCCGAGTTGTCGCTGTGGATGGAGGCTGATCGGCACACCCGTTTGCTGCCTGCGCTGACCCAGGCCAACGTCGACAACCAACGCGATGTAGTGGTTGAGGAGAAGCGTCAGCGTTACGACAACCAGCCCTACGGCGACGCCCTCGAAGCGATGTGCGCGGTGACCTTTCCTATCGATCACCCCTACCACCACACGCCGATTGGTTCAATGGAAGACCTGCAGGCCGCCTCACTGGACACGGTGCGTGACTTCTATAGCGGGCACTACCAACGCGCCAAGACGATCCTGACCATGGTCGGCGACCTCACTGCTGAGCAAGGCCTGGCCTGGGTCAACACCTACTTCGGTGACGCTGCCGCAACCGCAGGACTGCCCCCGCCTGATCGCACCCCGCCGCTGCTGCCGCTGACCTCACCGACCCACCGCGAGATGACCGGCGAAGTGCCCTCGGATCGTCTGTACGCCTGCTTCCGCCTGCCGCAGATCACGGACCCTGACTACCTGGCGTGCACACTGGCCCTGGACTTGCTCGGCGGGTTGGCCTCGTGCGCGCTGGATCGCACCCTGGTGCGCCGCGACGAAATCGCCGTCGATTGCGGCGCTGCCGTCTTAGGATTGGTCGATGGAACGTCACTGGCGTACGTGGTGATTGACGTCGAGGAGTCGTCCACCATCGAAGCGGTCGACGAGGCGTTGTGCGTGCAACTACGCGAGTTGGGCGATGTGCCGGCAAGGCCAGAACTGATGGAAGCAGTCATGGCGGGCGCCCAACGCGCGTGGCTTGAGGCGCTAGCTTCCATCGAAGAGCGCGCCGACATCATCGGCCGAGCGATGATGACCCATGGCGATCCGGAATACCTCAACACCTACCTCGATCGCGTGCGGGCGGTGAGCGCCGCCGACATCTGCGCGGCGGCCCGGCGATATCTCGCCCCTGAATCCCGCGCCACCTTGGCCTACCGACGAGCGGGGCACGAAGCGTGAGTATCGACACCAGATCGGCGCCCACGCCGCGGCCCGGCGTCGCACCGGCCTCGTCATGGACCTTCCCCGTGCCTACGACGCGCATGCTCGACCACGACCTGCGGCTGATCACCGTTAACGTCCCCGGCCAACACGTCCTGTCGGTGCGCCTCGGCATACCGGCGCCACTTGCTGCCGAGCCCCAGTTGCTCGAAGGCGTGGCCACGATGGTCACCCGCGGCCTCGATGAGGGCACCGCTCGCTACTCGGCGCAGGAATTTGCCGAGCTGATCGAGCGGCACGGCATTGCGCTGGGGGCCGGAGTCGGCGAGCGCGGCATCTTCATTGAGATGGAGGTCATGGCGCATCACTTCGCGACCGCCATCGACATCCTGGCGCAGTGTCTGACCGAAGCGGCCTACCCCGATGCCGAAGTCACTCGGCTCAAGCGAGCCCGGCTGTCCGACATCGAGCACGAGTATGCCGACGCGGGGTCCCGTGCCGCGATCGAGTTCGCGCGGACGTACTTCGACGCGACCGATCGGGCGAGCAGGCCCGCGGCGGGCACGGACGCGAGCATACGAGCGGTCACGGCCACTGACGTGCGCGATCACTATCTGCGGGTCATGCGCCCCCAAGGAGCCACCATCGTTGTCGCTGGAGACCTGTCGGCGTTGCCGGGGGACGTGGCCTCGGTGCTGGAGCCGGGCCTGGCCCGGTGGACGGGCAGCGACGACAGTTCGCCGCTTACGACGCTGAGCACCAGTGGCGTCCGCGATTCGCGGGCGTCCCGGATCGTGGTGGTAGACCGCCCTGGGTCGGCGCAGAGCCACCTGATGTTGGGTCGCCCTGGTCCGCAGCGGCGCACCACACACGGCTGGGGCGCCTACCAGGTGTTGGCGTTCTTGCTCGGCGGGTCACCCTCGGCGCGCATCGACGCGGTGCTGCGCGAGGAGCGTGGCTACACCTACGGCATGCGCGCGGGCTTCACCCCGCGCAAGGCCAGCGGCGTCTGCAGTGTGGCCGGCGCAGTGCGGGCCGATGCCACCGCTTCGGCCTTGGAGGCCCTGATGGAGGTGCTTTCGCTCCGCGGCGACGACCTCACCGAGCGTGAGGTGCGCCACGGCGCGGACTTTGTCGCCAAAACGGCCCCGGGTCGGTACAGCACCGCAGACACCATCGCCAGCGAGGTGATCCGTCTTGCGATGGATGGCCTCGACGCGGAGTTCGTCACGCAGACGGTGGCCGGTGCGAGGTCTCTGACGCGGGACCACGCTGCTGACGCCTGGGATGAGGTGCGCAGCGGAGCTGGGTGGACCACCGTCGTAGTCGCCGACGCGGCCGCCCACCTGGAGCCCATCCGGGCGTTGGGTCTAGGCGAAGTCAGCGTCGTGCAGGCGGCGCTAGCGCGGTAGACCGGGCTCAGGCGAGTCAGCGGCGCTGGGTCAGAATGCGCAGAGTCTCTTCGTGCAGGAGGCCGTTGGTTGAAACGGCGCTGGTGCCAAACGGACCGTCCACCCCGGCGTGATCGCTGAACCGTCCGCCGGCCTCAGTCACGATCGGGGCCAGGGCCGCCATGTCGTGCACCGCCAGGCTGGGGTCCACACCGATATCCACAGCGCCCTCAGCCACGAGGCAGTGCGTCCAAAAATCGCCATACCCCCTGGTGCGCCAGCACGCGCGGGCCAAGTCTTGGAAGCCGGCGCGGTCGGGGTGATCCCACCACTTGTCCAATGCTGCGTGTGAAAGAGAGGCATTCTCCATGTGCGCCGTGTCCGAGACGTGAATGCGACGCGCTTGGCTCAAGCTGCGGCCGGTCCACGCCCCAGAGCCGGAAGCGGCCCACCAGCGCCGGTTCAGCGATGGCGCTGAGACCAGGCCCAGCACAGGCTCGTCGTCAATGACGAGGCCGATCAGAGTGCCCCAGACGGGCACTCCGCGGATGTAGTTGGTGGTGCCGTCAATCGG
>JBBSKS010000005.1:0-32756 GCA_038256095.1 Actinomycetales bacterium | reverse complement strand
AGCTGTCCACCGTCACCATCGATACCTGTGTCACCGGCGTCGAGTTGCCGCAGCCACAAGAACTTGCGTTGCCGCTGACCGAGGAAGACTACGAAAGCATCGAGGGGATGTACTTCACCGTCAGCGACTCGCTGTCGATCTTGGAGTACTTCAACTACGGACGTTTTGGCCAGATCGGGCTGGGCACAGAGCGTCAGTACCAGCCGACCGCCGTGTTTGCTCCCGGCTCCGCAGACGCTGAGGCACTGCTCGCACGCAATATCGCCAGCCGTCTCATCCTGGACGATGGTCGCACCGCGCAGAACCCGGACCCAGCACGCCACCCCAATGGTGACGACTTCACCCTGGGCAACATCTTCCGCGGCGGGGACACGGTGACCGGCGCGACGGGTGTCATCGACTTCCGCTTCAACCAGTGGGCGCTGCAGCGTGGCGCCGACGTCTTCGGATTGATCGAGAACGACGACACGGCGCTGACCACCTTGGTCGCGGTGCTCAACGACGAGGTAGGCGCGGGCACATATGCCGCACTCAAAACTGGTCCCGTCGGCACGGATGCGATCACGACAGCTTTCATGGACAAACCGGCCGTTGTCAGTCCGACCGGCGATTTCGCGACCCTCGATGGGTCCGTCGACGCTCGCTTCCTGGACAGCAGAAACCGTCCGGCCCTGGCTCAGACTTTCACAGACATCGAGACGTCTGGGGCGGTCACAGTGGTGGTCAATCACCTGAAGTCAAAGGGCTCGTCCGGCGACGACGTGGGTGACCCCACCGACCCCAACGGTCAGGGCAATTGCAATGGCGTTCGCACTGACGCTGCTGCCGCCCTCGTGGACTGGACGGCAACCGATCCCACCGGCACCGGTGAAGAAAAAGTGCTCATCGTCGGTGACCTGAACTCTTACGGAAAAGAAGATCCGATCACGGCGCTCACCGACGGTGGGTACACGGACTTGGTCGCGGACTACCACGGCGCGGAGGCTTATTCGTACGTCTTCGACGGCCAGCTCGGGTGTTGACCAGGGCCAGGGCGTTACCGCCAGAGACGGCCCAGATGCTCAAAGAACTCGACGTGAGGAAGGTCGTCGTGGTCGGCGGCAAGCGAATAATTCCTGACTCCGTGTTGACCGCTATCGGCGTAGCCAGCGGTGCCCCGGTGACCCGCGTCGCGGGAGCGAACCGATACGACCTAGCTGCGAAAATTTTCGACAGGTGGACAGCAGGCGAGGTCGACAAGGTCTACCTCGCATCCGGCACCACGTTTGCGGATGCCCTGGCCGTCGGGCCCCTAGCGGGCATCGAAGGCAACCCCGTGCTGTTGACGGCCGAAGGATCACTCTCTTCACAAACGGCGGCCGCTTTCGACCGGTTGGACCCAGCTGAGATCGTTATTCCTGGTGGACCGATGAGGATCAGCGACACCGTGCTCGCGCAGGCCTCGGCCTATGCCGACACCAGCCGACTCTTCGGCGTCGACCGGTACGAAACTGCGTCAACAATCGCCATGGAGATCCCTGATAGCGACCAGATCCTCCTCGCCTCCGGTCAGGCGTTCCCCGACGCGCTCGCCGTTGGGGGTACGTCGGAGTGAACAACGCGCCGCTGTTGCTGACCAAAGCGGACTCGTTGAATACCTTCGCGGCAATCGCCCTCCAGAGCCGCGAGCCGTCGGAAGTCACCCTGATCGGCGGCGAGATGACCTTGTTCGACCAGGTTCGACTCGATGTCATCGCGTTGTTCGACAACTGATGCAGCCTCTGTGCAGTAAATGGGATTAGCCTAGGCCCGTGCCAAAACTGTTTGAGAAGATGCTGCGCGCCGGTGAAGGGCGCACCCTGCGACGACTTGAGTCGATCGCCAAGCAAGTCAATGCCCTGGAGTCTGACTTCACGGGCTTGACCGATGAGGAACTGCGCGAGGAGACAACGAAGTTTCGCGAGCGTCTTGCCGCGGGCGAGACTGTCGATGCGCTGCTGCCAGAGGCTTTCGCGGCGGTGCGAGAAGCCGCGAGCCGGACCATCAACAAGCGACACTTCGATGTGCAGATCATGGGTGGGGCGGCCCTTCACCAGGGCAACGTGGCCGAGATGCGCACCGGTGAAGGAAAAACGCTGGTCGCGACGCTGCCCTCATACCTCAACGCGTTGAGCGGCAAGGGTGTGCACGTCGTCACGGTCAACGACTATCTGGCGGAGTATCAGTCCGAGATGATGGGCCGAGTGCACCGCGCCCTCGGCTTAGAGACAGGCTGCATCTTGAGTTCGATGACGCCGGAGCAGCGCCGCGCAGAATACGCGAAAGACATCACCTACGGAACGAACAACGAGTTCGGCTTCGACTACTTGCGCGACAATATGGGCGGCACCGTCGAGGATATGGTCCAGCGCGGCCACCACTTCGCGGTGGTCGACGAGGTCGACTCGATCCTGATCGATGAGGCCCGCACCCCGTTGATCATTAGCGGACCTGCCGACAAGCCGACCAAGTGGTACACGGAGTTCGCAACGTTGGTGCGGCGCCTTGAGCGCGGGGAAGACGGCGAAGGCGACTACGAGGTCGACGAGAAGAAGCGGACCGTGGGGGTCTTGGAGTCTGGCATCGACAAGGTCGAGGACTGGCTGGGGATCGACAACCTCTACGAGAGCGCCAACACGCCGCTGATCGGCTACCTCAACAACGCGATCAAAGCTAAAGAGTTGTACGAGTCCGATAAGGATTACGTGAACGTTGACGGCCAGATCATGATCGTAGATGAGCACACAGGTCGTATGTTGGCGGGCCGGCGCTACAACGAAGGTATGCACCAAGCCATCGAGGCCAAAGAAGGCGTCGAGATCAAGAACGAGAATCAGACGCTGGCTACGGTCACGCTGCAGAACTACTTCCGTATGTACGACCGGCTCTCGGGAATGACCGGAACGGCTCAGACCGAAGCCGCCGAGTTGCACACAATCTACAAGGTCGGCGTGATCAGCATCCCGACGAACCGCGACATGATCCGCGCCGATCAAGCCGATTTGATTTACCGCACCGAAGAGGCGAAATTTGCCGCCGTGGTCGACGACATCGCGGGTCGCCACAAGCTGGGGCAGCCAATTTTGGTGGGCACCACGAGTGTGGCCAAGTCCGAATACCTATCGGAGCAGTTGCGCCGCCAAGGCATCAAGCACGAGGTTCTTAACGCTAAGCACCACGCGCGCGAGGCCACGATTGTGGCCGAGGCCGGGCGGCGTGGCTCGGTCACGGTGGCCACCAACATGGCTGGCCGAGGCACTGACATCATGCTCGGCGGTAACCCCGAGTTTATGGCTGTGGCGGATTTGAAAGCCAAGGGACTGGACCCGCAGGAGACCCCGGAGGACTACGAGCAGGCCTGGGATCTCGCGCTGAGCAAGGCCGAAGAGGCCGTCTCGCATCACCATGACGAGGTCACCGATCTCGGCGGTCTGTACGTCTTGGGCACCGAGCGGCACGAGTCGCGGCGCATCGACAACCAGCTTCGTGGTCGTGCTGGCCGTCAGGGAGACCCGGGGGAGTCGCGGTTCTACTTGTCGCTGCAGGATCAACTGATGCGGCTATTCAACGCCGGCATGGTCGACCGGGTGATGACCACCGCCAAGCTTGACGATGATGTGCCGATCGAGTCCAAGATGGTCAGCCGCTCCATCGCGGGTGCGCAAAGTCAGGTCGAGGCCCAAAACTTCGAGACCCGCAAAAACGTGCTGAAGTACGACGATGTGCTCAACCGTCAACGTCAAGTGATCTACGAAGAACGGCGTCAGGTCGTTGAAGGCACGGATGTGCAGGAGCAGATCCGCATGTTCATCAACGACGTAGTCGGCGATTACGTCAAGACCGGCACTGCGTCGGGCTTCGCTGACGATATGGACCTCGACTCCCTGTGGGCTGAGTTGGGCACCGTCTACCCCGTCGGCATTACCCCCGAAGAGATTGCTACGCAGGTGGGCGGTAACTCGGCCATCACACCGGCGGTGCTGCTCGAGCAGTTGACCTCAGATGCGCAGCACGCCTACGACGCTCGCGAAGAGCAGGTCGGCGAGGAGGTACTGCGAGAGGTCGAGCGCAAGGTCGTACTTCAGGTTTTGGACCGCAAGTGGCGTGAGCACCTCTACGAGATGGACTACCTCAAAGAGGGAATCGGTTTGCGGGCGATGGCCCAGCGCGAGCCCCTCGTGGAGTACCAGCGTGAGGGATTCCAACTCTTCACCGCAATGATGGAGTCGATTAAAGAAGAGTCGGTTCGACTGTCGTTCAATGCCGAGATCGCCACTAAGCAGGCCAGCGACCAGGTCGATTCCGACGGTATGCCGATGCTCAGCGTCGAGGGTGCTGCGGCGACGGCCGCTGCGGGCGGGAACCTTCGGACGCTTCAGCCCAAGTTGCAGTATTCGGCGCCCAGCGAAGATGGCTCGGTGGTCCGGCGCGAGGTTGCAGCCGACGGATCGATCGTTCCGGTCGAGGGCGACGACTCGCAGAATGGCGAAGGGAATCGTGCGCAGCGTCGCAAGGCCGGCCGCCATAAGCGCGCCTAACGCTTAGCCCATCTCCATCGCGGTCACCAGCCAGCGACCGTCAAGGCCGGTGAGACGCAAAGCCACTGCTCGGTGGCGACCGTTATGCAAGACCAGCGCAGCGACCTCGGCGACGCCATCAACCGGTGTGCACACGTGCACCGACAACACCACGTTGGGCTTGTGCGCGCGCCCGCCGCGACGCCGAGCGACAATGCCTCGGCGGGCGGCCCGGTCGTGGATGGGATGGGCAACCCACCGCTTGAGTTGCCGCGCTGGTCGCGACCCATCCATGACCTCCAGCAGCACGCGCAGCATTTGGCGCGTCCATTGACCAGCGTCCGGTAGATCGCTGCTGGGGGTCGGTTGGGGTGCAAAGTGCGGGTCACACTCGTGGCGGGCAAAGTCCACTGACAGCGCGTGTTGGGTATAGCCGCCGGTGTCGCCATGCCGAGCCCGGGTCAGCTCAGCAAACTGGCTCACCGTGATCGGCTCAGGATCAACTGGGGGGATAGGCAACACCCGCAGGCGGGGCGGTCGCGACGTCGAGGTTGTTGTGGTCGGGTCTGCATACATCGGCTGTGCGCTCACGGTTGCGCTCCTGGGTGAGAGGGTGGTTGGAGGATTTGACCGGGCAGAAGAAGGTGGGGGTTGGGCCCGATGACATGACGGTTTGTCTCGTACCACTGAGGCCACGCCGCAGCGATCTCAGCGTCTGTGGCCTGTGACCCCAACGCGGTCGCTGCAATGTCCCAGAGTGTGTCGCCGCGCGTGACGACTACGCCAGTGGTCGGTTCGGCACGCACGAAGGATGTGGACGGCTGAGTCTGCGAACTCACCCCGTGGCTCGGCAACGGCGGAGTCGTCGGTGACCACCCTGGTAAGCCGCGAACTGGTGGGCTGGCGTTGTCGGGATCGCCGTCGGTGGCGATCTGCGAGACGGTGGCGATCTGCGAGACGGCGGCGACCGACACCGTGACGGAAGGGCCTGCGACAGAGGTGGCCTGCGCGGTTGGGGCGCTTAAACTCAGCGCGAGCAAGACGACGGCGGCGCGCGGCCCCCACCGAGGCGCGAGCCGGGCGAGCGTGGCGAAGCGGTCACCCCAACTGATGGCGGCAGGTGCGAGGGCGAGAACACCTAGCGCGGCGATCCATGAGATGCCCGCGCAGGTCAGAGCAGCGACCGCGGCAGTCAACACCACAAAACCGTGCGAGACCGGGACCGTGCCAGCATCGGAGGCCGCACTCAAGCCAGCCAGACTCCATCGCAGCAGCAGCCACGAAACTGAGGCGCTGCCCAAGGCCAGGACAACACCCAAGACCAAAGCCCGTCGCTGGCTCGCGCCCGACTGGAAGCTGGCGAGGTTCATATTGGGTCCCATCCCTCCGTAATGCGTTCATCTGAGTTCATTTGCGTTCACTAAAGCCCATTACAGGGCAGAGCGGCGCAGAAGGCAAACTGTGTTTGCATGTGGCATGCGATGGACGCGACTGTTTGATGACCTCGAGGCTCAACTGATCAGCCTGGAACGGGCCGAACGTGCCGCTGACGTTGCGGATCGTGTGCGCTCGGAGCGCGGCCAGATCACGCTCTTGCAGGCCATGGCCGCGGACTGCGGGCGCACCGTTGCCGTCGAAGCCCAAGGCGTTGGTTCGCTGAAAGGAGTGCTTCGCGAGGTGGGCCACGACTGGTGCATGCTGGAAAGCACGACGGCCGGATCGGCACGGCAGCGAGCCGTGTTAGTGCCGGCGACGTCACTGCAGTCGGTAACAGGGCTAAGTGGATTTGCTGATCAACACGAAGGCGCCTCGCGGCGCAGATTTGGGATTCGCTCGGCCCTACGGGCATTGGGTCGGGACCGGGCGATGGTGCGGGTTTACCTCACGGGCGGCGGAAATGTGCAGGGAACAATAGACCGGATCGGTCAGGACCACTTCGACGTAGCCGATCACCCAGACGACGCTCCCCGGCGTGCCGCTGTTGTGCGGGCAGTGCACACGGTGCCGCTGTGGGCGATGTGCGCACTGCGCCAAGTGTGACTCGCCTCAGGTCAGTCGCCTCAGGTCAGAGCGTCGTCGCGGGAGACCTCAGCGGCGCTGCTCTGCTCGCCGGCGATGAATCGCTTGGTTTCTTCGTACATTCGCGTGATGTAGTCCTCGAGTGCGCTGCGCTCGACTCGCCACGCCCCTCGTCCGCCGATCTTGATAGCGGGGAGGTCTCCGCTGCGCACCAGGGCCTTGGTTTGCGCCAGCGTCACATTGAGAGTCTCGGAGACGTCCGTCAATGTCAGAAATCGAGATTCCACGCGGTCCTCTATCGATAGGTGCCACACTGATTGTCACAACGAGTTGTGGCTGGTGGGGGCGGCGGTTGTATGTTGGCCCCGATTTTACGTCTCTTCGGTGCCTCCGTGACGGCCCTGTGGATAACGTCGATCTGCCTGGTCGACCTCTTAGATACTGACAGCCTCTGCCGCGCCCTGCGCGAGCAGCCACAGAGTTATCTGAGATCACGCATCGCCAGTCCAGGTGTTCGTCAGTCCACATCCCGAAAGGCCAGTATCCATGTCGCAACCGCCGATGTCGCAAGCCCGGCGTCTCAAACGGCCCTCTTGGCGTGACGCCCGACTGCTCGTCGGCATACTCCTGGTCTTGGTGTCCGTGTTAGCCGGCTCCTGGGTCGTGACCAGAGCCGACGACACCAACCCGGTTTACGCCGCGAACCGGGCCCTGCTGCCGGGAGAAGAAATAACGGTGGCCGATCTGTCGGCTGCGTCAGTGCAACTCAGCGAAGTCGCCGGTTCATACATCGATGCCACTCAAGCGATTAGTCCCGGGACGTATGTGGTTCGGGCCGTCAACGCGGGTGAGTTGGTGCCGGCGCTAGCGCTCGGCTCCGCGCGGGAGGCGAAAGACAAGACGGTTTCGGTGCCTGTTGACCCGGCAGCTTCGGCCGCCTTGACGGTCGGGACCGTGGTCGACGTGTGGGTGAGTAGGCGTGACCCCGAGGTCGGCGGGGTAAAGTACGTAGACCCCGAGTTGTTACTGGAGCAAGCCATCGTGGCGTCTGTGCCATCAACCGGGGGAGGTCTCGGAGTCGGCGTGGGCCGGAGCGCCGTGTCGATCATTGTGCCCGCCGATCAGGTCGCACCCGTGATCTCCAGCGTGGACCAAGAGGCCCGCATCACGCTCGTGCCAGCTCCCGGGCGGACAGGCTCAGGGACAGACTCGTGAGTATGCCGGCGCTCACGGCGATCACCCACCGCTGGGAAGGTGCGCTCGCGGGGCACCTCGGACGCAGCGAGCACGTGCACGTTGCTCGGCGCTGCGCGGACCTGGCCGAGTTGCTGGGCTGCGCCGGTGCAGGCGTAGGAAAGGTGGCCGCCATCTCCGTCGACTTGCGCGGGGTTGACCGATCGGCGGTCGCGGAGTTGATCGAGCAAGGGATCCGTGTGCTCGGGGTGCATCCCCCCGGGGACGAGGCGGGTGAACGAACGCTACGTCGTTGGGGGTTGAGCGCCATCGTTAGCGCGGATGCACCCGAGGCCGAAGTGCACGCGGCGATTGCACGGTTGGTCGGCGAAGCGGCGAGCCTTGGCGGCACCCATGCCGAGCCGATGGGAACAACGGCTGAGGTCGACGTGCCAGATCTGGACGCTGAATTCGCTGCCTACTTGGACTCCTCAGTGGGGGCGGACAGCTCAGATGGTCCGGCATCGGAGCCGCCGTCCGTTGGAGATACCTCGCAGGATGAGGGCGTGCCGCTTCAAAAGGGCCAACTCATCGCGGTGTGGGGGCCGACCGGCTCACCTGGTCGCAGTACTGTTGCGGTCAATCTGGCCGCGGAGCTGGCACGCACTGACGAAACGTTGATCATCGATGCAGACACGTACGGTGCATCGATTGCGCAGATGCTTGCGGTGCTAGACGAAGCACCAGGGTTGGCTGCAGCCGCTCGTGCTGCTGACAGCGGGCTCCTGGACGTGAGCGCGCTTGCGCGGTTGTCGCCATACGTGCACCCTCAGTTGCGAGTGCTCACGGGCTTGCCCCGCCCCGACCGATGGCCAGAGTTGCGCGAGCACGCCGTCGCCGACGTCCTCGCACACGCCACCTCGTTGGCTCGCTGGACGGTCGTGGACGTGGGGTTCTGCTTGGAGCAAGACGAGGAGATCAGTTTTGACACGCAGGCGCCTCGTCGCAACGGCGTCACGCTGCGGGTCTTAGAGGCTGCCGACCAGGTGATCTTGGTCGGGACCGCCGACCCCATTGGTTTGCAGCGGCTTGTGCGTGCGGTCAACGATCTGCGGGAACTGACGACGGCGCCCTGCACGCTCGTGGTGACCCGCGTTCGCGCCAGTGCAGTGGGCCGGGACCCGAAAGCACAGATCAGTGACGTTCTGCGCAGATTCGCAAGTGCTCACGGCATTCACTTTGTTCCCGAGGACCGTGATGCTTTCGATGCCGCCTTGTTGGCGGGTGCCACCCTGAGCGAGATCCGACCTTCTAGCCCAGCGAGGTCGGCCATCGTGACCCTCGCTGAGTCGTTGACAGGCAAGCGTGCCGGCCGCCCGCAGGTCAAGGGGCGCGCTCGATGGGGCAAGAACTGACTTGGTCTGCAAGGATGGCGGTCTTATGCCGGGCGGGAGTGCCGTCTGGTCGCTATCCGCAGGTGCCTTAGAGCACCCGAAGGAGCGCAAGGATGTCGCCGGAGATCCGGATGTACTTCCCGTTGACGCCGGCCCAGGTTGCTCAACTGAGTGACGAAGGGCGCATCGACGCAGGCTTGGTCGGCTTTGCTGTCGATGACTCGATTCGTGCTGGCGATCCTGATGGTGACGCAGAGCTCTGGGAGTTCCTGAGCCTGCAACGCGCAGCAGCGCACGCTCACAGCGCGGGAGGGCCCGTCGTTGTCGCGGCCGCAGATGTGAGTTCCTCGACTGTCATACCTAGCCCCGGTCAGGAACTCGGTGCCGCCTTGAACGGCCCGTTGGCTATAGCAGGCGTGGTCTGCATCCACCTTGGTGACGATGCCCTTGCCCTTGGTGCCGGCGGTATCGAGGCCCTTAGTCAACGCCCCGACCCGGTATCGGGCGAGCACATTGATCTTTCTTGGTTCGACATTTCCGAGATGGCGCAGGTCGTGCGTCACCTTTCATCACCTGAGTAGTTTGGAGATCACCACATATGGACGCAGTGACGCTGGTTCCTCAGCCCATCAACGAAGATGTGCTGCAGTACGCACCCGGTAGCGACGAACGAGCCGCCCTTGAGCAGGCGCTCACCGAGCTTGCCGCTCACTCGGTTGACCTTCCGCACGTGATCAACGGTGTGGAAGTGACCGGCGAGGGCGAAGCCATCAACGTCGTGCAGCCACATGCGCACGCCAAGGTGCTCGGCACCTTGCGCAACGCGACCACGGGCGACACCACGGCGGCTATCGATGCCGCCATGGCTGCCGCCCCCGCGTGGCGCGACCTGAGCTTTGACGACCGTGCTGCAGTCTTCCTCAAGGCTGCCGAGTTGGTCTCTGGGCCGTGGCGCGCCCGCATTAACGCCGCCACCATGCTGGGCCAGTCAAAGACCGCCATTCAAGCCGAGATCGACTCGGCCTGTGAGCTCATCGACTTCTGGCGCTTCAACGTTCACTTCGCCCGTGAGATCCTCTCCGAGCAGCCCCCGGCCAACGCGCCCGGTGTGTGGAACCGGATGGAGCACCGCCCCCTTGAGGGCTTTGTCTATGCGATCACACCCTTCAACTTCTCGGCGATCGCAGGCAACCTGCCGACGGCTCCAGCGTTGATGGGCAACACCGTGCTGTGGAAGCCTGCCGTCAGCCAGCAGCGCGCGGCCTCGATGATCATGGAGATTCTGATCGAGGCGGGCCTGCCCGCCGGTGTCATCAACATGGTGACCGGCCACGGCGCCGACATCAGTGATGTCGCTTTGGCTCACCGCGACCTGGCCGGAGTGCACTTCACGGGCTCGACCCGTGTGTTCCAGATGATCTGGAAGGCGGTCGGCGAGAACGTCGCGACGTACAAGTCCTACCCCCGTGTAGTCGGCGAGACCGGTGGCAAAGACTTCATCATGGCTCACCCCAGCGCTGACCCGCGGATCTTGACCACAGCCTTGGTGCGTGGTGCCTTCGAGTATCAGGGTCAGAAGTGCTCCGCGGCCTCGCGAGCCTACGTGCCCCAGTCGGTCTGGGATCAGATCAAAGACGACCTTGTGGCCACGACCGACGGCATCGCCTGCGGCGACGTCACGGACATGGATAACTTCATGGGCGCGGTCATCGATGAGCGGGCCTTCGCCCGTCACAAGGCTGCGATCGACATGGCCCACGCTGACCCTTCGGTCGATGTGGTTGCCGGTGGCACCTACGACGACAGCGTCGGATACTTCATCCGCCCGACCGTTGCCGTCGTCAGCGACCCCGAGCACGAGATGCTCAAGGACGAGTACTTCGGTCCGATCTTGGCCATTCACGTTTACGCCGACGAGAACTACGACGCGGTGCTGGATCAGATGGAGTCGGTGGCCAACTATGCACTCACCGGAGCGATCATCGCTCGTGACCGCGCGGTCATCGCGGATGCTACGCACCGCTTACGGTTCGCAGCCGGCAACTTCTACATCAACGACAAATGCACCGGCGCTGTCGTTGGGCAGCAGCCCTTCGGTGGCGCGCGCGCTTCGGGCACCAACGACAAGGCTGGCTCGCCGGTGAACTTACTGCGCTGGATCAGCCCGCGCGCAATCAAAGAGACCTTTGTCGCGCCGACGGACTACCGCTACCCGCACATGGGCTAAGTGTTAGCCGCACAGATGCAAAACTGAGCGGGAGTGGTTGAGGTGTCTAGCGCCCCAACCACTCCCGTCCCAGTTGCGCCTCCAGCTCAATGGCTCTGGTGACGAAGGGGCCGACGGCCCGCTCGACCTTGGCGCCGATGAACGGCATATGAGCATTGAGTTCACCGTCGACCGTGTGTGTGGTCACCGGGCCGTAGCCGCCACCGGCGGCGACCTCGGCGCTAGGCCGCAGATGCACTCCTCCGACCACGGTGACTGGCGTGCCTTCAACGCTCAAGGTGTAGGCCGCCTCGCGAGTGCCGTCGCTGGCCGTCGCTCCCCAGCGGGTGGTCTCGATGATGTCGATGGTGTGCCCGATGAGCTTCTTCGCGACGTCCGGGAACTCATCGGTAGTCATCCGCCGACGGGTCACCACCGTGGGACCATCGGCGCCGCCGGCGACGTCAAGGTCCTCGTGGCCCACCGGCTCTTCGATAGTGACCTCATGCTCCACGCTGCCGCTCCGTTCGCAGCGCAACTCCTGAAACCGGCGGTCGGTCAGCATCGCGAAGACCTCTTCGACGCCGGCGGCGTGGTGCAATTTCTCGGTAATTCTCATCGGGAGTCCTCGCTTAGGTGTGGGCTAGCGCTCTGGCCGTGGGGTTGCACAAGACGATAGGCGGCGCGGACGCTGCGATGGGCCTGCGCTCGCACCGCTTGGTGCCGTTCGGCTCCGGGCTCGCTGGCGACATCCTGCAGGGCATTCGCGAGCATGTCCAGGGCCTGTCCGACCTCGTCTTCGATGCCGGGTGGTGAGGTCGGTGTGGCGTCCGGCTGAGCATGGTCGCGAGAGGCCACGGCCGACAAGAGGGTGGCGTGGGCTCGACGTAACGCAGTGGCGGCCGCTGCGCACGAGGCTCGATCTGCAGGGGATTCGCTGTCGTTGCCCGCCGGAACGACGTGCACTGGCGTGGAGATGGTGAGGGACGCAGCATCGTCGGCGACGTCAACGAGCGCGTGAGTCACGGCGTCGATGGCAGCCACCAACCAGGCGTCGGCTTGGGCTGAGCCGAGATCAGCGTTGATGCCGGCCACCTCGTCAGCCAACAAGAGCAAGCGGTGTT
Organism: Actinomycetales bacterium; assembly: GCA_038256095.1. GTDB lineage: Bacteria > Actinomycetota > Actinomycetes > Actinomycetales > Dermatophilaceae > Ornithinicoccus. The sequence continues at coordinate 20,305 of JBBSKS010000005.1, read as the reverse complement.
TCGCGCTCACATCTCGCCCCTGGTCTCCCGCGTTTGTGACATGCGCCAACCCTAGAGGGACGCGCTGACAAAGCTTCTCCCCACGGGGGCCTGTGGGGGCTAAGGTCTCAGGGGTAACCGCACAACGCTGTGCGGCTAGCGGGGTGCTGCCTCGATCGCACGATGACAACGAAGAGGATGTGTCGAGCCCAATGGCGAGCGACGAAACGTTGATGAGTCGGTTCTATGCGCACGTCGCCAGCGACGATGTCGAAGCTCGTGATCAGCGCACCTTAGAGGCGATGAGCGGTTCGGTCCGAGATCTTGCTGCCACCCGGGATGGTGCACTACCAGGGGTGCGAGTCTTCAATCCGATGCGCGAACAGGACGGGTGGACCTCACGGCATACGGTGGTCCAAGCGTGCTGCGACGACATGCCGTTCTTAGTGGATTCGGTGCTGGGGGAGTTGCGGCAACAAGATCTAGGCGTCCATCTGCTTATTCACCCGCAGATGGTCGTTGATCGCAGCGTTGCGGGGCAAGTCAGTATCGGCGCGCGCGACGCAGCCGACCCGGCCTCAGGCACCCTCGAGTCGTGGATGTACGTGGAGATCGACCGCGTTCCCGACGAAGCCACACGCCTGAACCTGCAAGAGCGTCTCTTGCAGGTGCTCGATGACGTCCGCAAGGCGTGCGAAGACTGGCGTGCGATGCGCAAGCAGTGCGCCGACATCGTTGACGAGCTCAAGGCGGGGGCACCGAGTACCGTCGACCCCGACACCGTCCAACCCACGATCGACTTCCTTACCTGGCTCGAAGATGATCACTTCACCTTCTTGGGCTACCGCGAATACGAGCTGGCCGAAGACGACGGTGAGCGCGTTCTGCGCTCGGTCCCCAGCAGCGGGCTGGGGATTTTGCGCGCTGAGGGTGATACCCCCACGGTGACCAAGTTGCAGCCCCGAGGTCAACGCAACGCGGGTCAGGCCCGCCTGTTGAGCATCACCAAGGCCAACTCCCGCTCGACCGTGCACCGTCCGGTCTACTTGGACTACATCGGCGTGCGGGGCTTCGACGACGCTGGCAACGTGGTCTCGGAGCGACGATTCCTGGGGCTCTTCACGGCCAGCGCTTACGCAGAGTCGGTGCATCGTCTGCCCATCATCGGCGGCAAAGTCAAGGCGATTATCGAGGACTCAGGCTTTGCTCCCGACTCCCACTCGGGCAAGGACCTGCTTGGTGTGCTCGAGTCCTACCCGCGTGACGAGTTGTTCCAGTCCTCCGTTGAGCACTTGAGCACCACGGCTGCCGAGGTGTTGCACCTGCAAGAGCGACGGCGCTCGAAGTTGTTTGTGCGTTCGGACGAGTTCGGACGCTTCGTCTCGGCGTTGTTCTTCATCCCCAAAGACCGCTACAACACTGCCGTGCGGATGCGCATGCAGGACGTGCTCAAAGAGGCCTACTCCGGCGAGGCGGTCGACTACTCCACGAAGGTGGGCGAGTCGAACCTGGCCCAACTGCACTTCGTGATCCGTATGCCGCGTGGGACCGACATCCCAACGGTGGACGTCGACGCGCTTCAAGAGCGGCTGATCGAGGCCACGCGCACCTGGCGCGAAAATCTCAGCGAGGTTGTCGAGGAGCACTACGACGACAACGCGTTAGCTGGTGACGTGCTGGCGCACTATGCGGCATCGTTCCCGGAGTCCTACAAAGAAGATTTCGGCGCCATCGATGCCTTCAACGACCTTGGCCGACTCGCCGAGTTGGACAGCAACGAAGAGCTGACCGAGCTGCGCCCTCACCTCTACGCAGAGTCGGGCGCGGACCCCCGCGAACGCAGGTTGAAGTTGTATCGGCGCGATCCGCTGTCGCTCACCGACGTCTTGCCGGTCTGCGCGGATATGGGCGTGGAAGTCACCGACGAACGCCCGTACCAGCTCAGTGGAACCGCCGGGACAGCTTGGATCTACGACTTCGGTCTGCGCGCAGACACCGGCGAAGTCTGGGTGGAGCCGCAGTCCGAGGCTACCGTGGCTGCCTTGTTCGAAGAAGCCTTCGCCGCCGTGTGGACGCGAGCCGCCGAGAGCGACACGCTCAACTCGCTCGTGCTCACCGCTGGACTGACCTGGCGCGAAGTGGTCATCATCCGTACCTTTGTCCGCTATCTGCGGCAAACGACCTCCTCGAGCCTGAACTACCTCGAAGAGGCTTTCGTCGATAACCCTGGGATCAGCTCGATGATCGTGGAGTTGTTCGAGGCTCGGTTTGACCCAGACGCAGGCGGTGACCGCGACAACAGCCACACTAACGACGAGCGGGACGCCGCAGCCCAAGCAATCATCGACCGCATCGAGGCGGCACTGGATGACGTGTCGAGCCTAGACCAAGACCGCATCATCCGATTCGTGCTGCGGGTTCTCGATGCTACCGTGCGCACGAATTTCTTCCAGCTCGACGACGAGGGCAACCCGCGTTCGCGCGTCAGCCTCAAGTTGTTGCCGCGCCAGATCGACGGGCTTCCCGAGCCCCGGCCCGCCTTTGAAATCTGGGTGTACGCGCCGAGTATCGAAGGTGTACACCTCCGGTTCGGCTCCGTGGCGCGAGGCGGGTTGAGGTGGAGTGATCGCCGCGAGGACTTCCGCACCGAGATTCTCGGCCTGGTCAAGGCGCAGATGGTCAAGAACGCCGTGATCGTGCCCACCGGTTCCAAGGGTGGGTTCGTGGCCAAGCAGTTGCCCGATCCAGCCGACGGGCGAGAGGCGTGGCAGGCCGAGGGCATCTTGGCATATAAGAGCTTCATCTCCGGCTTGCTCGACATCACCGACAACCTCGACGGGACCGACGTGGTGCCCCCACCCAGGGTCGTGCGCCGAGATGGCGACGACCCCTACCTGGTGGTGGCGGCCGACAAGGGGACCGCGACGTTCTCGGACACCGCAAACGGCGTCTCCCGCGATTACGGCTTCTGGCTTGACGATGCCTTCGCCTCGGGTGGGTCGGTCGGTTATGACCACAAGGCCATGGGCATCACTGCCCGTGGCGCGTGGGAGTCGGTCAAGCGGCACTTCCGTGAGCTCGGCTTGGACACCCAGACCGAAGACTTCACGGTTGTCGGCGTGGGTGACATGAGCGGTGACGTGTTCGGCAACGGGATGTTGTTATCCGAGCACATCAAACTCGTGGCCGCCTTTGACCACCGGCACATTTTCCTCGATCCTGCCCCCGACCCGGCGGCCTCCTTCGTCGAGCGCAAGCGACTCTTCGAGTTGCCCCGTTCCAGTTGGGCCGACTACAGCGAGTCGCTGATCAGCGAGGGCGGCGGGATCTATCCGCGCACGGCCAAGTCGGTGCCGATCAGCGCGCAGGTCCGAGATGTGTTGGGCCTCGAAGATGGGGTCACCAAGATGACTCCAGCAGAATTGCTCAAGGCCATAGTCAGCGCGCCGGTGGACTTGTTCTGGAATGGTGGCATCGGCACCTACGTCAAGGCGTCGACTGAGTCGCACGCCGAGATCGGTGACCGCGCCAACGACACCATCCGGGTCGATGGCCGCGACCTGCGAGTTCGGGTTGTGGGCGAGGGCGGGAACCTTGGGATGAGCCAGCTCGGCCGGATCGAAGCGGCGTGGAACGACGTGCACATCAACACCGACGCCGTCGACAACTCGGCGGGTGTGGACACATCTGACCACGAGGTCAACATCAAGATCGCCCTGACGCCGTTGGTCAAGAGCGGCGAGATGACGATGGAGCAGCGAGACGAGCTGCTGGCGTCGATGACCGATGAGGTCGCCCACAAGGTGCTGCGACACAACTACGACCAGAACGTGTTGATCGGGAACGCCCGCGATCAGGGCGGGAAGATGCTGGTGGTGCACGAGCGGCTCATTCGCTACCTGGTAGACAACGTCGGACTGAACCCCGAGCTAGAGTTTTTGCCCAATCGGGCCGAGCTCAACCGGCGCGCCGAGGCAGGTCAGGGCCTGACGTCACCGGAGTTCTCGGTGATCATGGCCTACGCCAAGATCGGTTTGAAGGAGGAGTTGCTGGCCTCGAGCCTGCCCGACGAGCCCGCTGTGATGTCGTCGTTGTTGACGTACTTCCCGGTGCCGCTGCGTGAGCGGATTAGCGACGGCTTGTCGGAGCACCCCCTGCGCCGACAGATCATCATCAACCAGTTGGCCAACGACATTGTCAACCGCGGCGGGGTGACGTTTGTCTTTCGAGCCATTGAAGAGACCGGAGCGACGGCCATCCAGATTGCCCGGTCGTTTGTCGTGTGCCGCGAGGTCTTTGACCTGGCGGGTTACATAGCCGACATTGAGGCTCTCGACAACAAGATCGGCACCGACGTCCAGACGGAGTTGTACCTCGAGTTCCGCCGGTTGCTCGACCGCGCCGCACGATGGTTCCTCAACAACAGATCGCTATCAGCGGATATGGCCGAAGAGATCGAGCGATTCGCCGGTCCGGTGCAGTCGTTGGTCTCCAGCATGTCGCAACTGCTGCAAGGCGAGGAACGCGCGCGCCACTACGCCTACATCGAAGACCTCACCGGCAAGGGAGTGCCCGAAGAGCTGGCGAGCAAGTATGCTGGCCTGTTGGACGTGTTCTCTCTGCTTGACGTCATTGAGGTGGCCGACGGAACGGGCCGCGACTACCGAGAGTCCGCTGAGATCTACTTCGCGGTGTCGGAGTCGTTCGGCATCGACGCGTTGCTGACCCAGGTGTCCCACCTCCCTCGAAGCGACCGGTGGTCTTCGCTGGCTCGCGGTGCGGTGCGTGATGACATGTATGGCGTGATGCGCACGTTGACCCGGGCTGTCATGTTGGCCACGGAGTCTGGCGAGGACCCGATAGCGCGCGTGACGACGTGGACGACGCAGCAGTCTGAGGCGATGGCTCGCGTATCGCAGGTCATGCAACGGGTCAGTGAAATGGACGACCCGGGTCTGGCCCCGCTGTCCGTGGCGCTGCGCACCCTGCGTGGCCTGGTGCGACAGGGCACTGCTGAGTAGTTTCGTGGCCAGCTGGGGTTAGTCTCGCCGGTGTGCCGACACTGCGAGACGCCCTAGCGGGCGATGTCCCGATCCCACCGGAGGCGGCCGAATGGTTGCGTAGGCTGGTCGGCGATTGGCAAATGGTCGCCGACCTATCGTTTGCTGACCTCAGTTTGTGGGTGCGTCACCAGCGTGAGTCCAGTTGGGTGCTGGCCTCTCACGCTCGCCCCAGCACCGGGCCAAATTTCTACCCCGACGATGTGGTGGGGAATCGGTCGACAGCCCATCGAACCGCAATCTTGTCCAGCGTGGCCGACGCGGGGCGTCCGGAGACACACCAGGATTCGGAGTTCGTCCGAGAGCAATACGTGCCTGTGGTGCGAGGTGGCGCGGTGCTAGCAGTGTTGGTGCGGCACACCGATCTGCACAACATGCGCCAACAGGGCGGCCTGGAGGTCGCCTACCTTCACATGGCGCAAGCCATCTTGGTGATGATTTCTCAAGGGGCCTTCCCCGCCGAGCAATCGCACACCGGGGTCGGCCGGGGGACCCCCAGGGTGGGCGATGGGGTGCTCCGTCTCAGCGCCGAGGGTCTGATCGAATACGCGAGCCCCAACGCCGTGTCCGCCTTGCGCCGGCTTGGGCATACGGACAGCGTGCTGAATGCTGATCTGTCCAAGATTGTCACGTCTCGTCTCCCACTGGGAACCACGCTGGACGAGGCCATTCCGTTGGTGTTGACCGGACGGGCTCCGTGGGGCACCGAGATAGAGACCCGGGGGATCCACCTCACCATGCGGTCCGTGCCGCTGCTGGCGGGGGGTCGGCGCACCGGAGCCTTGCTGCTGATGCGCGACGTGAGCGAGTTACGCCGCCAAGAACGTGAACTGATCACTAAGGACGCCACGATTCGTGAGGTGCACCACCGGGTCAAAAACAATCTGCAGACGGTGTCGGCTTTGCTTCGGTTGCAGTCGCGCCGGATGGAGGACCCGGCGGCACGGGCGGCTTTGCACGAGGCCGGGCGGCGGCTGAGCACAGTGGCGATGGTGCACGACACGTTGAGTCACCGTTTTGACGAGACCGCTGACTTCGACCAGGTGGCGGCACGCATTCTGCGAGCTACCGCCGAGGTCGCGGCTCGAGACGTGCACGTGGAGTGCACCTTAGAGGGCTCCTTTGGCCGGCTCAAGGCCGAGGACGCCACACCGCTGGCGATGGTCTTGGCTGAACTGGTCCACAACGCCGTCGAGCACGGGTTCACCGTTGCCTCCGAGCCTGGCGAGAGCACGCCGTCGGTGCGGGTGCACGCCGAGCGCGCCGCTGACGCCGAAGGGGACATCCTGACGGTCTGGGTGCGCGATAACGGCTCCGGCCTGCCCGATGGGCAAGAGGAACCCCCGAGTAGCGGTTTGGGTATGCAGATCGTTGACGCATTGCTCGCTGATGTCCACGGGACCCTGTCGTGGGAAAAGACCAAGCCGCGCGGAACCTCAGCAAGGTTCGTCGCGCGGCTTCGGCCGGTTCCGGCGGCTCTCGCCTAACCAGCCCGGCGGGCTCGTGCTTTACGACGCTTCAATGCGCGGCGTTCATCCTCAGACAACCCGCCCCATACGCCAGCGTCTTGACCGGTCTCCAAAGCCCACTTCAGGCAGGTATCGAGCACCGGGCACGTGCGACACACGGCCTTGGCTTCCTCGATCTGCTGCAGGGCTGGTCCGGTGTTGCCGATCGGGAAGAAGAGTTCTGGGTCTTCTTCCAAACATGCAGCGCGACTGCGCCAATCCATCTAAGTGCTCCTTGTTGCTTCGTCGGTCCGTATCGCTGTCAAGGAGGAACCCTGACAACGCGGGTGAAATCGAAAAAGGGGGGATGCTTCAGCAGTTCCCGTCCTCGTGTAACGTTGCGCCCGCCGTAGATGCCTCACGTCACATTGACCCACATCCGGGCGTAGTTGGCCACCGCACTGTGGCGTAATAATCGTGTTGGCCGCAGATCGGCCAGCGATCGGCCGCTGGTGGTCAGTATCTGCCCCTGCGCCTACCCCCTTACTTTGGCAGGACTGCAAGCGTTTTATCAAGGGTTTTCGCAGGTGAACTTCATTTTCTCCATGAGTGATGCCTCACATTTGCGCCTAGGGTGATGGACATGACCCTCGCGATCACCAACGCCACCGTCGTGCCCATCGTTGGGCGTCCCTTCACTGGCACCGTGCTCGTCACAGATTCGACGATCAGGGAGCTCGGTGCGGCAGTGGAGGTCCCACCCGATGCTGACGTGATTGATGCGGGCGGCGCCTGGTTGCTCCCGGGCCTGATCGACGCCCACGTGCACCTCGGGGTGTCCGAAGAAGGCGAAGGATGGGCCGGTGAGGACACCAACGAGATGACCAACCCGGTGATGGCCGCGGCCCGGGCCCTCGATGCCATCAATCCTCGTGAACAGGGGTTCGCGGATGCCCTGGCCGGTGGGGTCACCTCGGTGAACGTCAACCCCGGTTCGGGCAACCCCATCGGTGGGTTGACCGTTGCCATGAAGACCCACGGCACGTATGTCGACGATATGGTTTTGCGCTCGCCCTCAGGCTTGAAGTCAGCGCTAGGCGAGAACCCGAAACGGATCTACGGCGAGAAGGGCAAGACGCCCTCGACCCGGCTTGGGGTGGCCCTGACGTTGCGCGAGGCGTTCACCGCAGCGCGGGCACACCAGGTTGCCCTGGCCAAGGCCGCCGCCGACCCGGATGCCACGCCGGTGGCTGGCAACCTGGTCCACGATGCGCTTATCTTGGTGCTGGAGCGCCAGATCCCGTGGCGTCAGCACTGCCACCGGGCGGACGACATTGCGACGGCGCTGCGGATTGCCGAGGAGTTCGGTTATGAGTTGGTGCTCGATCACGGCACCGAGGGCTATCTGCTGGCCGACCTGTTGGCCCGGCGTGGGGTGCCGGTGCTCTATGGCCCGATGATCGTGTCGCGGTCCAAGGTCGAGGTGCGCCATCGCAGCCCCAAGGGGCCGGGCATCTTGGATCGCGCCGGTGTTGACGTCTCGATCATCACCGACCACCCCGTCGTGCCGATCGAGTTCTTGATCACCCAGGCTGCCCTAGCGGTCAAAGAGGGCATGGACCGTGCGGCGGCGTTACGGTCGGTCACGATCAACCCCGCCACCGTGATGGGGGTCGCCGATCGGGTGGGCTCCCTAGAGGTCGGCAAAGACGCAGACCTCGTGCTGTGGAGCGGCGACCCGCTCGACTTCGCATCCCGCCCGTTGCGCGTATGGGTTGACGGCGTTGAGGTCTATACCTACGACGAGGCGACCACCTAGGTCGGTGGCCGCCCCCGCCGAAACCGCCTAGCCCTTGGCGTCGAGCACCGCCCGTGCCGCAGCAAACCGGGCAATCGGCACGCGATAGGGCGAGCACGACACGTAGTCCAAGCCCAAGCCCTCGAAGATGGCGATCGAGGCGGGGTCTCCGCCGTGCTCGCCGCATACCCCGACTTTGAGATCGGGCACTGTCGCTCGGCCACCGGTGGCCCCGATGCGCACCAACTCGGCCACGCCGTCGGCGTCGATCGTCGCGAAGGGGTTGCTCGGCACCACGTCTTGGTCTTGGTATGCCGCGAGGAAGCTGCCCTCGGCATCGTCGCGCGAGATGCCGATCCCGGTCTGGGTCAGGTCGTTGGTGCCAAACGAGAAGAAGTCAGCGTGCTCGGCGATCTGGGCTGCGACCACCGCGGCCCTTGGAATCTCGATCATCGTTCCGATCGTGTAGTCGAAGCGCTGACCGGAGGCCGCGAACTCCTCCTCAAGTGTCTGCTCGATCGTCGCGCGCATCCGGCGCAGCTCTTCGGCGAAGGCCACTAGCGGCACCATAATCTCCACCTTGGGGTCACCTCCGGCTGCCGAAACCGCAAAGGCCGCACGCGCGATGGCGCGCACCTGCATGACCGGAATCTCGGGGTAGAGCAGCGCCAACCGCACACCCCGGGTGCCGAGCATCGGGTTCATCTCGGTCAGCTTCTTGACCTGCTCCAGTAGTCGGCGCTCGCGGGCAAGGTCGGTGGGGTCTCCGTGTTGCAACTCGAGACGTTGCACCAGCAAGGACTGCTCGACCAGGTCGGGCAAAAACTCGTGCAACGGCGGGTCCAGCAGGCGGATGGTGACGGGCAGCCCCGACATCGCCGTGAAGATCGCCTCGAAGTCCTCCTGTTGCATCGGCAGGATCGACTCCAGGGCCGCCGCTCGGGCCTGCTCGTCGGCGGCCAAAATCATCGCGCGCATCGCTGGGAGCCGGTCGGGCGACATAAACATGTGCTCGGTCCGGCACAAGCCGATGCCCTCGGCGCCGAACTCTCGGGCCTTCGCGGCGTCCGCGCCGGTGTCGGCGTTGGCCCGCACTCCAAGGCGGCGGATGTCGTCGGCCCAGGACACGATCGCGGAGAAGTCCTCGTTGAGCTGCGGCGGCACGAGATCGAGCGCGCCGGCATACACCTCGCCGGTCGAGCCGTCGAGCGTGATGACGTCTCCTTCGCTCAGGAGGTGCTCACCGACGGTCAACGTCGCCGCGTCGAGATCAATGTTGATGGCTGAGGCCCCGGCCACGCAGGGAGTGCCCATACCGCGAGCGACGACGGCTGCGTGTGAGGTCATGCCGCCGTGCGCGGTCAGGACACCCTGGGCCTGGATCACGCCAGCGATGTCGTCGGGTGAGGTTTCCCAACTGACGAGCACGACCGCTTCCCCAGCTTTGCCGCGGGCTTCGGCCACGTCAGAATCGAAGACGATCGCTCCAACGGCTGCACCAGGTGAGGCGTTGAGGCCCTTAGTGATGGGCGTTTGGCCGTGATCGGGAGCGATGGCGGGGTGCAGCAGTTGGTCGAGTTGGGCCGCATCGACCCGGAGCAGGGCCTGCTTCTTGTCGATGGTGCCCTCGTCGACCATGTCGCGCACGATCTTGAACGCCGCGGCGGCGGTACGCTTGCCGGAGCGCGTCTGCAGCAGATAGAGCGTGCCCTCCTCGACGGTGAACTCGATGTCCTGCATGTCCCCGTAGTGCTCTTCAAGGCGGCGCATGGTGTCCACGAGTTGCTCAAACGCCTCCGGCAGCACCTCCTGCATCTCCGCGAGAGGGCGGGGTGTGCGGATGCCCGCGACGACGTCTTCGCCTTGGGCGTCGAGCAGGAACTCGCCGTAGAGCTCTTTGGCTCCGGTGGAGGGGTTGCGGGTGAAGCACACACCGGTGGCCGAGGTCTGGCCGCGGTTGCCGAACACCATCTGCATCACGTTGACCGCAGTGCCCAACGAGTCGGGTATGCCGTGGGCCCGGCGATAGACCCCGGCGCGCTTGGTCTGCCAGGAGCGGAACACCGCGTCGATGGCGCGGCGCAGTTGGTCCAGAGGATCGCTGGGGAACTCGGCGTCCATGTGTTCCCGAGAGACCGCCAAGAACTTCTCGACCAACTCGGTGAGGTCGTCGGTGGTCAGGTCGGTGTCGTGCTCGACGCGACGGTCGCGTTTCATCGACTCGAGGACGTCGCCGTAAGCGTAAGCGGGCACGTCTTCGACGACCTCGCCGTACATCTGAATGAAGCGGCGATAAGAGTCCCAGGCGAACCGTGGGTTGGCAGATTCGCGTCCGAGCGCATCGACGGTTTCCGCGCTGATGCCGAGGTTGAGGATGGTGTCCATCATTCCCGGCATCGACACTACGGCCCCGGACCGCACCGACACCAGAAGGGGATTGGTGGCCGAGCCCAACGTCTTGCCGGTGCGTTCCTGCATACGGGTCAAGGCGGCCGTCGTTTGCTCCCACAGCCCGTCGGGCCACTGCCCCCCGGCGTCCATCGCCGCGACGCTGGCTCCGGTGCTGACGGTGAAGCCATCGGGCACGGGCACCCCCAGACGCATCATCTCGGAGACGTTGGCACCCTTGCCGCCCAGCACTGAGCGCATCGACGCGTCCCCATCGGCGAGGTCGTAAAGATAGGTTTCGGTCATCGTCACTCCTTTGTGATCGAGGATGTGATGAGGCTATCGCTCAGCGGTGACAACGACTAAGTCGTGAAGGCCGCAGTGCGCTTTTCGAGCACTTCGAGAACCCGTCCTGCTGCTTCTTCGAGGGCAAGTTCGGTGGTGTCGATGATGGGGCAGCCGAATTTACGCTGCAGTGCCGAGATCTCGTCGAGCTCGTCAAAGATCCGGCCCAGGTCGGCATACCCTGAGCGATCGATGGTGGACCCCATCGCAGTCACGCGCCGACTGCGGATGGCGTGCAGGCGCTCGGGGTCGATGGTCAAGCCGATGATCTTGTGGCGTTGCACGGTCCACAACTCTTCGGGGGTGGGGATGCCGGGGACCAGCGGGATGTTGGCGGTTCGATAGCCCAGATAGCCCAGGTACATCGCGAGTGGCGTTTTGCCTGATCGCGAGACCCCGATGAGCACGATGTCAGCGTCCCGTAGCGGGTTGTGCAGTTTGCCGTCGTCGTTGGCGATGGAGAACTCCATGGCCTGGATGCGTGCGAAGTAGTCTTCGCCGACACCGACGGGGCGGCTCTTCTCGTCGGGTGGTGAACCGGTGACCTCCTGCAGCAGGGCGACGGCAGCGTCCAGAAGTTCGGTATGCCGAAGGCCGCGGCTCTCGCACTCGGTGGCCAGGAATTCGCGCAGCCCCGAGTGGGTGACGGTGGAGAAGACCACCGCAGGGGTCTCCTCGGTGTCAATCTGGTCCAGAACGGCCGTCATGCTCGCCTCGGAGTTCATCCGGGCGTGGCGGACGATACGCATCCGGTGTTGGGGGAACTGGGCGGCGGTGGCGCGGGCCACGCGGGCGGCGGTGTCGCCGGTGGCGTCGGCCATGACGTGCAGTTGGATGACCTGCTGGGGACCCTCGGTGTCGGCCATAAGGTCAGTATGTCGGGTGCTCGTCGTTGTCGTGCTTTGGCCGTGCCAGACTCTGCGCGTGGCCACCTCTCAACACCCGTATCGGCCCATCGTGGCGGTGATTGGGCCCACCGCGAGCGGCAAAAGCGAGTTGGGTTTGGGGTTGGCGGCGGCGTTGGGTGGGGAAGTCATCAACGCCGACGCATCCCAGTTGTATCGGGGGATGGACATCGGCACCGCCAAACTCGGAGTCGAGCAGCGGCGGGGGATGGTCCACCACCAAATCGACGTGCTGGACGTGGGTGACGAGGCTCGTGTTGCGGCATACCAGGGCAGTGCACGTGCGGACGTGGCTGCAATCAGGCGCCGAGGTCATGTGCCCGTCGTCGTCGGCGGTTCCGGGTTGTACGTGCGGGCACTGCTGGATCAGTTAGACATCCCGCCCACTGATCCGCTTGTGCGGGGGCGGTTTGAGGCAGAACTCGCTGAGGTCGGTGCGGCGGCTCTCCATGCCCGCTTAGCGGTGTTGGACCAGGCCGCGGCTGAGGCGATCAATCCCGGCAACGAACGTCGCGTGGTGCGGGCGATGGAGGTCATCGAGCTGACCGGTCGACCGTTCAGCGCGTCCATGCCCCAGCGGGTGTATGCCGAGCCGACCGTCATGCTGGGCCTGCTGGCCGATCGCCAGGTGCTGAACGACCGGATCGAAGCGCGGGTGCAGTCCATGTGGGCTGAGGGGCTGATCGATGAGGTTCGCACGCTTGAGGTGGCCGGGCTTCGGGAGAGCCCGACCGCTCGCAAGGCGTTGGGCTACTCGCAGGCCTTGGCCTACCTCGACGGTGACCTGAGCGTGGCTCAAGCCCAAGAGGACACCTTCATCGCCACACGAAAATACGCACGCCGTCAGATGGCGTGGTTCCGGCCTGACCCGCGGATTGCCTGGCTCGAGCATGACGCACCCGACCTGCTGACCCACGCGCTCGCGGTCGTCGCGAATGGCGCCCGTTGACGCAGTTGGGCGTCAAGGTCGCGGTCGATCCGTAACTGCATGGGTATGTCGAGCGTGTTCGTCTTTTCGATGGACTCGACCTCGCCTGCCTCTGCCTCCCCGACAGAGACGTCAGCGCGAAGTGAACCCTGATTGCGTCGGAGTCGGCTGCGGGCAGTCTCTACCCGGTCAGTCCTTTTTGATCCCCGTCTATGAAGGTAATCTCGTAGGTCGCTCCCGCGGGTCTTCCAGGCTAGTTATAGGTCGAGGACTAGGGCGAGGGCGTCGTCGACGTGCCTCATCTCTTCGAGGCTGAGGAAGCCAACCGGCTCGGTTAGACGGTTCATATCGATCGTCGCGAGTTGGTCGCACATCACCAAAGTCTGGCGACCGGTAATGACCACGGGCGGTCGGAAGCTCGTCGCGCGTGCGCTGGTGCTCGTGAGAGCGACGATCCAGGTGCTAAGGGTGAGCCAGTCTGGCTGGACGACGACTGCATACCGACGGCCCTTTTGCTCGTGGCCCTTGTCCCTCGCCGGGAGCCGATAGACCTCACCCCTCATTCAGAGACTCGATGGCTCGTCGGATTTCTTCGATCTCCGCTAGGTCCACTGGGTCGTCCTTGATTTCGCGCGCCTCTGCCGCCGCGATCTGGCGCCTCTCATCGCGACGCATCGCTGCCAAGGCCGACAAGATGACCTGATCTGCGCTCTGTCGTCGTGAAGCCCCGATCTCGAGGAGTAGATCTCGAGTGCTGGTCTGCACTTTGACGGTTGTGGTGTCAGCCATGGCGTCAGTCTACCCTCGGTATACCGACTCGTCTGGTCCTTGTTGGGCCGCTGGCTAGTTCCGGGCGAACTGGCCACGTGCGTACAGCAGGATGATGATTTGCATGGTGAGCCCAGCGGCAACGGCGGCTACCTCAGGTGAGTGGGTTGCTCCCATGAAGCCGAGCACTAAGCCAGTCGCGCCAAGGGCGGCTACGGATCCGCCGAGCCAATAAAACATCCGCTCACCGAAAGCCCACGCGAACGGAATGAAGTGCAGCCCGACCACGGTGGCGATAAGGGCTGGGCGCAGTTCGGTGAGGTCGGCCGAGACCAACGCTCGCGACCCGATGTTGATCGCCGCGAGCTCGGCAACGACGCACGCTGCGTAGATGGCCAAGGCTGCCGGTCGAGGTCGTTCGAGGATTCCCAGACAGACCGGGCGCACGTAGTGGGCGAAGAGGGATGCGGCGAAGAGGGCCAGGCCGAGCGCGCATGCGGCGAAGGACACGACCGAGTCCAGTGCGGGGGAATAGCCCGCGATGAAGACCATCGCGCCGACCAAGCCGATGACGCTGCCCCAGCGCCGTGGGTCTACTGCCACCGGTGGTTCACCGACGCTGAGCCCATACCCTTGCGGCGATCAGGGCGTTGTGGGTCCTCGGGTCAATCGCAGGCGTTCGGGCGATCGGCATGGGCTCATGATCTTCGCCTTCGTCATCCGGGGGCTGTCGGGGAACCCCCTGACTCAACCCCGAACTTCTCGGAGACAAGTGACCTTGACACTGAGCGGCTGAGACAAGTACCTTTGACACGTCAAGCTTGCTTGTCACATCGCGGCCAGGTCGGTCGTGAAAGGAGGGTTAAGTGCGAAACGACGTCCGCGAACTGAGGTTGGCTGCAGGCATCTCGCAACGCCAACTTGGTGAGGCGCTCTCTGTGTCGCGCCAAACCGTCAACTCGATCGAGACCGGTCGCTATGACCCATCGCTGCCGTTAGCCATCGCCATTGCCCAGCATTTTCATGTCACCGTAGAGGAGATTTTTCATGTGGACCCGTGATCTGAGTACCAACCAGAAGGCCGCGGCCTTCGTGCTGATCGCGTTTTTACTGGCAGTCCTTATCGGTGTCGGTCTGCTGTTGCAGGAGTACGGACCGGGCAATATGGGCATCGGCCTCCTGCAAGGCGCCGGGGTAGGCCTCGTGGTCTGCGCGATCGTGGGGTGGCGCGTCACCGGTCATCCTGAGCGGGCCATGACGTTCGAGCGGGCTTTCACACAGGCAGGGGATGAGCGCGATGATGCCCTACTGACTCGCTCCCTAGCGGTGCTGGGCTTAGCTGCGCTTCCACTCACCGGGGTCGCAGCAATTGCGATTGGCTTCGGGGCCGATGTCGCGATGATCTTGTTCTTCTTGCTGATGGCGCAGCTCGCCGTCGCCGCTATTTCCTTTGCTGTCATCGCTCGCCGCACCTGAGCGGCGCAGGGAGCCCCGGTCTCCTAGGAGCACTGTGCCTACGGGAGTGCCGCCTTGTGCAGGGCTGCAATGTCCTGCGAAAAGTCCTCGTCCACCGTGGCTGAGTCAAGCAGCTCGGCGACCAGCGCCCCATCCAGTAGGGCTGTGAACGAGCTTCTCGCTTCGGAGGCGGTGATCGTCTGCATGGAACCAGACTGTCTGACCAGTGAGCGCGTGGCAATCAGGGGCTTAAGCCCGAATGCGGAGGACGCGGAACCCTTTGTCGGAGGCGATCCGGTCGACGGTCCAGTCTGGGTTCTGATCGCTCAGCCAACCCTGCAGCGAGTCGGCGCCAAGGTTCTTACTGACCACAAAGTATGCCGACCCGCCTGGCGCCAGTCGCGGCAACCAGAGCATGAGCATGGCGTGCAAAGCGTCCTTGCCGATGCGGATAGCCGGGTTGGACCAGATCAGATCGAAGGTCGCATCGTCAGGAACCTCCCCGGGCTCAGCCGCGGTGATGCGACCGCACTTAAAGGTGTCAGCGTTGCGCTGCATCAGGTCCAGCGCTCGCAGGTTCACGTCCACGGCATACACATCTGCCTCGGGCGACTTCATGGCCAGCGTCAGTGCCAGCGGCCCCCAGCCGCACCCCAAATCTAAGAACGTCCCGCTGGTCGGTGGCTCGGGCAGGTGCTTAATCAGCACCGCGGTGCCACGGTCGATGTGCTCGGGGGAGAAAATGCCCCCGGCCGTCCAGACCGTCACATCGCGCCCGGCCAGCGTCACGTCTCGCCGCCGCAGCAGGGACTGCGAGGCAGGCTCGGCGGTGAAATAGTGGTCGGCTGGCGGCGGTTCGCTCTGTTCAGATGACATCACCGGCGATCCTATGACGTGGGCGGACCCGCAGGCGTTCGATAAGGGTGGGAGGAAATCAGTGGCTTCGCGCGTTGAGGGATGAGACGCTGAGGTCGAACCCAAGGAGACCATGACCGCACACACTGATCCGACTCGCGCATCCTCGACGATCGAGGATCGCCCCGATTCCTACGACGGCGAGCAACTCGACCGCGAAGACCGGGCCGCGCTCAAGCGTGTTGCAGGCCTCTCGACCGAGTTGCAGGACGTTACCGAGGTTGAGTACCGCCAACTCCGGTTGGAGCGAGTCGTGCTCGCTGGGGTCTGGACCGAGGGGACCATCGAAGACGCCGAGAGTTCCATGCGCGAACTGTCGGCGCTCGCTGAAACGGCCGGCTCCACCATCGCCGACGCCATCATGCAGCGTCGCCAAAAACCCGACCCGGCCACATACCTCGGGTCTGGCAAGGCACGCGAACTGCACGACATCGTCGAGGCCGAAGGTGCTGACACGGTGATCTGCGACGACGAGTTGGCGCCCTCTCAGCGACGTGCGCTCGAAGACATCGTAGGGGTCAAGGTCATTGACCGCACCGCGCTGATCCTCGACATCTTTGCCCAGCACGCCAAGTCGCGTGAGGGTCGAGCCCAGGTCGAGTTGGCTCAGTTGCAGTATTTGCTGCCGAGGCTTCGCGGCTGGGGTGAGTCGATGTCCCGTCAGGCCGGTGGTCGAGTCGCTGGTGGTGAGGGTATTGGTTCGCGTGGCCCGGGTGAGACCAAGATCGAGCTCGACCGGCGACGCATCAACACGCGTATCTCGAAGTTGCGCCGCGACATTGCCCAGATGAAGGTCACCCGCGACACCAAGCGTTCCTCCCGCAAGGCCCATCACGTCTCGAGCGTGGCAATCGTGGGCTACACCAACGCGGGCAAGTCGTCGCTGCTTAACCGGATGACCGGTGCTGGCGTACTCGTCCAGGACCAACTGTTTGCCACGTTGGACCCGACGGTCCGGCGCACGCAGGCCGAAGACGGTCGGCCCTACACGCTGGTCGACACGGTGGGCTTTGTCCGCGCGCTGCCGCACCAACTCGTCGAAGCGTTCCGCTCCACTTTGGAAGAGGCTGCCGACGCCGATGTGCTGCTGCACGTGGTCGACGGAGCGCACGATGACCCCGATGGTCAGATCCGTGCGGTGCACGAGGTGCTGGCCGATGTGGGTGCCACCGACATGCCCGAGCTCATCGTCTTCAATAAGTCCGATGCTGCTGATCCCGAGGTCATGGCCCGGCTGCTACGGACCTACGAAGGCTCCATCGCGGTGTCGGCACGAAGCGGCGAGGGTATGTCGGCGGTAGTGACGGCCGTCGAGACTGCGCTGCCGCACCCGGAGATTCTGGTCGAGGTGCTCGTGCCCTACGACCGGGGCGACCTCGTCAGCAGGGTGCACGCCGAGGGCGAAGTGTTGAGCGAAGAGCACACCGGCGAGGGCACTCGCATGGAAGCTAAGGTGCTGCCTGATCTGCACGGAGCGTTGGTCGACTTCGCTTCCTGAGGTCGTGCGCGGGTTGCTGTGGGAAAGTGGCCCGCGTGAACCCTGAGCGCGATCGACTGGCCGAATCCGACGACCCCCAAGCCGCGTGGCGGAACTGGGGGCCCTACGTGTCGGCTCGCCAGTGGGGCACCGTGCGCGAAGACTACTCCGCCGACGGCAACGCGTGGACTCACTTTCCGTTCGACGACGCGCACCGTCGGACCTACCGGTGGGGTGAGGACGGCCTCGCGGGGCTGTGCGACATCGACGGCTTCCTCAACGTCGGCGTTGCCGTCTGGAACGGGCGCGACGACCGCATCAAGGAACGCCTCTTCGGGCTGACCAACCCGCAGGGCAACCACGGCGAGGACGTCAAAGAGTACTGGTGGGCCATCGACGGCACGCCAACCCATAGTTACGCCCACTGGCTCTATCGATACCCCCACGCCGCATTCCCGTATGCCGACCTGGTGGCCGTCAACGGTGCACGCGGTCCCCTGGAGCCTGAGTACGAGCTCAGCGACACCGGGGTGCTGGACGGCAACGCGTTCTTCGACATTGAAGTGGTGCACGCCAAGGCCTCGCCGAGCGACATCTGCATTGAGATAACAGCGACCAATCAGGGATCGGACGCGGCGCCACTGCATCTGATCCCGCAAATCTGGTTCCGCAACACGTGGTCCTGGGGGCTCGATGATCGTCGTCCTCGTCTGTGGGCTGGGGACGAAGCTGGCGGTGAGTATGCCGACGTGCTGGCTCAGCATCACGAGTTAGGCACCATGCGGCTGCGGGCTGATCGGCACGCCACGGCCGGACTGCCGAAGGTGGTGTTCTGTGACAACGAATCCAACCTGATCGACCTCTACGGTGACGATGCAGGCGTTGGGCAAGAGACGGCATACCCCAAAGATGTAATCAACCGGGCCGTGCTGAGCGGCGACGCTGGGCTCGGCAACCCCGAGAGCACTGGCACCAAGGCCGGCCTGTGGTGGGCATTCGACGAGGTCGCGCCCGGGCAGAGCGTGACCGTGCAGGTGCGTCTCAGCGGTATCGGCGGTGAGCCGGAAGCGCCGCAGCCGTTCGCGGACGTCGTCACGAGCCGCAAAGACGAGGCCGACACCTTTTTCAACTCGGTGATTCCAGAGGGGACGAGCGATGAAGACGTGCACATCGCGCGCCGAGCCTTCGCCGGATTGCAGTGGGGCAAGCAGCTTTATCTGTATGACGTGCCGCGCTGGCTGGCCGGTGACCCCGGGCAACCGCCACCCCCGCCGGAGCGCGCGATCAAACACCAGGGCCGCAACACCGACTGGCAGCACATCAACCTCGCCGAGGTCATCTCGATGCCGGACGAGTGGGAGTACCCGTGGTTTGCGACCTGGGATCTGGCCTTCCACTGTGTGGCGATCGCCCACGTGGACCCGGCGTTTGCCAAGGAGCAGTTGCTGCTGATGTGCCGTGAGTGGTCGATGCACCCCAACGGCCAGCTGCCGGCCTACGAGTGGAACTTCTCTGACGTGAACCCGCCGGTCCACCCCTGGGCCGCGTGGCAGGTCTTCTCCATCGATGGCTGCCGAGACCGAGACTTCCTGCAGCGCCTGGTGCTCAAGATGATGCTCAACTTCCCTTGGTGGGTGAACCGCAAGGATGCCGACGGCTCGCACGTCTTCGAGGGCGGCTTCCTCGGGATGGACAACGTGGGGCTCTTCGACCGCTCCGAGCCGCTGCCTGATGGCCAGCGTTTGGAGCAGGCCGATGCAACGGCGTGGATGGGCATGTTCTGTCTGAAGATGCTGCGGATGAGCGCCGAGTTGGCTCGTGAAGACCCGGCCTGGGACGAGGTCGCGACCAAGTTCTTGGTGCACTTTTTGTCGATCTCTGAGTCGATGGAGGACTTTGGGTCGCAGCACTCAGCCTTGTGGAGCAGCGAAGACGAGTTCTTCCACGACGTGATCGTCGACGCGATGGGAAACGCTCACCGTATGCCGGTGCGCTCGATGGTCGGTTTGCTGCCGCTGACCGCCGTGTCGTTGGTGCCCAACTGGGTGGCCACCGAGCTGCCCGACCTGACTGACTTCTTCCAAGGGTGGACACAGCGTCGCCCCGAGTTGGCCGACTCGTTACTGCACACCAACCACAAAGGCCAAGCGCTGCGGACCTTGTCGATGGTGTCCAAAGATCAATGGAGCGCGTTGTTGCGGCCGTTGCTCGACGAGGCTGAATTCTTGGCGCCGCACGGTCTTCGCTCGCTATCGGCGGTGCACCGAGACGGCGTGGCCGCGAACATCGACGGGATGGATCTGCACCTGTCGTACGTGCCTGGTGAGTCGCAGACCGGGATGTTCGGCGGTAATTCCAACTGGCGCGGCCCGATCTGGATGCCCGTTAATGCCCTGCTTACCGACGCGCTGCGGGTGTATGGACGAGGCGCGGGGGCCAGCCAGGAGGTCGAGTTCCCGACGGGGTCGGGTGAAAGGTTGCCGCTGGCCGATGTGGCCCGCGCCATTGAGGACCGGTTGGTGTCGGTGTTCCGACCGGGCCCGGACGGTCGAGCGCCGAGCGTGCCAGCGCATCACCCAAGTGGCCCGCTGTGGGATGTCCACCCGACCTTTAGTGAGTACTTCAACGGCGACAATGGTGAAGGTTTGGGCGCGTCCCACCAGACCGGGTGGACCGCTCTGGTGGCCCACTTCATCTGTGCACCCGAGGGCATCGCCAACCGCTAGTCGAGCGGACGAAGCGTCTGTGGATGAGCGACCAGAGAGCCTGCGAAACCGCATACCCTGGTGGGCATGCCCGCAGACCTTGATGCCCTCCTTGAGGCCGCCGTCGCCTCTGT
>JBBSKS010000004.1:0-35644 GCA_038256095.1 Actinomycetales bacterium | reverse complement strand
TGTGTCCTCGGATTCAGCCAGGTGCTGGGTCTTGCTGACTCGTTCCTGTTCGTTTGTGGCTTCATCAACCTGCTGGGTGTCTACTTCTTGCTCCCCAGCATCAAGCGCGAGATGAACGAGTACCTCGCCGACCGCAAGAGCGGCGTGCTGTACGAACTCGGCAAGGACGACAAGGACAAGGACGTCCCCGCCGACCAGATCTGATCTAACTGATCAGGAGTCCGTCGGGGTTTCTCCAACGGTCAACATCTGGAGGGGCTGGAGTCGCCGCAAGGCGCTTCAGCCCCTTCGGTGTGTCCGGGGGCCTACGCTGGGTTTATGAGTGAGTCAGAGGTCTCCGGTGGGGTTGTCCACGAGTTGGCTCTGGATCTGCGTGACGCGTTGTCGGCCAACGCCGTGGCGCTAGAGGCGTGGAACGACATCACACCGTTGGCTCGCAACGAGTTCATCTGTTGGGTCGAGAACGCCAAGCAGGATAAGACGCGCGCGCGCCGCATACGGCGGACCCAAGAAGAGCTGGAAGAGGGCAAGCGTCGCCCGTGCTGCTGGCCGGGGTGCGACCATCGTGAGCGCACTGGCAGTTAGCGCACATGCCGTTGCGCGAGCAGAACTGCGCGTGAAGCAAGGTATCGTTTGCGGCTACAGGCACTGACCCGGCTATCACCGGTGAGCCTCCGGAAGAACGCGCTGGTTTTTACGTCCAGCGCAAGTAGAACCGGACGATCGGGCGCCGTGAGCGTCTAGGGCAAGAGTGGTCGGCATACCGAGCAGTGAGGGTATGCAGGCAAGCGAGGTGGCACCGCGGCGCAAGCGTCGTCCTCGTGGCAATTCAGGCCACACCACTTCAGGAGCCCTCGCCCATGACGTACCCCAAGGTTGACACTGCCGGCCACGGCATGACCGCCTCCCCGAATTTCCCCGCGCTCGAGCGCGAGGTGCTGTCCTACTGGGAGCAGCACGCGACGTTCTTCAAGAGCATCGACCAACGCGACGCTGGCGAGGCCGGGGCCAACGAGTTCGTCTTCTACGACGGGCCCCCCTTTGCTAACGGTCTACCCCACTACGGGCACCTGCTGACCGGTTACGTCAAAGACGTGGTGCCGCGCTACCAAACCATGCGGGGGCACCGGGTGGAGCGCCGGTTCGGCTGGGACACGCACGGCCTGCCCGCCGAACTCGAAGCGATGAACCAACTCGGCATCAAAACCAAGGACGAAATCCTTGAGCTGGGCATCGAGGCGTTCAACGCCAAGTGCCGCGAGTCCGTCCTGAAGTACACCGACGACTGGCAAGATTACGTCACCCGCCAGGCCCGTTGGGTGGACTTTGACAACGACTACAAGACGCTGAACCCGGACTACATGGAGTCGGTCATCTGGGCGTTCAAGGAGCTGTACGACAAGGGCCTGGTCTATGAGGGATTCCGGGTGCTTCCCTACTGCTGGAACGACCAAACCCCGCTGTCGAACCACGAGTTGCGGATGGACGACGACGTCTATCAGATCCGTCAAGACCCGGCCGTCACCGTCGGTCTGCGCTTGGAGACGGGTGAGTTGGCGTTGGTCTGGACGACGACGCCGTGGACGCTCCCGGCCAACCTGGCGATCATGGTGGACCCCGAGATCGACTACGTAGTGGTCGAGGGCGCAGTCCCCGGGGACTCGACCCGCACTGAGCGGTACGTCATCGCGGCCGCTCGCTTGTCGGCATACTCACGCGAGTTGGGCCAGGACCCGCAGGTTCTCGAAGAGCTCAAGGGCAGCGACCTGATCGGCCGCTCCTACACGCCCCCGTTCGGCTACTACCCCGGTCACGAAAACGCCTACCGCGTGTTCGAAGCCGACTTTGTCACCACCACCGACGGCACCGGGCTGGTGCACAGCGCGGGTGCGTTCGGTGAAGAGGACAAGGTGGTGACCGACCGTGAGGGCATCGAGCCGGTCATGCCGGTCGGCCCCGATGGCTGCTTCACGACGCCCGTCGATGCGTATGCCGGGATGTTGGTCTTCGACGCCAACGCGCCGATCATCGCGGACCTGAAGGCGGCAACCCGAGGAGAAAGAACGACCGGTCAAACTGCTGTCAATGAAGGCACCGTTCTGCTGCGCCACGAAACCTACGACCACTCCTACCCGCACTGTTGGCGCTGCCGCAAGCCGCTGATCTACAAGGCGGTGTCGAGCTGGTTCGTCGCGGTCACGGCGATCAAAGACCGCATGGTCGAGCTCAACGACGACATCACCTGGGTGCCCGAGCACATCAAGGACGGGCAGTTCGGCAAGTGGCTCTCCAACGCCCGGGACTGGTCGATCTCACGCAACCGGTTCTGGGGCAGCCCGATCCCGGTCTGGCGTAGCGATGACCCGGCCTATCCGCGCATCGACGTCTACGGCTCGTTTGCCGAGTTGGAGGCCGACTTCGGCGCTGTACCGCACGACGAGACCGGCGCCCCCGACCTGCACCGCCCGTTCATCGACAACCTAACTCGGCCCAACCCCGACGACCCCACCGGTCGCAGCACGATGCGCCGGGTCGAGGACGTGCTGGACGTCTGGTTCGACTCCGGCTCGATGAGCTTTGCCCAGGTGCACTACCCGTTCGAGAACACTGACTGGTTTGAGCACCACTTTCCGGCCGACTTCATCGTCGAATACATCGGCCAGACGCGGGGCTGGTTCTACACCCTGCACGTGCTGGCGACGGCACTCTTTGATCGACCGGCCTTCTCGACCTGCGTCAGCCACGGCATCGTCCTCGGCAGCGACGGGCAGAAAATGTCCAAGTCGCTGGGCAATTACCCGGACGTGCGTGAGGTCTTTGACCGTGACGGCGCCGACGCCATGCGTTGGTTCTTGATGTCGTCGCCGATTTTGCGCGGCGGCAATCTGATCGTGACCGAGCAGGGCATCCGCGACGAAGTGCGCCAGGTGCTGCTGCCGCTGTGGAACGCGTGGTACTTCTTCGGCCTCTACGCCAACGCTGCGTCGTCGGGCGACGAGGCTGGCGAGTCGGCATACCAAGCGCAGTGGTCAACCGAATCGACCCATCGCGTGGACCGCTACCTGCTGGCCAAGACCCGCGACCTCGTCGAGGATGTGGAGGCGCAACTGGATGCCTCGAACATCGCTGGCGCTTGCGTCAGCATCCGGTCCTACGTAGACGTGCTGACCAACTGGTACATCCGCCGTTCCCGCCCCCGCTTCTGGGGCTCAGGGAACAATGGCGATGCCGCCTCCGATGCTGCCTTCAACACGCTCTACACCGCCCTCGAAGTGACCTCCCGGGTGGCCGCGCCGCTGCTGCCGTTGATGACGGAGCAGGTATGGCGAGGTCTCACCGGTGGCGAGTCGGTGCACCTGACCGACTGGCCGCAGGCCCGCGACCTGCCCGCCGACCCCGAGCTGGTGGCCGCCATGGATGTGGCCCGCGACGTGTGCTCGACGACCTCGGCGCTGCGCAAGACCAACAACCTGCGGGTGCGACTGCCGCTGGCCAGCCTGACCGTGGTCACCGCGGCCCCGGCTGGCGTCGCCGACCTGGCTGACGTCATCCAAGACGAGGTCAACGTGCGTGAGGTCCGTGTGCTGGACCTGAGCGACCCTGCCGCCGCCGAGTTTGGAGTGGAGCAACGCCTCAACGTCAACGCCCGCGCCGCAGGCCCACGCTTGGGCCGCGAGGTGCAGCGAGCGATCAAGGGCAGCAAGTCCGGTGACTGGTCAGTCGATTCCGAGGGCGTCGTGACCTCCGGTGGGCTGGAACTGCACGAGGGCGAGTTCACGCTCGAAACCGTCGTCGGCGGCGGCGAGCAAGCCCTCCAAGCCACGGCGACGCTGCCTGGTGGCGGTTTCGTGGTGCTCAACACCGAGGTCACCGAGGACCTGGCCCGTGAGGGTTTGGCTCGCGACCTGGTGCGCGCTGTGCAGCAGGCCCGCCGCGAGGCCGAGCTCGAGGTCAGTGACCGGATTAGCCTCACCGTGGTCGGCGACGACGAGGTGTGGGAGGCCGCTACGGCGCACCAAAACCTGTTGATGAGTGAGACTCTCGCGGTGCAGTTTGGCGCCGCCGGCGCGGGTACCGCCTTGCCCACCGGCGCCAAGACCTCCGATGCTTACCGCAGCGACGCCACGCTGGATGGCGATCGCACCGTGCAGATGATGATTGCGAAGGTGTCGCGATGATATTTCCCAAGCCCGACGCGACCGCCGCGCAGGCGGCTCTTGCCGATGATCTGCGTCTGAGGATGGCGCTGGTCACCGAAGAGATCATGCAGCGTGCCCCGGAGAACGAGATCGAGCCCACGCTTGATCGAGTGGCCCGGGTGATGGACCTGATGGGCAGCCCACAGCACACGTTCAAGGTTATCCACCTCACCGGCACCAACGGCAAGACCTCCACGACGCGGATGGTCGAGCGGCTGCTGCGTGAGATGGGTCTGACCACCGGTCGGTTCACCAGCCCGCACCTGCACGACATACGCGAGCGGGTGGCCATCAACGGCGAGCCCATCAGCGAGCAACGGTTCCTCGACGCGTACGATGACGTCCTGCCGTTTGTGCAGATGGTTGACGCCGAGTCTGCGGAATCCGGCGGGGTGCGGATGACGTACTTCGAGCTGATCGTGGTGCTGGCCTACGCTGCTTTTGCCGACGCTCCGGTGGACGTTGCCGTGGTCGAGGTTGGCCTCGGTGGGGTCTGGGATGCGACGAACGTAGCCGACGGCCAGGTTGCCGTGGTGACCCCGGTATCGATCGATCACACCCGACTGCTCGGGGACACGCTGGAGGCGATCGCAGGGGAGAAGCGGGGCATCATCAAGCCCGGAGCCATTGCGATCATCGGCGAGCAAGAGCCCGAGGTCATGTCGATCATGATCGACCGCTGCGACGAGGTTCAGGCTTCCCTTCAGGCTCAGGGCATCGCCTTTGGCGTCACCGCCAGCGAGGTCGCTGTCGGCGGTCAACTGCTAACGGTTCAAGGCCTAGCGGGCAGCTACACCGATCTGTTCTTGCCACTGCACGGGGCCTACCAGGGCCACAACGCGTCGATGGCTGTGGCCGCAGTAGAAGCCTTCATCGGAGGGGGCGAACAGCAACTGAACGATGAAGTTGTCCGCGGTGCCTTCGAGGGCATGAGCTCGCCCGGCCGGTTAGAGATCGTGCGCCGCAGCCCCACCGTCATCGTGGACGCAGCACACAACCCCGGCGGTATGCACGCGCTCGTCGAAGCGATGCGTGAGAGTTTCACGGTGCACCGGCTGATTGGGGTGCTGGCGATCCTGGACGACAAGGAGGCTGAAAAGATGGTGGCCTTGTTGGAGCCGATCCTGGACCACGTCGTCGTCACCAGGACCACCTCGCCCCGGGCGATCAGGCCCAGCCGGCTAGGTGAAATCGCGGCCGGATACTTCGGGGAGGACCGGGTGACCGTCGTGGATGCCCTGCCTGACGCGCTCGACATTGCAGCCGGGATGGCTGATGAGGGCGGCATGTCCGGGGCTGTGTTGGCCACCGGGTCGGTCGTCACCGCCGCCGAAGTCCGGATGCTCCTCGGTCACACCGACGTCTGACCACACGCCGAGGTGGGAGCCCGTGGACGCCGCCCCGTGAGCCATCGGGGAGAATGAGGCGCGTGTTTGGTCCTTCGCTCTTTTCGGTCCCCGGTAAGTTCACGCGCCGACTGTCCGCAGTCGCCCTGCTGGGTCAGGCTCTGACCGTCTTCTTCGGTGCCATAGCCGCCCGGCAATTTGCGGTCGCTGAGGGCGACCCGGACGGGCGCGCCACGGCATACCTCATCGGTGGAACTGCCCTGGCGCTCGCGTGCGTGCTCGTCTCGGGGATGTTGCGCCGCCCTGGTGGAGTGCTGCTGGGTTGGGTCGTGCAAATCCTGACGATTGCCACCGCGATCGTGCTACCTGCCATGGCCATCGTCGGTCTGATTTTTGGAGGTCTGTGGTGGCTGTGCCTGGTCCAAGGCAACAAAATGGATCAGATGAGCGCACAATGGGCCGCTGATGAGTCACCGGACTCGCCTTAATGCAGGAGGAGAAGTAGGCGTTGGACTATCTGCAAGCGATCATCCTCGGACTGGTCCAAGGGCTCACAGAATTTCTCCCGATCTCCAGCAGTGCGCACCTCTCGATCGTCGGCCAGTTAGTTGGCGGCGAGGACCCCGGAGCCGCTTTCACTGCGATCAGCCAGTTGGGCACCGAGGCCGCCGTACTGGTCTTCTTCTGGCGAGACATCACCCGCATCGTTAGTCGGTGGTTCCAGGCGTTGGTCGGCAAAATCCCGCAGAGTGACACTGATGTGCGCCTCGGCTGGCTGGTGATCGTGGGCTCGATCCCGATCGTGCTGATCGGTTACACCATGCAGGACTACATCGAAGAAGAATTGCGCAACCTGTGGCTCACCGCGACGATGCTGCTAGTTTTCGCCCTGGTTTTGTATGCCGCAGACCGGATCGGCCGCACCGAGTTGACGATGAAGGACCTGAGCTGGAAACACGGCATGTACTACGGACTCGCCCAGGCCCTCGCGCTCGTCCCCGGCGTCTCGCGCAGCGGCGGCACCATCGCTGCCGGACTGTTCATGGGCTACACCCGTGAGGCGGCCGCGCGGTATTCCTTCCTGCTGGCCATCCCTGCGGTGTTGGGCTCCGGCGGATACCAGTTGGCGAAGATTGCCGACGACCCGGTGACCCCGGCCTACGGGCCGATCTTTCTAGCCACCGGTATCGCGTTTGTGGTTGCGCTCGCCGTCATCGCGTGGTTCCTGAAGTACATCTCCACCCACACCTTCACGCCGTTCGTGATCTACCGGATCGGATTGGCCCTCGTGCTCTTCGGCTTGCTGGGAACCGGAGTGCTTCAGCCTCGGTAGGCTTCGCGCGTGACCGAACAGACGCAGACCATCGAACGCTCCCTCGTGCTGGTGAAGCCGGACGGCTATCGCCGCGGACTGAGCGGCCAGGTGTTGGCCCGGATCGAAGCCAAGGGATACACCCTGGTCGCCGTGACCATCGTTCAAGCCACCCAAGAACAACTCGCTGAGCACTACGCTGAGCACGAGGGCAAGCCCTTCTACGCACCGCTCGTCGACTTCATGAGCTCCGGCCCGGTGACCGCCGTGCTCATCGAGGGCCACGGGTGCATCAAGGGATTCCGAGCGCTCGCCGGCGCCACCGACCCGACCGCTGCGTTGCCCGGCACGATCCGCGGCGACTTCGGCCGCGACTGGGGTCTGAAGGTCCAGCAGAACATCGTGCACGGCTCGGACTCCCCGGAGTCTGCGGCGCGGGAAACCAGCATCTGGTTTCCCAACGCTTGAGCCACCCGCCGGTTGCGAAGTCTCGGTGGGCGTGTAGAAAAGTCCTCAGAGGGTTGGACGCTCGAGAGCCGATCCGGACCGGCACACATGGAGGACGCAATGAGCACCAACAATTTCGAAGACTCGGCCATGAACACCACTGATGACGTCAAGGACGCCTTTGACGGTCAGCACGGCCCGGCAGACGGTGGTGCTGAAGGCGCCGGTGCCGATGGCGGTGCCGACGGTGGAGCCGATGGCGGTGCCGACGGTGGAGCCGACGGTGGAGCCGACGGTGGAGCCGATGGCGGCGCTGAGCACGGTCCCGCTGACGGTGGCGCTGATGGGGGAGCAGACGGCGGTGCAGACGGTGGCGCCGACGGATCCGCCGAGTGACGAAAGAAATTGAAACGGGGCGAGCGAGGGTCGGGGATTCGGCCCTCGCTCGCCTTCTCGTCACAGACCCAGAGACGTTCGCGCGCGATCACTGGGCGCAAACTGCGCTGTTGTCTTCGTATGCCGAACGCGGAGGGAACGACTTCAGCGATTTGTTCTCGTTGGCCGCGGTCGATGAGTTACTGAGCAGCCGGGCTTTGCGCACCCCTTTCATCCGTATGGCCAAGAACGGTCAAACGTTGCCGGAGTCGGCATATACCGTCGGTGGAGGTGTTGGCGCCGGTGTGGGCGACCAGGTCAACGAGGACGCAGTTCTGCGGTTATTTGCGGACGGCGCGACTGTGGTGCTGCAGGGGTTGCACCGCACGTGGGCTCCGATTACCGCCTGGAGCCAAGATCTAGCGGCCGCTTTGGGTCACCCGGTGCAGGTCAACGCCTACATCACGCCAGAGCAGAGCCAGGGGTTCTCCGACCACTACGACGTGCACGACGTTTTTGTGTTGCAGATTCATGGGCAGAAGCGGTGGTCGATCCATGACCCCGTGCTCGACGCGCCACTGCGAGATCAGCCATGGGCTGACCGCAGAGAAGAGGTTGCTGCAGCCGCTGCTCGACCCGCGACGATCGAAGCCACCCTCAGCCCGGGGGACACCCTGTACTTGCCGCGCGGCTACATACACAGCGCCAAAGCCCTCGGCGGGGTCAGCATCCACCTCACGGTCGGCGTCCATGGGTGGACCCGGCATCACCTCGCCGAGGCGTTGCTCGCTCACGCTACAACCGGTCTCAGCGGCGACGCCGAGATCCGTGCGTCGCTGCCCTTGGGAGTCAACGTTGCCGACGGCGCCGAACTGACCGACGACATCGAAGTAGCGCGCCGCGGGCTCATCAAGGCGCTCCAAGCAGCCTCACCCGAAGACATCGCGCGCACGATGGCGGGCCGAGCGAGGGCCGCTCAACGACCCGAAAGCCTCTCGCCGATTGCCTCCGTTTCGTCCCTTGCGCAGTTGGATGCCATTTCCACGATCCGCTTGCGGGAGCATCTGCTGATCCAGTGCTTGCCCGTAGACGGCTCCGAGGACATCGTCATCCGATCACGATCGGGGAGGGTTCTTCTCCCGGCGGCGCTCAGGCCGGCATTCGACGCGTTGCGCGGCGGTCACTTGATGCGGGTCGCGGATGTGGACGTGGATGAGGCGGTTGCCCTCGAGGCGGCGAAGCTCTTCATCACGAACGGCATTGCGATCCAGGGGGCTAGCCTCGAGCCCAGCGTCGTATGACGTCACAGAGTCAGCCGTGTCAGGTACCCCGAGCGGTGCCCGCCCAGACGGGACCCGACGCACGTGCTGCAGCACCCGCGCGGCCGTTCCGGTGCTCCGACGGTGCCCGCGATCGCGGCGACCCCATGGTGGGCACCGCACCGCCGGCTAAACGCTGGTTGCTGATCGAACTCGAAGGGCGTTGGCTGCCGACGGCGATCGATTCCCTTGGTCTTCGGGCGCAGGTGCGATCACACCTGGCCTCCCTCACGGCCCAGGCCCAAGCGCGCGTGATGCTCATACGTCGGGTGGGCCGCAGACCATCAGGGCCGCAACGTAAGTGGTGTGTCATCGATGACCCGGAGACCGCCACCGGGCCTGTCCTCACCTGGGGCACCTGGTCGGTTGGCGAGGATCTCGTGGCCGCCGGCGAACTGTTGCTCCGTCAAGCTGACGACGCCAAACGGGCCGTCGCCAGTGGCGCTGCGCCGCGAGCGCCGGAGGTTCCGTCTGAGCCTCAGTTGCTGCTGGTCTGCACCCACGGCAAGCACGACGTCTGTTGCGCTACCCGTGGCCGGCCCGTCGCGGCAGCCCTCGATGCCCGGTGGCCCAACGAAACCTGGGAGTGCTCGCACACCGGCGGCGACCGATTCGCTGCCAACGCCCTGGTGCTTCCGGACGGTGCTTGTTACGGAGGGTTGGACCCCGACGTCGCGGTGAACGTGATCACTGAGCACTACCTGGCCAGCCCCGACACGGCATATCTGCGGGGGCGCACCGGTTTTTTTCCCGCCGAGCAGGCAGCCCTGGTTGCTGCCCACCGCCACCACCCCGCGGCGCGCTGGGGATCCTTCTCCGTCGACGGTGTGACCAGCGAAGGTAGACAGCATCTAGTGCAGGTCAGCGGTGAGATGGGGCGCTTTGAGGTGCCGATCACCGACCACGCCCGCGAGCCGCACCAACTCACCTGTGCTGCGACGACCGCGAACCGCTCGACGGTCCCGGTTGCAGGGGAGATCCGCCACCTCTGATGACCGATGAGCGCTCCAATGTGGGGCGCGAGGCGGGGGAGGGTGCGCACATCGGTCATCGGTGCGGGGGTATGCAGTCGGCTGGGGGCTTAGCGGTCACCGTTGGGGTATGTCGTTGCGTACGATCGGCGGGTGAAGATCGGGTCTGGGGTGTCGCTGTTGGGCCGTGATCTCGCCATCGACCTGGGCACGGCAACCACGCTGGTGCACCAGCGGGGTCGCGGGGTGGTGCTGGACGAGCCGACCGTGGTCGCCATGGACGCGCAATCCGGGCGACTGGTGGCCGCTGGGCAGACGGCATACGACATGGTGGGCCGCACGCCCGGCAATGTGCGCACCAAAGCACCTCTTCGTGACGGAGTCATCACGGACTCACAAATCACCGAGGCCATGCTGCGCGGATTCGTCGACCGGGTCAGTTCGTCGCGTCTGTTGCGCCCACGCATGGTGGTCTGCGTCCCGAGCGGAGTGACGGCTGTAGAGCGCAAAACGCTCGAAGATGCCGCCATTCACTGCGGAGCCCGACAAGTTTTCGTGCTCGAAGAGGCCATGGCCGCCGCGATTGGCGCCGATTTGCCTGTCCATGACGCGAAGGCGTCCATGGTGATCGATATCGGCGGGGGCACGACCGACATCGCCATCATCAGCCTGGGCGGGATCGTCAACGCCCGCAGTCTGCGGGTGGGCGGCAGCGCGATTGACGAGGCCATCATTGATGGCGTCCGCAGTGCCCACGACCTGCTGCTGGGGGAGCGAAGCGCCGAGACCATCAAGCTCGCCGTGGGTGCCGCGACGCCGCTCGACGTGACATTGTCGACTCGGGTGCGCGGCCGAGACCTGAGCACCGGCCTACCGCGCACGGTGTCGCTGTCGTCGGTCGAGGTCGGCGACATGATCGAGCCCGTCGTGCAGTCGCTGATTGACGGCGTGCTGGGCGTCTTGGACTTGTGCCCGCCCGAACTGTCCGGCGACCTGCTTGATGGCGGTGCCGTCTTGACCGGCGGCAGTGCGCAACTGCTGGGTCTGGACCGCCGACTGCAACGCGAACTCGGCTTGGACGTTCGGGTCGCCGCCGAGCCGAGGCACGCGGTGATCCGCGGCGCCGGAGCCTGTGTCGAAGATCTCGCCGCGTTGCGTCGGGTGCTGGTCACCGCTTCGCCATGGTGACGGAGCGGAGGAGCCCTGCGCGGATCAAGCGCGCCGTCGCAGGTTTGGTCGCGCTCACGATGGTCGTCCTGTTGATCGACCTCACCAAACCAACCTGGACTGAGCCGATTCGCAGCGCTGCGGCGAGCGTCTTCGCGCCCGCCCAGCAAGCCGTGCGCGGTTGGAGCCAGGACGATCTCGACGAGGCACGCGCCCAGCGGGACGCCCAGGCGGTCGAGATTGAACTGCTGCGGTCACAGATCGAGGCCGCGTCCGGAGACGACCAGATCGACCTGCCCGACAGCGCTGGCCAGTGGCAAGGTCTGCGCGCGAGAGTGATCGCTGTGTCACCGCCTACGGCTCCTGCCGGAGAACAAGTCGTGACGATTAATGTCGGATCGCGAGACGGCGTGGTCGCCGATCGCAGCGTGCTGAACACCTTCGGCCTGGTTGGCCGAGTGCTGCGGGTCAACGAATCGAGTGCCGACGTGCTGCTACTCGATAACCCTGGTGTGGTCGTCGGGGTCCGCTTTGGAACCGACGGGGTGCTGGGTGCGGTGTCGGCCCAGGCTCCCCCCGAGCTGGGCCCGCGACCGGCCGGGACCTTGACCCTGACCGGCATTGGGGAGGCACCGATCACCGTGGGGGACAAAGTACGCACCCTGGGAAGCCCCGATGGGTCACCGTTCGTGGCCGACATAGCAGTGGGCACGGTCACCGAGGTCGACGAGGATTCCGGTCAACTGGGCCGCACGGCGATCATCGCGCCTGCGGTCGACAACGCCACGCTGGACGCCGTGGTGGTCTTGATTGAACGGGGTGGGCCGTGACCGGGGCACCGGGCTTCGCCGCACGAGTGGTGCTGCTGGTGGTCGCTGCGATGGCTGCGCCGTTGCTTGCCGCCGTGCTGCCATCAGCTCCCGATCTCGTGCTTATCGTGGTCGCCGCGACGGCGTTGATGCGCGGGCCATGGGTGGGCGCGGCGATGGGCCTCGGCGGGGGCTGGCTGATCGATCTGATGCCCCCCGGCTCGCCGCTGTTGGGGGCAACCGCGCTGGCATACCTGATCGTTGGTGCACTGTTGGGCTTGGCACGGCAGTATGTCGCTACGTCGCCCACCACCCTCCCGGTGCTCCCGTTGGCGGCGGTCGCGCTCGCCTCGGCGCTCCTCTTGGCGGGCCGGGGGACCGTGGCGCTGGCGGGATGTGGGTTCTTCTCGCTGAGCCAGGCGATCTGGACGTTTGGCCTCACAATGGTCACCGCTGTGCTGCTGATTGGGCCGCTGGTGGCCCTGGACCGGGCGTTCGCGGTGCGGCGATGGGGCTAGGGGCGATGGCGGAGACCGGCCGCCGTGGGCACTCGGTGGGGCCGACGTGGGTGTTGCTGCTGGTGGTCCTGACCCTGGCTGGCGTCCTCATCGGGCGCCTCGTCCAATGGCAGGTCCTGGACAGTGACGAATTCGGGCAAGACGTGGCAGCGACGAACACCCGCGTGGTCCTTGAACCCGCTGTGCGTGGCCGCATCTTGGCCGTCGACGGCACTCCACTGGCGGCCAATATGCCCAGCGCTGTGGTGACCATTGAGCCCAGTGACCTCGTGGACGCCGACGATGAAGGCGAGGCCCTGCTTGCGGAGGTGGCCGACCAGTTGGGCCTGCCGCCCGGTGACGTCTGGGGCCGGACTCGGGTATGCGGCAGCGAGGGTGCGCCCCGCGTGCCCCTGTGTTTTAGTGGGTCGCCATACCAACCGATCCCCCTTGCTCGTGATGTCGACCCGGTCGCGGCGCTTCGGCTCCTAGAGCGGCCCGAAGATTTCCCCGGGGTGGCCGTGGACACCGTGCCGTTGCGCTCTTACCCCGCAGACAAGGTCAACGCCGCTCACGTTTTGGGATATCTGGGGGTGCCCAGTGCCGACGAAGTCGCCGACTCCGCGAACGTGGCTGGATCCGATGATCGGCGGGTGCTAGCCCCAGTCGACTTAGTCGGTCGCGCCGGGCTCGAAGCCGTCTACGACGGACCGTTGCGTGGCACCCCTGGACGCACCGTCGTTGCCGTCGACCCGCGAGGCGTTGTGACCGGGCAAGTCAGCCACGACAACCCGGTCCCGGGGCTGGATGTGCGCACCCATATCGATGTGGACGTCCAAGAACGCGCCGAGGCGGCGCTCTCCGACGCGGTGGACGAGGCCCGTGAGGCTGGTCGCCCGCCGAAGGGTGCAGCCGCTGTCGTGCTCGAAGTCAACACCGGCGCGATGATCGCCGAAGCCAGCTGGCCGACCTACGACCCCAACGTCTGGACCTCGGGCATCTCGGCAGGCGACTACGCAGAACTAGTCGCGCCCGAGAGCGGGCAGCCGCTGGTTGATCGGGCGCTCGCCGATACCTACCCTCCTGCCTCGACCTTTAAGGCGTTTTCGCTCCCGGCGGCGTTGGCGACCGGGATCGACCCGGACGCTGAATATGCCTGCCCGGGGTCGCTGGACATTGCCGGGCAGACGTTCACCAACTTTGAGTCCCGGCCCTACGGTCAGCTGGATCTGCAGCGGATCATGGAGGTCTCCTGCGACACCGTGTTCTACCGCTGGGCCTACCAAAACTGGCAAGACATCGGGGGAGTCGAAGCGACGCAGGACCTGCTAGACCCCTACGTGTTGCTGGCCCAAGACTTTGGATTCGGTGCGCGCAGCGGGATCGACCTGCCTGGCGAGGTGGCTGGCACGGTCACCGGTCGCGAGGCCAAGACCGCCACCTGGGAGGCCACCAAGGGCGACGTCTGCGACCGAGCCGAGCGCGGGTATCCAGAGGTAGAAGACGAGCAGCGCCGTGAGTTCTTGGAGCAGTCGGCGAAGGAGAACTGCGCACAAGGGGGTCAATACCGCCCCGGCGACGCAGTGAACTTGGCGATCGGGCAAGGCGGGGTGGCGGTGACCCCGGTGCAACTAGCCAGCGCCTATGCGGCCATCGCCAACGGGGGCACGCTTTGGACGCCACAGGTCGCCGCGGACACACGGCGCCAAGACGGCACTGTGGTCTCGACCTTCGAGCCGCAGCAACGCGGCCAGATCTCCCTCCCGCCAGAAACGCTGCAGATCGTGCGGGACGGACTGGCGGGGGTCAACATTAACGGCACGGGCAGGGCGGCTTTCGACGGCTTCGATCTGGACGCCTACCCGGTGGCTGGCAAGACCGGCTCCGCCGAAGCGCTCGGTGCGCGGTCCACGGCCTGGTATGCCTCATACGGCCCCACGTCGGAGCCCGAGTATGCGGTCGTCGTGGTGGTCGATGAGGGTGGCATCGGCGGCGAGGTGGCAGCCCCGGCTGCACGCCAGATCTGGGACATACTCGCTCAGCCTTAGGCAACCGACTCCAACTATTTGGGTGCTTCGCAATACCGGCGAAACAGATCGCTCTATAAGGTTCATGCCGTGAGCCAAGACCCGATTAGCCCAGAGTTGCGCGCCGACGTGCGCCGCGTGTCCACTTTGCTCGGCCAGTCCCTGGTGCGCCATCACGGACAAGCGCTGCTCGACCAGGTTGAGCACGTGCGGGTGCAGACCAAATCGAGCAAGTCCGGCGACGCTGACGCTGCTGAGTCGGTCAAGCAAATCCTCGCCGACCTGCCACTGGACCAGGCCACGGACCTCGTCCGTGCCTTCGCGGCCTACTTCCATCTCGCCAACGCCGCCGAGCAGGTGCACCGGGTGCGCGGTCTGAATCAGCGCCCCGAAGCCGACGGCTGGTTGGCCTCCACCGTCACTGACGTCGTCGACACGCTCGGCCCCGAGCGCTTGGCCCAGGCCGTCAGCGAGCTCGACGTGCGCCCCGTCTTTACCGCTCACCCCACCGAGGCCAGCCGCCGATCTGTGCTGACCAAGATCCGACATTTGTGTGACGAGTTGGCCCGGGCCACTGCGACCGACTCGATCGCTCGCCGCCGCCAAGACCGCACGCTGGCCGAGCTGATCGACCTGATCTGGCAGACCGACGAGTTGCGGACCAACCGCCCGACGCCGATGGACGAAGCCCGCAACGCGATGTACTACCTCAACGAGGTGCTGCGTCACACGATGCCGGAGCTGCTGGGTGAATTCGCCGACCTGCTCGCCCAACACGACATCGTGATGGACCCCTCGCACACCCCCATCCGCTTTGGGTCCTGGATCGGCGGCGACCGCGACGGCAACCCGTTCGTAACCCCCGAGATGACCCGCAGCATTTTGGCGCTGCACCACGAGCACGCGATCCGCGTCGCCTTGGGCTTGTTGGACGTGCTGACCTCGCAGATCTCCAGCTCGACGGTCATTGTGGACGTGGACGACGCGCTGCAAGCCTCGCTGGATGAGGACCTGGAGAACTTGCCCGGCCTGGACCCTCGCGTCAAAGAGCTCAACGCGGCCGAGCCCTACCGCCTCAAACTCACCTGCGTCAAGGCCAAGCTCATCAACACTCGTCGACGGGTGAAGGCGGACTCCCCACACGAGCCCGGTCGTGACTACTCCGGCGCAGCCCAGTTAGTGGCGGATCTGTCCGTGGTTGCTGACTCTTTGCGTAACAACGGCGGCGGGCTCATCGCCGACGGTCGGATGGCTCGCGCCATCCAGACTCTCGCCGGAACCGGGCTGCACCTGGCCACGCTGGATGTGCGCGAGCACGCCGAGAAGCATCACGAGTTCCTGGCCGGAGTGCTCGACGGCCTCGGCCACCTCAAAGCCCCGTATTTCGAGTTGAAGCGCGACGAGCGCATGCGGCTCTTGAGTCACGAGTTGGCTTCACAGCGTCCCCTGCTGGGCCCTGCCTCGGAGCGGCCCAAGACCTTGGCAGTTTTCGACGAGATCCGGCACGCGATCGCGACCTACGGCACGGACGTCATCGAGACCTACATCATCTCGATGACCCAGGGCGCCGACGACGTGATGGCGGCGGCCGTGCTGGCTCGTGAGGCCGGGTTGGTCGACATTCACGGTCGTGCTGACGGCACCGGGGCGTTCGCCGAGATC
Organism: Actinomycetales bacterium; assembly: GCA_038256095.1. Classification (GTDB taxonomy): domain Bacteria; phylum Actinomycetota; class Actinomycetes; order Actinomycetales; family Dermatophilaceae; genus Ornithinicoccus. The sequence continues at coordinate 19,513 of JBBSKS010000004.1, read as the reverse complement.
GGCTTTGCCCCGCTCTTGGAGACCATCGACGAACTGCGCGCCGCGGCCTCGCTCGTGGACACGTTGCTCAGCGACACGGCATACCGCAAAGTGGTTGCGCTGCGCGGAGACGTCCAAGAGGTCATGTTGGGCTATTCGGACTCCAACAAGCAGTCCGGTGTGATGACCAGCCAGTGGGGGATCCACCAAGCTCAGCGGGCGCTGCGTGACGTGGCCGCTAAGCACGGCGTAAAGTTGCGGTTGTTCCACGGACGCGGCGGTTCGGTAGGCCGTGGCGGTGGCCCGACGTACGAAGCCATCCTGGCCCAGCCCTACGGCGTGCTCGAAGGTGAGATTAAGTTCACCGAGCAGGGTGAGGTCATCTCCGACAAGTACTCCTTGCAGGCTCTGGCTCACGAGAACCTTGAGCTGTCGCTGGCTGCGGTGCTTCGGGCCAGCACGTTGCACACCGAGCCGCGCAACCCGGCCGAGCAGATCGCGCAGTGGGACGAGGTCATGGACGTTGCCAGTGACGCGGCGTATGCGGCCTACCGCGGCCTGATCGATGACCCAGACCTGCCTGCATACTTTGTGGCGGCCACGCCGGTCGATCAGTTGGGCGGGCTGAACATTGGGTCGCGACCGAGCAAGCGCCCCGACACCGGCCAAGGTCTCGATGGTTTGCGGGCGATTCCGTGGGTCTTCGGCTGGACCCAGACCCGGCAGATCGTGCCTGGGTGGTTTGGCATGGGGTCCGGGCTCAAAGCCGCACGCGAAGCGGGCCACGGCGAGGCGCTCGAGGCGATGCTGGCGGAGTGGCAGTTCTTTGGGGCGTTGATCTCCAACGTCGAGATGACCGTCACCAAGACCGACCTCGACATCGCTGCGCACTACGTCAACACGCTGGTGCCGCAGGAGTTGCGTCACATCTTCGACGTGATTCGAGCCGAGTTTGAGTTGACACTGAGCGAGTTGCAGCGGCTGACTAGTCTGGAAGACGTGCTCGATGACCAGCCGACCCTGCAGCGCTCGCTGGCCGTGCGCGACCAATACCTCGACCCGATCTCGTATTTGCAGGTCGAGTTGCTCCGCCGGCTGCGAACTGAGGGCGGCGCGGCTGACGAGGGCCAGTTGCAGCGTGCTTTGCTGATCACCGTCAACGGAGTCTCTGCGGGACTGCGCAACACCGGCTGATCTGCGCGTTCGGGGGTGGTGTGAGGCTGATGGTGTGGTGCCGGGCAGGATGGGCGAATGCCTGAAGGTCACACCATCCACAAACTGGCCCGCGACCTCGGGACCGCCTTCGTCGGCACCGCTCCAATGGTCAGCAGCCCTCAGTTGCGTTTTGCCGACGGCGCCGCGTTGCTCGATGGGCATTTGGTCGCTCGGGCGGACGCCTGGGGTAAGCATTTGTTCGTGGACTTCGATGCCGAGCTTCGACTGCACGTGCACCTTGGGTTGATCGGCAAGTTCTCGCTCACACCCATCCCTGCGGGGTATGCCGTGCCGCCAGTGCGCGGGCAGGTGCGGCTGCGAATAGAAACGCTGGAGCAGGTGGCTGACCTGCGTGGGCCGATCATCTGCGCGGTGCTGACTCCCGATGAAGTTGCGGCCGTGGTGGCTCGTCAGGGCCCAGACCCGCTGCGCGCGGTTGACGCGGACCCCGATCGGGCGTGGGCCATGATTCACCGTTCGAAGCGCAGCATTGCCGAGCTGCTGATGGATCAGAAGGTGCTTGCTGGGGTCGGGAACGTCTACCGCAGTGAGGTGCTCTTCCGTCACCGGGTGGGGCCGCTTCTTGCGGGCACCCGGATCAAGCGGCATACCTGGCAGGCGATGTGGGACGACCTAGTGATGTTGATGCCCATCGGGGTCGAGACCGGACGGATCATCACGCACGAAGATCAAGTGGTTAAGGTCGCCGAGCAGATGGCTCTCGGCGAGCCGGTGAAGCCGGGACACCGTAAGTACTACGCCTATAAGCGCACGGGGGAGCCGTGTCTGCGCTGCGGCTCCACCATCAGGACCGCAGTGGTCGCGGGGCGCAACCTGTTTTGGTGCGCCAACTGCCAGCGCCGCACCTGAGTCCAGCCCTTCGGCATACTCAAACGACAGACTGCGAAGCAGCGATGTCGCTATGTCCTAAGCATTGAGACACTGGCCCCTGAGATGGGCGCCCAAATATGCAAGGGTGCCCATCTCGAGGCGTTGCCATCACTGCCAGCGAAGCGCGCAAGACGCTGTTCCCGCTGATCGAGCAGGTCAACGACGACCACACGGTCGTGGAGATCACCTCAAAGCGCGGGAACGCAGTGTTGCTATCAGTCGCCGAATACGAAGGTATGCAGGAGACGGCCTACCTCTTTCGCTCTCCCGAGAACGCTCGTCGGCTGCTGGCGGCCGACGCAGGACCGCACAACCTCGAAGCGGATCAACCGCCTCATTGACGACATCTGTCGGGACCCTTTGAGGGCATCGGAAAGCCCGAGCGGCTTAGGTACGGCGTTCAGGCGTGGTCGCGGCGGATCAGTGACGAACATCGACTCGTCTATCGCGTGGAAGACGTCAACGTGCTGATCTTGCAGGCTCGGTACCACTACGAGCGCTGAGGGCACGGCAAAGTGTTGGACCGAGGCCTCACGAGCTAGCGGTTGAAGACCTCCATAGTCAGCGTGTAGTCGCCGACACCCTCTTGGTCGGCTGACCCGAGAATCATCTGCAGCAGGTTGCGGGCTGAGGGGTAATCCGAGCCTAGCGCCTCAAGGTATTCGCGGTGTGCCTCGAGCGACGCGACGCCGTCCTCGAAGGTGTCGCTGACGTCGACACTGTGGGTTGCGCGCTCGGAGTTTGCGAAGCACAGCATCTTGACGCCCGGCCACGGGTCGAGACCAGCGTCCATGAGTTCGGTGAACAGCCACCGGTTGCCCGCATCCGCGCACGCATCCATGGTCGCGAGACCGACGGCGCGGTGGTCGGCCTGATTCAACCCTCCACCGCCAAACGTCTCCCGGTGGGTCAGCGCAAAGACCACGTCGGGCCGGGTGCGCCGGATCGCCGCAGCAATGCCCTGCCGCAACGGGAGCCCATATTCCACGGCGCCGTCCTGCATACCCATGAAGTCGACGACCTCGACCCCGACGTGGGCGGCCCCGTCACGTTCCTCCTGCTCACGCAACGGCCCAGCCTCAACTGGAGGTATGCCGTCAATCCCGGCTTCGCCGCTGGTCGCGAGGAGATAGGTGATGGTTTTGCCCTGCTTGGTCCAGCGCGCGACGGCCGCGGCCAGACCGTATTCGAGGTCGTCAGGGTGGGCTGCGACGCACAACGCGGTGGTCCAGTCTTCGTCAAACGTCTCTAGGGTCATGGGTCACAGCCTCCCACGCGCACGACGCACGGCGAAGGGGATTATGGGCTGGGGGATGGGCGCTGATAGATTAGGCGCTGCCGTTCGAACGGCCGCGGAGAGAGAGTGCCCTGGTGGATCTGCCCAGGCGCGCCGCGCAACGAGATCCCAAGGAGAGCACATGCCCCTAGAAACATCTGTGAAGAAAGCCATCATGGAGGAATACGGCACGGTCGAAGGCGACACCGGCTCTCCGGAGGTTCAGGTCGCGATGCTGACCCAGCGCATCACGGATCTGACGGAGCACTCCCGCGAGCACAAGCACGACCACCACAGCCGTCGTGGTCTGCTGCTACTGGTAGGCAAGCGTAAGCGCTTGCTGCGCTACCTCGCAGACACCGACATCGAGCGCTACCGTTCGCTGATCAAGCGCCTCGGCCTGCGCCGCTAAGTTTCGCCTAGGAGCGACTCCCACCTTTGGGGGTCGCTCTTATGCGTTTGTCGGCCTCTTCGCACGGCGAAAAGGTCGGCAGTTACGAACAGTCGGGCACAACGACGATGCCCCGCGCTGAGCACAACAGATAAGGAGGACCCATGGAGGGTCCAGAGATCACATCCGCCGAAGCCGTCATCGACAATGGCACATACGGCACCCGCACGGTTCGCTTCGAAACGGGACGCCTCGCCGCTCAGGCTGCTGGCTCCGTCACGGCATACCTCGACGACGACACCATGCTCCTGTCGACCACCACGGCCGGCAAGCACCCCAAAGACCACTTCGACTTCTTCCCGCTAACGGTTGACGTCGAAGAGCGCATGTATGCCGTGGGCAAGATCCCCGGCAGCTTCTTCCGCCGCGAAGGACGCCCCTCGACCGAAGCGATCCTGACCTGCCGTCTGATCGACCGCCCGCTGCGCCCGAGCTTTGTCTCCGGTCTGCGCAACGAGGTTCAGGTCGTCATCTCGGTGCTGTCCTTGAACCCGGACCACCAGTACGACGTCGTGGCCATCAACGCCGCCTCCGCGTCGACCCAGATCTCCGGTCTGCCGTTCAGCGGCCCGATCGGTGCGACCCGCGTGTCGCTCATCGACGGCCAGTGGGTCGCCTTCCCGAACTTTAGTGACGCCGCGCGCTCCACCTTCGACATGGTCGTCGCCGGCCGCGTTGTGGGTCAGGACGCAGATGGAAATGATGACGTCGCGATCATGATGGTCGAGGCCGAAGCCACCGAAGCCACCTGGGACCTCGTCAACACGATGGGCAAGCAGGCGCCGACCGAAGAGGTCGTCGCACAGGGCATCGAAGCGTCCAAGACGTTCATCGGCCAGCTGTGCAAGGCCCAGTCCGAATTGGCCGCAGCAGCGGCCAAGGACGTGCAGGAATTCCCGCGCTTCCTCGAATACCAGGACGACGCCCTCGCCGCTGTCGAAGCCGAGGTCAGCGAAGCGCTTACCTCCGCTCTGCAGATCGGTGGCAAGGCCGAACGCGAGACCAAGATCGACGAGATCAAAGAGTCGATGAGGGCCTCGCTCGCAGGCTCCGACGACGCGGCCTTCGCTGGTCGCGACAAGGAACTGTCCTCGGCCTACCGCGCCACGCAGAAGAAGCTGATCCGTCAGCGCATCCTGCGTGACAGCGTGCGCATCGACGGCCGCGGTTTGGCCGACATCCGCGCCTTGTCCGCTGAGGTCGAGGTCATCCCGCGCGCACACGGCTCGGCGATCTTCGAGCGCGGCGAGACCCAGATCATGGGCGTCACCACGCTGAACATGCTGCGCATGGAGCAGATGCTGGACACGTTGTCGCCGGTAACGCGCAAGCGCTACATGCACAACTACAACTTCCCGCCCTACAGCACCGGTGAAACCGGCCGCGTCGGCTCCCCGAAGCGCCGCGAAATCGGTCACGGTGCGCTCGCTGAGCGTGCTTTGATGCCCGTGCTGCCCTCGCGTGAAGACTTCCCGTACGCCATCCGTCAGGTCTCCGAGGCACTCAGTTCCAACGGGTCCACCTCGATGGGCTCGGTCTGCGCGTCCACCATGTCGCTCTGGAACGCCGGTGTGCCGCTCCGCGCCCCGGTCGCCGGAATCGCCATGGGTCTGGTCACCGCAGAGGTTGATGGCGAGACGCAGTATGCCGCGTTGACCGACATCCTCGGCGCTGAAGATGCCTTCGGCGACATGGACTTCAAGGTTGCCGGAACGAAGGAATTCGTCACGGCCATCCAGCTGGACACCAAGCTCGACGGCATCCCCGCCTCGATCCTGGCCGGCGCGTTGACCCAAGCCCGTGACGCCCGGATGCACATCCTGGACGTCATGCTCGAGGCCATCGACGCACCTGATGAGATGAGCCCCTACGCTCCTCGCGTCATCAGCGTCAAGGTCCCGGTCGACAAGATCGGCGAGGTCATCGGGCCAAAGGGCAAAATGATCAAGCAGATCCAGGAAGACACCGGCGCCGACATTGCCATCGAAGACGACGGCACGGTCTACATCGGTGCCACCGATGGCCCTTCGGCAGAGGCGGCTCGCGCTCAAATCAACGCGATCGCCAACCCGACGATGCCCGAGGTCGGCGAACGCTTCCTGGGCACCGTGGTCAAGACCACGACGTTCGGCGCGTTCATCTCCCTTACGCCCGGCAAGGATGGTCTGCTGCACATCTCCGAGATCCGCAAGCTCGTCGGCGGCAAGCGCATTGACGCCGTCGAAGACGTAATGTCTGTGGGCCAGAAGGTGCAGGTCGAGCTCAAGGAGGTCGACCCGCGCGGCAAGCTTTCGTTGGGCGCAGTGGTGGCCGATGAGGCCCCAGAGGCACCGGCAGTTCCGCCTCCGGCAGTCGAGACGACCACGACTCAGGCTGAGGTCGCATCCGTGCCCGACGCTCCCGTGGCTGACGACGCTGCGAACGATGACACTGACGATGTGGATGGAGGGGGCTCGGACGATAACTCCGGACGCCCGAAGCGCAACCGTCGTCGTCGCGGCGGACGCAACCGCGGTGGGTCACACGGTGACTCGGGTGGCGACGACAGCACCGCTGGCGAGGCTGGCTCCAACGCCGACGACAACTGATCGTTGTGTCGCTGTTCTAGATATTGTCTAGAACAGAACAGCAAAAAGGGCGGGTCCGTTGACGGGCCCGCCCTTATTGCTTCGAAGAATGAATCTTCGGCTATGCAGCAGTCTTCCCCGCCAGCGTTGGCGCGCGCTTGGCTGTGGCCTGGCCGACATGCCAGCGCATTTGCATGCGGACGGTGCCGTGCGAGTCCTTCACAGGAACCCACGACATGACCGAAGGCCTGCGCGAGTGAGGCATTGCGCGTACGCGATCCATGGTGTCCACCTTTCGTTAACCTGTTGTTCACCTAAGGTACACGAAAAAGTCACTGACGCCCGAATGAGCCCCTGCGGTGTGTCGTCAGCGTCGCGCTCGACACGGTTCGTGACGCCCGGCTGACGAGCCACTCGAGTGGGCCCTGGGCGCGGCGGGCCGCGAAGGCTGCGCCGACGCTCGCCACCACCACGATGTGCACCCAGATTTCCTGGGTCCCCACCCAGCTCTGGGGGAGTGCGAGCAGCAGGACGTGCGCGACATACAAAGTCAGCGTCATTGCGCCCGCCCCGAAGATCACACTGACCGTCCGATGGCGACCATCGGGTAGCCCGGAGGTCGCCAAGAGAGCCACGCCCAGGATTGCCAGAGCGCAGCCAGAAGTGTGCGCGAGGTCCACGATGCTGCCGCTGTGAGGCGACCACACGGCCAGCCACCACCAAGAGCCGGACGGTGTGGTGCCAAAGAAACCTTCGCTTAACCAACTGCTGAGCTCGGCCCAATCGGCGACGTCTCCTGGGTCGTAGGCACCAAGCAGCGACTGCTGGACACCGACCGAGCGTGTGATCAGCGTCGAAACGCCGATCGAGACCACCGCCAGCAGGGCCCCGCCGAGGGCCAACCGGGCCGCCATTGCGCGCGAACGCAGGGTGAGCCGACCTATCGCCATACCGACAAAGAGGTATGTTGCCCAGGTCAGGGCCGGGTAGTAACCGGTGACGTGCAGTTCGCTGAGCAGCCCAATCGGGTCACTCAATGACGATGGCGCAGGTATGTCGAGGCTTGGGTCACTCAGATAGGGGCGCAGTCTCAGGCTCACAGCGGGGGCGGCCACACCCCACGCGATAGCCAACAGAGCCAACGATCGAGCCCGCCAGCGCAAGACCGGCAGGGCAAAGAAGAACAGCACGCCGTAATAGGTGAGGATGACCGCGATCCCCTCGGCGAAGACGCCCAGCAGCAACCCGATCGTGGCAATAATCACCGCTCGGGTGGCGAGGGCGTCTCGGGCCTGCGGTCGCAGAATCGGCGGACCGTGGGTGCTTGCTGCCGAGCTCGCGAGCACGATGGACAAGCCGGCCAGCACGGCAAAAAGAGCGGATGAGCGACCCGACACCACCTGGTACCACGGGTCAATGCTCTCGGACGTTCCCACATACTTGTCGCGCATGTGCGCCACCACCATGCCGAGCAGGGCCAGTGCACGTGCCACATCAACGCCGATGATGCGGTCGGTGGCCACGATGAGGCTATTCGGGAGGGCCGAGATGCGCCACGAGTCGCACTTCGCGAGCTAGTTCCCCGTCAGGTCCAACGACCCGATCGCGCCATGCGCCATCCGGCTCAAGGCCACTCACGGTGAAGAAGGTCCGGGCTACTTCGTCGCTGGCCAACACCCAGGCCACCATGCCGCCGTGATGGCCACCGCGCAGCGTGTCGGCGCTCGCGTTGAGCAGCCGCGATCCATGGCCGGCTCGGTGGGCGTCGGGGTGCACGGCCAACACGAGAACTTCGCCGCTGCGCTCGGGCACTGCCTCGTCGGTGTCGGCAGTGGGGCCGACTGCCGCAAAACCGACGACCTGATCACCGGCGCAGGCCACCAGCACGCGGTGCACGGGACTGGGCGGGTTGGCCATCGCGTCCCGCCAAGCCAAGGCGAAGGTGTCCGGGTCGAACTCATCCAACACCGAGGCAGGGACCACATCGGCGTATGCAGACCGGAAGACGGTGGCTTGCACCATTCCGATCGCGGGGGCGTCGTTGGGTCGACTCGTGCGGACGCTTGCGTCGGCTAGGGGGCGGTGTTCGTGGGAATGATCGTGTGGCTCGCTCACCCCTTCAGTCTCTCGCATCGAGTGCGAGACGTTCGACGTGGTCTAGCGCACCGGGGAGTTGAGGATCCTCGCGAAGGTGCGCGAGGCGGACGAACATGCACATGTGCACGTTAATGTGTATGCATGTCGGCGCTGGAGAGACGGGTTCAACTGCTGCTTGAGCAGGAGCGGTTTGACCGCATAGCCGAGCGCGCACTTCTCACCGGGAGCAGTGTGAATGCGGTCATCCGGGACGCTATCGACCTGCTGTCGACTATTCCCACCGACAAGCCGAGACGATGGAGTGGCTGCTTGAGCACACAGCAGCGAAGAACGGGCTGACGGCTGTGTCCTGGGACGACCAAAAGCCAGCAATGGATCAAGAATTGGTTGATCGGTGGGGATGAGTTGCGCCTTCTTTGTCGACTCCAGTGTTGTTGCCCTCGCCCTTGGCGGCCAGGACTCCAGGCGCGCCAGTTGTCGTGAACTGTTGGCCACAGCGCGTCTCGGCGTTCAGTTCCACGCGTCGGTCGAGATGGTCCAAGAAGTGATGTTCCATCGGTTGCCTATGGGTCCTCGTCAAGATGCCGTTGATCAGGCGCGGCGTCTCCTTGAAGCTTTTGCCCTGCACGATCTCACGGTGTCGACACTTTCTCGCTCCATCCAGTTGGCTGAGGTCGCCCCCATCGGGGGCCGGGACGCCGTCCATGCTGCTGGCGCACTCGAGGCGGGCTTTGCGGACATCGTCTCCGCGGATCGAGATTTCAACGGAGTCGCGGGGCTGTGCCGCCTCACTCCCGAGCAGGCGCTGACCCGGGTAGAGGTTTTGACGTAGGAGTGCATGGTGCACAGCGCAATCAGTGTGTCCTTCCGTAGGGGCACCGTGCGGAAGCGCCCGTACAAGGGCTGACTTCAGACGCGCGGCACACCTTGGGGGCCTGTCCGTGGGTTATCGCAATACCTCGGGTGACATAGCGAAGGGTTTTTCGGCATACTCGTTGGCATCGTAGTTGTTTTGGAGAGAAGGAGTGCGCGTGGGGGCAACGATCGTCACGTCGACACGGCGTCGACCACGCTTCCACGATCTGCGTATCGCAGACGTCGAACGACTGACGGAAGAAGCTGTTGCCGTCACGCTCGACGTGCCGAAAGAGCTGCGGCGCTTGTTTGCTTTTGAGCCGGGTCAATACCTCACCTTGCGGGTGCCGATCGGGGGAGAGGACGTCCGGCGCTCCTACTCGATTTGTACGTCGAAGCGTGCGTTCTCGCAGACCGGCGAGGTCCGGGTGGCGAGCGCCCGGGTGTCCGGTGGGCGGATATCGAACTGGCTGAACGATCACGCGAAGATCGGCGAATCGCTGCAGGTAATGACTCCGCTGGGGGACTTCACCTGCCCCACGCAGCCGGCGTCCGCCCGCCACCATGTGGGCATCGCTGCCGGGTCCGGGATCACGCCGGTCCTCTCGCTGCTCTCGACGGTCCTGGAAGAAGAACCTGATTCACGGGTGACGCTCATCTTCGGCAATCGCGCCCCCGAATCTGTGATGTTCGCCGAGGAACTCAGCGCGTGGCAGGAGACGTACGGTCGTCGATTTACGCTCCTCCCTGTGTTTTCGCGCGCAGCCGTTGGCGACCACGCCGTGATCGGGCGGATCGACGAAGCCCGCCTCGGGTCGCTGATCCGGGACAACGTGCCCGTTGACGATGTCGATGAGTGGTACATCTGCGGACCCCAACCGATGGTGCGAACGGTGCGGCAGGTGCTCACCGAGCAACAGGTTCCGCGCCAGCACATGCACCAAGAGGTGTTCCACGCCGAAGAGGATGCGCCACCTCGGTCAGGTACCGACGGATGAAGACACGTCACATCCAGCGAAGCAGCGTCGGTCTCATCAGCCCTCAAGGCTGACGTGGTCGCCGACGCGAAGAGTTCCGGTTGAGAGCACTCGGCATACTGAGCCTCCACGACCGTGAAGCGCGCGGCGGGCACCTTCGCCGTTGATTTCATCCATCAACCGGCACGGTGCGGCGATCCGCACCACTTCGACGGTGACAGCGCCCAGCAGCATCCGAGTGCCGGGCGTGCTGGGGACATCGCCACCGGAGATCGTCACGGTCCGGCGCGTGCTGGAGGCGTCCAAGGTGTGGCCCAACGTGGCCGAAGCGTCGGCCAGTGCGCTCGCCGATTGCACCGATATATGCCGGTGCCTCGTGCCGTAGTAGCGATCGCCAACGACTCCGCGTCCTTCTTCAACCTCAACCTGGTCGACTGCGACGAGGTCGGCCCGGTGCTCCGGGGAGATCTGCAAGCTTGCAACGGTGATTTGGCTTGAGTCGTGAGAAGAGACACCGAGCGACATGGGTTGTCCGTGCTCGCCGATCGGGACCATGGCGACTAGTGTAAAACTACTACCGTGTGTCGTTGACCGACGAAAGGGTCACATAATGAAGGTTGCTGTGCTTGGAGCAGGTAATGGTGGATGCGCGGTGGCCTTCGACTGGTCTGCGGCGGGCCACGAGGTCGCCATCTTTTCGAGTCCTGAGGTGCCTGGAGCGATCAAGGACATCGCCGAGAGCGGAAAGTTGCTGAGCACGGGGGACCTCGAAGGCGAAGCGAGCATCAGCTACGCCGGACACGATGCGCAACGCGCGGTGGAGGGGGCAGACCTGATCTTCGCGGTCGGCCCGTCCTACAGCACCGAGCCTCTAGCTCGGGCGGTCAAGGATCACCTGACGCCTGGTCAGATTGTGGTGGTTTGCCCGGGGTCTGGTGGTGGTGCCCTGGCGTTTCAGAACGTGATCGGGCGCGACAAGGGCGTGGTGGTGGCCGAGACCAGCACTCTGCCGTATGCCGTCCGCTTGCTCGGTCCCGCCACGATCCACGTCTACCTGAAGTTGAAGGGTGGGCTATGGGTCGCCGCCGTAGATGGGAACGAGACCGAGCGCGCGCTCCAGATCCTGCACGAGGTCTATCCCGGGATCGAGTCGGTCGACAGCGTCTGGCAGACCTCGCTTCAGAACGCCAACCCGGTCATCCACCCGTCAATCACTTTGCTGAATGCGGCGCGGATCGACGCTCCGGGCGATTTCAACTTCTACGAAGAAGGCGTGACCCCAGCGGTGGGCAGGTTGATCAAGGGGGTCGATGAAGAGCGAATGGCCCTTGGTGAGGCGATGGGATTCACAGTGCTCTCAGATCCGGCGGGCAGCATGCTGCAGGGCTATTTCACCGTCGAGACCTATGACACCGGATACAGCACCGCACCGGGGTTTCAAGGAATTAAGGCTCAGCCCCAGTTGGACTACCGATACTTCACCGAGGACGTCGGCTACGGGTTGGTGTTCTTCAGCGATCTCGGTCGTCACCTTGGCGTTCCGACTCCGATCATGGACTCCATGATCACGATCGTGTCAACCGTGATGGACCGGGACTTTCGCGGGGAGGCCAAGCGCACGGTGGCCGGCCTCGGACTCACGAAGGCAGACCTAAAGGTCAACTGAGTCTTGTTCCCCATGATGAGGGCGACCGTCGAAAATCGGTAGAGGGTTAGCGGCGTTCCCAGAGCACGAAGTCGAATCCATCGTGGGATTCGCGCGCAGATTCTGACCATGTCGCTCGGTCGATCTCGGGGAAGTGGACGGACCCCTCGGGGGCTTGATCGACTTCGGTCATATCGAGTCGGTGCGCGAGGAGAAGCGTTTGACGGTAGATATCGCCGCCGCCAATGACGAAGACCTCGGTGTCGCCGGCGATAAGCATCGCCTCAGCCATCGAGTGAGCCACGATCACCCCGTCGGCCTGCCACTCGCGATTGCGGGTGATGACGATGCTGCGCCGTCCAGGCAGCGCCCGCCCGATCGAGTCAAACGTGGTGCGTCCCATCAGCATGGTGCCGCCCATGGTTGCCTGCTTGAAGTGCGCCAAGTCCTCCGGAATGTGCCACAGCAAGCCGCTGCCATCCCCAATCACCCCGTTCCGTCCCACCGCCGCCACCAGAGTCAGGGTCTGCTCGAAGCCGCGGCTCAACACGGCGGCCGGTGCACCGCTGGCCAGCACCTCAAAGGCCTGCGCCTCGTGCGGCACGAGCCGCTCGGGGGCGCCGTCTAGCGGCCACCATTTCAACTCGGCCGCCTTGTCGGGCTCGGCGATGTGCGGCTCGCCTTGCCATGTCCGGACCTCGAAGAACAGATCGATCCGTTCCTCCGCAGGGTCGTTGAGGGCGTTAGTGCGCTGCATGGTGGCGACCGGGCGAAGGTCGCTTGGGGCAATCTCTATGCCCAGTTCTTCGTGGGCCTCGCGGACAGCGGCAGCGATGGCTGACTCGCCATGCTCGACGTGGCCCGCGGCACCGCAGGCCCACCAACCGTCCATGTAGGGCGTGCCACGCCGCATCTGCAACAACACCTCGGGGCCCTGCTCACCCTCGCGAACCAAAAACAGGTAGACGGACGGGACGACGACAAACCGTTGCTGCGTCATACCGCAATCGCCGCCTTGATCGTGGGTGCTGCGACGTAGTCGCGGACCTCAATGTCGGCGAGTTCGAAAGCGTCGATCTGCAACACGTCGGGGTTGAGCCACAGCGTCGGCAGCGCTCGCGGTGTGCGAGTCAGTTGCAGGTCGGCTTGGTCGAGGTGGTTGGAGTAGATGTGGGCATCTCCCAGGGTGTGCACGAAGTCGCCGACCCGCAGATCGGTCACGTGGGCGACCATGTGCGTCAAGAGTGCGTAGGAAGCGATGTTGAAAGGAACGCCGAGGAAGATGTCGGCGCTGCGCTGATAAAGCTGGCACGACAACCGGCCGCGTTGGTCAGGATCATCCGGGCGGGCAGGCGCGACGTAAAATTGGAACATCGTGTGGCATGGCGGCAACGCCATCTGGGGGAGCTCGGCGACGTTCCACGCCGAGACGATGTGACGCCGTGAGTCCGGGTTGGTCTTGATCGACTCGATCACCGCGGCCAACTGATCGATCACGCCGCCGTCTGGTGCGGGCCAAGAGCGCCATTGGTGGCCATAGATCGGGCCCAAATTGCCATTCTCATCTGCCCACTCGTCCCAGATGCTGATGCCGCGTTCATGCAGCCAGGCGACGTTGGTGTCCCCACGCACGAACCACAGCAACTCACCGATGATCGAGCGCAGGTGCAGTTTCTTGGTGGTCAGCGCGGGGAAGCCAGCGTTCAGGTCAAAACGCATCTGATGTCCGAAAACCGACACCGTGCCCGTGCCGGTGCGGTCGTCCTTAAGGACCCCTTCGTCGCGGACACGCTCCAACAGATCGAGGTATGCACGCATGGAGGCCATCGTAGGGGTGGCGATAGTCAGGGTGCTATCGCAGGCGTGCGCCGCGGTTAGGCTGCTCCCTATGAGTCACCAGCACCCCGAACTGTCCGCGCCGCCGAAGCTGGCTAAGGGTGGAGTCCGCATCGTGGCTCTTGGCGGGCTGGGCGATATTGGCCGCAACATGACGGTCATCGAACACGCTGGCAAGTTGCTCATCGTGGACTGTGGCGTCCTCTTCCCTGAAGAGGAGCACCCTGGTGTTGATCTCATCCTTCCCGACTTCTCCTACATCGAGAACCGGATCAACGACGTCGTGGCCATCGTGTTGACCCACGGTCACGAAGACCACATCGGTGCCGTGCCTTACCTGCTGCGTATGAAGACCGACATCCCACTGATCGGCTCGACGCTCACGCTGGCGCTCATCGAAGCCAAGCTCAAAGAGCACCGGATCAGGCCCTACACGATGGGCGTCAAAGAAGGCGACGTTGAGCAACTAGGCCCCTTCGGCTGCGAATTTGTGGCGGTCAACCACTCCATCCCCGACGCGCTCGCGGTGTTCATCCGCACTCCCGGTGGGACGTTGCTACACACCGGTGACTTCAAGATGGACCAGGTGCCGCTCGATGGTCGGATTACCGACCTTCGCGCCTTTGGCCGGTTGGGCGAGGAAGGCGTGGACCTATTCCTCGTGGACTCAACCAACGCTGAGGTGCCCGGGTTCACCACGCCGGAGCGCAACATCGCCCCCGCGATCGACCGTGTCTTCCACGGAGCGCAGCGCCGCATCATCGTGGCCTGCTTCTCGTCCCACATACACCGGGTGCAGCAGGTGCTGGACGCCGCGCACGCCAACGGGCGCAAGGTTGCCATGGTCGGCCGATCAATGCTGCGCAATATGGGTATTGCCGCCGAGCTCGGCTACCTAAAGGTGCCCGATGGCGTGCTCGTTGACCTCGGCAAGCTGGCTCAGCTACCCGAAAACCAGCAGGTGTTGGTGTGCACCGGATCCCAGGGTGAGCCGATGGCGGCGCTGTCGCGGATGGCCAAACGCGAGCACAAAATCGAAATCGGCGACGACGACACCGTCTTGCTCGCCTCGTCCCTTATCCCGGGCAACGAGAACGCCGTCTATCGGGTCATCAACGGCTTGACCAGGCTCGGTGCCAACGTGGTGCACAAGGGCAACGCGATGGTGCACGTCTCCGGGCACGCCAGCGCAGGGGAGTTGCTCTACTGCTACAACATTGTGCGGCCCAAGAACGTCATGCCGGTGCACGGCGAATGGCGTCACCTGCAAGCCAACGCCGACCTAGCGGTCGCAACGGGTGTGCCGCGCGAGCGCGTGGTCCTTCCAGAAGATGGCGTCGTGGTGGACCTCGTCAACGGCGTGGCCAAGATCGTCGGAGCGATTGACTGCGGCTATGTGTACGTTGACGGCGCATCGGTTGGCGGCACCACCGAGACGCTGCTCAAGGATCGTCTTATCCTGCGTGACGAAGGCTTTGTGACCATCGTGGTCGTGCGCGACGCCAAGACCGGAAGAATCACTGCCGGGCCGCAAATCCAGACCCGTGGGTTCGCCGAGGACGAGGAAATCTTCGACAAGGTGCTGCCACAACTGAACGAAGCGCTGGAGAAGGCCCGCAAGAACGGGGTCAACGACACCGGTCAACTGCAGCAGGTCATCCGTCGCACCGTCGGCTCGTTCGTGGGCGGCAAATTGCGTCGCCGCCCGATGATTATGCCGATCGTCATCGATTCCTAGGCCAGGAGTGCGACACCCAAAGCGGTGAGTGCGATCAGCCAACTGACCATGCTTCCGACCAGGAAGTATTCGGTGAGTTCGTAGACTTCGAGCGCCTCTTCCTTCGACTCGCTATCGCCCTCTCGTGAGTGCTGCAACTCTGGAAAGCGGATCAAGCCTTTCGCGGCAATGACCAACGTGGCGGCCGTGACCTCTCCGGCAAGGCCGAGGCCGAGGATAATCAGTCGCTCCATGGGGCCTAGGAGTCGCCCACCGCGCAGCCGGTCCGAAGGTTGCGGTAGGCCAGGCTGGCGGATGGCCCCGACTTGCACCAACACCAAGCGCACGATGACGTTGGCGGTTGCCATCTGGATGAGCAGCAGGCCGCAGATGAGCAGCACTCGATCTGCATCTGCGGTCGCTTGGCCTGCAAAGAGATCGGCCCACGTCAGCCATCGACCGACGGCGCCACCGGCCGGGGATGCTGCGCCAGAGGTCACGACTAGCAGTGCTAATCCGCCAACCAAGATCGATAGTGGAATGGTGGCACGACGGCCCCGGACGAATTCCTCCTGCGAGGTCAGCACCCAGCCGGAGACGATCACGCACGCCAGCAGCAACAACAGCAAATCCGCCGACGTGGACAGCCCCGCGAGGATGGCTAGAACGACGATGACGCTGACCCCGGCCATCGAGCCGATGACCACGGCGCGCTGCGTGTGGCCCCAGCGGCGAGCGCCGAGAGCCCCCGCGGCGTCCGCCGCCCCAAGGCCGAGCAACGTAAGCGCCACAGTGCTCACGGCAGGCTCGCTAGGTTGCGCGCCGCACTGACGATGATCGGCAAACCGGCAGTGCTTCGGCGTTGTTGCACGGCTTGGCGACTGATGCCGAGGTCGTCAGCGATCTGCGTCTGCGTGGTGTCAGCCATCATTCCCCTCAGGATGCTCCAGGACCGTTCATCAAAGGAGTCAACCAAGAGGTCCTGACACACCAGGGCGGCGTTGACTGCATCCTGCATAGGGTCCACGTCCTCTGCGGAGCGATACACCGTCCGCCGCGCTGCCCAGCCGGTCTGGTCTTCGTGTGCCTCAACCTCCTCGATGGCCGCTCGTGCCGCCCACCAGCCGGGCCCGTCTTGGGTGTTGGCCGCTGGGTCGAGCAGCGTGACTTGGCCGCGACCGACCCCAAAGCGCACCCTCACCGACGGCTCGAGCAGTGCCCGGATCGCCAAGACGGAGGAGAGAGCGTCTCCGAGTCGCGCGTAGGACCCCTGGAACTCATCGCCCACGGTGATGGCTAGGGGGCGCAGGGGAGCGGTCTGGGCAGAAACCGCGCGCAACGCAGAGGCGATACTATTGTGGAGATCTTGGCGATCTGGAGACAAACGGGAGTCGATGAGGTCGCCGATGAGCGTCACAACGGAGGATGGCATAGCAAGAATTTACCTTGCTTCTGGCTGAAAGCAACCTGCGGTCTTGTCATTGATCCTTATGTGTGGCAGAGAAGACCCAGATTCCTCGCCAGAAATGGCGGCGGTGTTGAGGCGGATGGCTGCTCCGCCTCAGATGTCACCGGCCACCCCCGTCGCAGCCGTCTGCTTCGACCTCGGACCTTTCAGACGTGACGTCCCCATCGGCGGAAGATGGAAGGGCGTGCAACGATGCGAGTCATGCGCGACCAGGGAAGAGGCAGCGACAATGCCGTGATGACCGCGGCGCGGGGTCTTGCCTGGCTGTGGTGGGTGGCGGCCGCCGGTTTGCTCGCGCTGCGTTGGGTGAATGTCGGCGGCCTCGTCCCGATGCTGCAAAGCGGGTTGCCGCTGGTCGGTATGTCGCTGCTCGTGCTGCTGGTGATCGCGGCGGTGATGAAGGACAAAGTGCTCGTCGTGATGACCGTTGTGCTTCTGGTCCCGATGCTGGTGTTGGCCCGGCCATGGTGGTTCCAGGGGGCTCAGCAGCCTTCCGCGGCCGACGACATCGTCGTGGTCGCTAGCAACATGGAGTACGGCGCAGCCGATGTTGGCGACGTGGAGCAACTGGTCACCGAAAAGCAGGCCGACGCGCTGATCTTGCTCGAAATCACCCCTGAGGCCCTGACGAAAATCGAGGCGAGCGGTATACCGCAGATCTTGCCGCACCGCTCCGGCCGACCTCGCGACGATGCTGGCGGCACCATGATCTTCACGAAAGAGCCGCACGAGCAGCGCGCGGACGCACCTGTTTCGCAGTTTGATCAGGTGGCCATTGAGGTAGAGCGACCGTCCATTGGCCCGTGGTTGTTGCTTGGCGCTCATCCCGTCCCGCCGACCGCAACAAGCTGGTCACAAGAGTTGGCCGACCTGAGGGCCTGGCGTGATCGTCAAGACGATGGGATCCCGCTGGTGATGGCTGGTGACTTTAACGCCTCATCCGCGCATCCGAGCTTCCGTGGGCTAAGGCGTGGAATGACGGACGCGCAGCGCGCCACAGGACCAGGGTGGGTCAGAACGTGGCCGCAGGGGAGTGTGCTTCCGGCCTTCGTCGACCTTGACCACGTGCTGTTTCGGGGGTTTGAGGTCGTCACCTCAGGAGTCAGCGTGATTGGCAATACTGACCATGCGGCGGTCTGGGCCAGGCTAGGTTGAGCCAGTCTGCTCACTGAGCACGACCACGCTGAGATGAGGACAACCGGCAGATACAGCGTGTGACGCGGGATCTGTGGGTGCTTCTCGCGTACGGTGCCAGGATGGCCGGAACTGCGACGAATTCAACGCGCTCCCGCTCTGGTGGCTCCAGTGCTACTCGGAGCGGTGGGCAGCGTCGTCCCGCGAATTCCTCAAGCGGCTCGACCCGGAAGCCCGCATCAGGGACTCGTGCTTCCAGTGGTGGTAGCAAAAAGTCGACGGGGCCGGCCCGTACATCTGGGAGCAACGCGCGGAAATCAACGCGCCGGCCCGCAACGTCAACTCGGCCGAGCAAGGCCCCGCACCCCGGTGGTTCACTGCCGTGGCGCGCCGTGAAAGGCACCTGGATGGGAATAGCAACCGTGGCCGGAGGAACAGCTCGCAGCGTCTCAGGGGGCGAGGAAAATCTGGAGCGTGAGCACCGCCGCGATGGCCTCGGCCTGGTTTTCATCTCGCTGGCGCTTCTCATTGCGCTCCGCGAATGGTGGGGTCTATCCGGGCCGGTCGGAGGCGCTATCCACGCGGTCGCGGCGGGCACGTTTGGTCGCGTTGCTCTGGTACTGCCCCTGGTGTTGTTGGTCTTTGGCGTGCGCATGATGCGGTCGCCGCGCGAACACCACACGCATCACCGACTCTTCGTCGCTGTCGTGGCACTCGCTTTGGCGAGTTGTGGTCTGACACATCTGGCCTCGGGTTCCCCGGACTACTCTTTGGGTCAACCTGCCCTGCAGGCCGCGGGAGGAGTGGTCGGTTTTGCCGTGGCTGCGCCGATCACCGCTGGCATCACCGTGATCGGCACCGCAATCATCTTGGTGTTGCTGGCCATCTTCGGTCTTCTGGTCTTGACCGCGACGCCGATTCACCGCATACCTCAGCGTATTGCCGAGGCTGAGGAACACCTGTTTAACTCCAGCCGGTTCGATAGCGACTCCCCGCGAGCCGGGCGTCCGGCGCGTCGTGCCGGACGCTCCGAGGGCGACCCGGCCTTCGATCAGGCTGCCGAGGTCCAGAAGAGCAAGGGGCGCTCGTTGCGCTCCGGGGCCACCGCGATGCGGGACAAGGACCGCGACGCTGAGGAAAGCCCAGCGTCTACGCCGAAGTCCAAGCGGGCGCCGGTTGTCGACGATTCCGAGAACACCGGGCCGATCCCTGGGCCGAAGGCTGGCATCAAGGTCACGGCTGGCGAGTCGAAAGAGACGCTCGAAGCGCCGCCCAACACGCCCTTGCCTCAGCGCGTCGAGCAGCTCATGCTGGCCGGCGACGTCACCTATACGTTGCCCGAGAACACCGTCCTCAAGGCGGGCAGCCCCCACAAGACCCGGTCGCAAGCCAACGACGTTGTGGT
>JBBSKS010000003.1:0-38375 GCA_038256095.1 Actinomycetales bacterium | reverse complement strand
GGCGCACACCTGAGGCTGGCCCGGCCCGAGGTCGTGATCCCAGAATCGCACCGGAAACCCGCGATGGAGTAGCGCATCGACGCCGGCTTTCTCGCGCGCTTTCGAGAGTTCGTCGTGCTCGTGCGTGGTCTGGGCCCCAGGAAGCATCGGCGCTACGACGAGCGTTGCGTCAGCTGTCGCGGCACAAGTCACCGACGAGATTCCACCGCGGTGAGCGGCGACCAAATGCGCTTCGCCCCCCTTTGCCGGCAAACTCCACAGCGCAGTGTCAGCCTGTGCGTCGTCATCGCCACTAGTGCTCACCGGACGTGTGGAGGTGAAGTAGAGGTCACCGGCCCCGCTAAAAACCGGCCCGCTCTCACCCTTATCGCTGCGGGTCAGCCGACGCGCCGACGCCGCACCGTGTGGATCGATCTCCCACACAGCGTTGACGTATGCCGTGTGCTCGCTATTGCGGGTTGACACGGTGGTCACCACGCGGCTGCCGTCGGCCGAGCAAGCAACACCACTAAGTCGTGTTGCCCCCACGAAATCATCGAGGTCATGAAAGATCGTTGCGCCACCGCTCGTCACATCCATAGGACGGGTCTATCACCTCGCAGCCGATAGGTCACCTGGAATCAGCGACCTGCCCCGTACGTTGTGACCACACAGGTGATCGACCGTCCCGAAAGGACCCCAGTGACCTCACACTCCGAGCTGTTTCGGCTAGAGACCGACTCCGCGATTCAGCCGCTGCACGCGCCTTTGTTACACGTCTCGATCGATGGTTTCATCGATGCCGGGCAAGTTCGCGGGCAATTGACCCGGCACATCCTGGACACCCTGGAGCACCGCGTGGTCGCGTCGTTCGACATGGATCAGCTCATTGACTACCGCTCACGGCGTCCCATGATGACCTTTGACACCGACCATTGGGTCGACTACGACGACCCGTCGCTGGTGCTATATCGCGTGCTGGATGCCAACGGACAGCCCTTCTTACTGCTGCACGGCGACGAACCCGACTACCACTGGGAAGCCTTCGCGAAGGCCGTTCACCAACTATGCCTGGCCTTCGGGGTGCGCACCGTGGTCTCGGCTCACGGCATACCGATGGCGGTGCCGCATACCCGTCCGGTGAGCATGACTAAATTTGCCAGCGACAGTGCATTGATCTCCGGCAATCAGCCGATGTTCGGCCAGGTGAAAGTGCCCGCCAGCGCCGAGTCGTTGTTGCACTTGAGGCTCGGCGCGGAAGGGTTGGCCACGATCGGCCTGGCAGTGCACGTGCCGCACTACCTTTCCGAATCAGCCTTTGGTGATGCTGCGGTGGCCGCCATGGACGCCTTCTTAAACCTTACAGATCTCGAGATGCCGACGGCCGATATGGTTGCTGCGGCGGGGGTCAACCGTGCCGAAATCACCGAGCAGGTCGCTGCTGCGCCAGAGATCGGTGAGGCCGTGGCTGAACTCGAGAAGCGCTACGACCAATTCCTCGAGGGGCAGCGCGCACGCAACGTGCTCGCCGCTCAAGAAGCCGATCTGCCTTCTGCCGAGGAGATTGGCGCTGAGTTCGAGGAGTTCTTGCGTGAAAGCGCGAAGGACGATCCGGCCCAGTAGGACGGCGCCTCAGGCCAGCGGCGGGGTCGGCGAGTATGTGTTGTCGTCGCCACTAGCGTCGCCAGCGTTGTGGCTGTTGTCGTCACCGTTGTTGCTACCAGTTTTGTGATCGGCGTCAGACCCTGCACTGTCGTGGCTCTGGTCCTCGGACGGGGCATAGCGCCCCTGTCCGTAAGCGTTGGCCTGGGTACCTTCGGGTTGTCGATTCTGCCAGGACGCAGGGGGAGGCGGGGTAAAGGCCGGCGCGCCGGCCGACTGACTGTAGGGAGCTGGTGGGGCTTGCTCGTCGTTGGGAGCCTGCGAGTAAGGCTGTTGTCCCATGGAAGCCGGGGGAGCCGGTGAGGCGTATGGGGAGGAATATTGAGATTGCACCGCACTGTCGCCCCAGTTGGCCGGGAAGGTTTTCTTGGCGCTAGCAACCTTCTTCAGAATGACCGTCACGATGCCCAGAACAAGGGCGATGACGGCCAGAATGATCCCGCTGATGAGGCCCGCGGGGCCCAGGAGACCAGAGGCTGACGTCGTGGGAGCCGACGGACCGACATACATTGCCGACGTTGTGCCTTCACAGGTCACGGAGTATGTGCCCGCTGCGAGAGATTGCGGCGTGCGGGCGACCTCGAAGAATTCGCTCTGTGACACGTCAATGCTAAAGGCACTGATGGGACGATCCAGGGTTGTGCTTGTCGAGTCCTTGGTGGCCGCACACACCGCTGCGGTGCGCTCAGTGTCGGAGCGCGCGTAGATAGAGGCGCCGCTGTTGGTGATGGTGACCGTGGCGCCGGCATTGAATTCCTGCATATTAGGGGTGGACACGCGCGCCAAACCCACCACGCCGAGCACGATAAGCACTACCGCCAGCACGCCGCTGAGCGCAGCGAGGGCTCCGGTAACGCGAACAGCCGCGCCACTCTTTGTGGGGGATTCGGCCCTCTGATCGGGTGTGCTCATGCACAAAACCTAGTCCACCGGTAACCTCGGCATGGCCGCTGCCACGATGGGCAAGGCATCGACAAGAAGGAGAAGTTCATGGGTTGGTTTAGCAAAGATGATGTTCCGCAGACATCAACCGAAGAAGCCGAGTCGGATGAAGATTCCTTCACGTCTCGGACCTCCATTGCGCTCGTTCGCATGGTCGTTGACCGCGGAATCGATGGCATCGGCCCCTTGGACTCGGCCAACGACCGCGTCGCCCAAGCCCTGCGCGAGAACCCGGACCCGTCCCGGGCTCTTGAGGCGATCGTGAAGAGTCACGTGAAGTTGGCAGCGGCCGGTGGCTTTCTCACAGGAGTGGGCGGGCTGATTACGATGCCAGTGGCCTTGCCTGCGAACGTGGCGGGCTTCTACCTTTTAGCCGCCCGGATGGCCGGAGCGACCGCTCAGTTGCGCGGCTACGACATCAATGACCACGCCACCCGGACGGCTCTGATGCTGACCTTGCTTGGGGCCGACGCTGACGATGTGCTTCGCAAAGTGGGGGTTGTCGGCGGTGGCACCATGAGCAGTATTGCCCTTAACCGTGTTCCGCAAGCTGCGGCGATGGTGATCAATAAGGGCGTTGGCTTCCGTGTCGCCACCCGGTTGGGAACACGCGCGCTGGGTCGCCTTGGGCGGGCAGTGCCGTTGGCGGGTGGGGTCATTGGAGCAGGGCTCGACACCTACCTCATGCGGCAACTGGCGAATCAAGTCAAAGAAGAGTTTCCGCAACGCTGACTCGTCCACACCTTTCGTTGTCCACAGGCGCTCGGCGGAGGGTGAAGGTTCGAGGCAGCCTGCCTAGATGAACACGTCCACAGAACCTCAGGCCGGCACTATCCACGGAATTGCGCACAGCATCGTTGCGCTGCCCTATCAACTTGGCTACCACCCAACAGCCTCATTGGTGCTGTTGTGCATGGGGCCTGGGCCTCCTGTGCCCGTCAAGAGCGGCTCAGAGCGGATGCGGGGCTCGGTGACGTTGATCGCGCGAGTTGACTTGGATCTCTCGTCCGCGCGAAGCCCTTCGGTGGAAGGTTTAGAGCCAGCTTTTCGCCGTGGCGATGTGGCCTCGGTGGTTGCCTTGGCCTTCGAGGACGGGTGTGCCGAGGAGTTCAATGCAGTGTCCACCCTGCTCGGGGTTGCGGACATGGCCGCCCGCCACTTAGTCGCGGTCGTTGCCAGCGCACGGGTGCGCCACCGCCAGTTTGCGATGCTCGATGCCCTCGGTCACACGGCGGCCTGGCAGGAACTGCCGCACGATGGTGACGTGCCAGTGATCGCCGACTACATCATGGCCGGGAAGTCACCCGCCCCTGACCGGGCATCTGTGGCGTCGGTGCTGGATGCCTCCGATCAGGCTTTTGCGAGGGCGGTCAAAGCCCACATGTGTTCCCGTGTCACGGCGGGTGCTCGAACGGCGGCGCGCACCCTCTGGGCTGTCCTGAGCGATCCGAACTTTCGACCTGAATCGCTTGAGCCTCGTGACGTCGCGGATGTGGCCCTGGCGTTGCACGATGTTGAGGTGCGCGATGCAGTCCTTTCACGGCTGTCGCCGCCGCTCGCACAACAGGGTTGCCCGAGCAATCACGGTGAACGGAATGACGCCGAACGGCAGGTCGCATATGAGCTCGACGTCTGCGATCGCGTAGATGGAGCGGCGTGCTTTCGGCTAGCGGTTTTGGCGGCATACGTGCCACGGCATGAGGCCGCCCCCGTGCTGACGGTCGTGGGCTATTTAGCATGGCAAGCCGGTGAGGGAGCACTCGCCAATATGGCAATCAGTGCCGCGCTCGAGGCGGACTCCGACTACTCTCTGGCCCGCCTCGTTGACATGGCTCTATCTTCGGCTCTGCGCCCACCACCATCGGTGTAGCCTCGGCACGACGAGATCGAGCCATTCAGAGAGGGATCAATGACGATCGTTGTTGGATACGTGCCCACCAGTGAGGGGCGCGCAGCACTGGATCGAGCTGCCCAGGAGTCGCACTTGCGGCGGGTTGGTTTGGTGGTGGTGAAATCCGCCAGACCCGGGCGAGAAGTCGACGATGCCCAGACCAGCCAGTTTGAGGCTCACTTGGCTTCGATCGCTGCTGCGCTTGATAGCGACGGAATAGAGCACGAAGTCCGGACCTTAGAGGGTCGCGATGACCCCAGCGACAATCTTATTGCGGTGGCCGAGGAAACGGGCGCCATCTTCATTGTGATCGGGTTGCGCCGCCGATCCACGGTTGGCAAATTATTTTTGGGCTCACATGCCCAGCGCATTTTACTCGACGCGGCATGTCCTGTCTTGGCTGTCAAGGCCTCCGACTAGGGCATTTTGGGGCCTGTGGGCACGAGCATGGCCCCTAAGGGTTTTATAATGGAATTAAGCCGACTGGTCGCAGCGATCGATCGGCACACCCGACAACCTCCCATCATACGAAGTTCGGCCGTGCCCGTGTGTTCATATCACTGCGCCGAACGTGATCTCCCGCGCCAGTTTCGTGGCGCAGAAAGTCGTTGGTGCACCTCGTGACATCCGCTACCACCAAAGCCTCCGGCGCGTCTAGCAAAGAGCTCCCCAAAGAGTTCGCTGCCCAAGAGTTGCGCGATCTGCTTGTGCAGGGGCAAGACCAGGGATTTCTGATGCTGGCCGAGGTGCGCGAGGCCCTCGAGACCTCCGGTCTACCGAAGAAGGGGCAGACCACCGTGCTACGTACATTCAGCGACCAAGCAATCGAAGTTCGCGAAGACTCAACCAGCGAGTTGCCGGCAGCGAAGAAGACCACCGCGAAGCGGGCAACGGCGGCAAAAAAGGCAGCAGCAGTTCGCAAAACGGCCACGCCAGCGGCCGGCCTAGAGGCTGAAGAAATCAAACCAGCGGCTAAGGCGGCGCCACGTAAGCGCGTTGCTAAAGTGGCCGTAGCGCCGGTTGTCGAGGACGAAGCTGCTGTTGGCGCAGCCAACGACAGCAATGGCGAAGAGGGCAGCGCAGCGCAAGATGCACCGCCAGCGAAGAAGGCACCGGCCAAGCGAGCTCCCGCCAAGCGCGCCGCCGCAAAGAAGGCGACCGCAGCCAAGACATCTGCAGCAGCTGCGTCGGACGCGGCCACTGGTGAGGGCACCACCCGTGCAGCAGCCAAGGCTGCCGCAGGATCAGCGCCGGCCAAGCCCGCTCGAAAGCGTGCCGCCAAAAAGACGGCGGCCTCAAAAGACTCAAACCCGACGGAGACCACCGCTGAAGACAGTGACCCGGACGACGAGGACGAGGACACTGGCACCGGCGACGTCGTCGAAGACGGTAAAAGTGTGGGAGCCAAGACTCCGGCTCAGTCCACCTCCAAGACCGTCCGTGAAGACAACAGCTTTGTGGTGTCCACCGGCGACGATGATGATGCTCCGGCCCAGCAAGTTGTCACCGCAGGTGCCACTGCCGACCCGGTTAAGGATTACCTAAAGCAGATCGGCAAGGTTGCTCTGCTGAACGCTGAGCAGGAAGTCGAGTTGGCCAAGCGGATCGAAGCCGGACTCTTCGGTGAAGAGCGTCTTAACTCCGGCGACAAGTTGGACGCGAAACTCAAACGCGAACTTTGGTGGATTTCGGCGGACGGCAAGAACGCCAAGAACCACCTCCTCGAGGCCAACCTGCGGCTTGTGGTGAGCCTCGCCAAGCGATACACGGGTCGAGGCATGCTTTTCCTGGACCTCATCCAAGAGGGAAACCTCGGGTTGATTCGAGCCGTGGAGAAGTTCGACTACACCAAGGGCTACAAGTTCTCGACTTACGCCACCTGGTGGATTCGCCAGGCCATCACTCGGGCCATGGCCGACCAGGCCCGCACCATCCGCATCCCCGTGCACATGGTCGAGGTCATCAACAAGTTGGCACGCGTGCAACGGCAAATGCTGCAAGACCTGGGCCGTGAGCCCACGCCTGAAGAGTTGGCGGCCGAGCTAGACATGACCCCCGAGAAGGTTGTTGAGGTTCAGAAGTATGGCCGGGAGCCGATTTCACTGCACACCCCACTCGGCGAAGACGGGGACAGTGAATTCGGAGACCTCATCGAGGACTCCGAAGCAGTCGTGCCAGCCGACGCGGTGTCATTCACGCTGCTGCAGGAGCAGTTGCACTCCGTGCTCGATACTCTCTCAGAGCGCGAAGCCGGAGTGGTGTCGATGCGATTCGGCCTCTCTGACGGTCAGCCCAAAACGTTGGACGAAATCGGCAAGGTCTACGGCGTCACGCGTGAACGCATTCGCCAGATCGAGTCTAAGACGATGTCCAAGTTGCGTCACCCGTCCCGGTCACAGGTTTTGCGCGACTACCTCGACTAATCGCGGCCCGTGCGGCGGCGCAGCCATTGGGCGAATCCCAAGGCGCCGCTGCGCGGAACCAACCTCGCCTTGGTGCGAACCGACCAAGGCGAGCGGGCGCGCACCGTCTCCACGATCGTGAGCACGTCGGAGGTCACCTCGTCCTGGTCGATGTCGAGCCGGGCTGGATCGGCATACCTGCTGTCTTGTAGTTGTGCCGTGACCCGGCGCAGAGCCTGTGCTCCGGTCGTGTCCAGGGATGTGCGCTCGGTGTAGTGGGCGTGCATCGCGGCGGGACTTCGGTGGCCAGGGTCGTCCACGCCGAGGTCGGTCAGCGATCGGGTCAGCACGAGCCATTGGCTTTCGACGTGCTCGGTCGAGGTATGAGCCTCGCGAGCCTCCCGCCCGCGATACCGCCGTCCGGCCAAGGGCAACGCACAGAGCGCAGCACCCAAGAGGAGTAAGCCCACCCATACCCAGCGCCACTTCACGACCCAATCGCTCACTGACTGCCACCACGCGTCGTCAGAGGTGTCGGGGGTAAGCGTGGGAGTGGCTTGCTCGGTCGGGAGTTCCGGAACTTCGGCGGGGGCCGTCGGGGCTGATTCGGGTTGGGTCAGAGCGGGCGGTGCACCAGCGCGAACCCCCGGAGTGGGTTCGAAGCGGGTCCAGCCGAGCCCATCGATGTATAACTCCGGCCACGTGTGTGCGTCCTTTGCGCGCACCTTGCGACTACCGTCGTTCTGGACTTCGCCGGGTAAGAATCCCACAGCCATGCGGGCCGGGACGCCCTCGGATCGGGCAATCATCACCATTGCGGTGGAGAACTGAACGCAGTATCCCTGTTGCGAAGCCAGGAATTGTGTGATGGCATCGCGCGAAATCTCGCCATCGCGCGGCGCAAGGGTCAACGAGTAGGTGTAGTCCGAACCGCGCAAATGCTCCTGAACCAGTCGGCCCACTTCAAACGGGTCGCTCTCTCCGTCGAGGATTCTCGCAGCCAAGTCGGCGATAGCGGCCTGGCTCTCCGCCGGAACCTCAAGCAGAGTGGGCCGGGTGGAGCCGATGCGCTCAGCGCTGGGCCCTTGGGCCTCAATCGGGCCATCGGTGGCAATATCCGTGTAGAGCGCCACGTAGTCATCGACGGGCGCGTTCACGAGGACCGTGCTGACGCGCTCGTCATAGTCGAAGGATGGCTCGTCAAGAGACAACGAGGTGGTCGCCGAGGGAACTGCGAGGTGAGGTGCTCGCAGATTGTTCACGGTCACCGAGATTTCTTCTGATGATCCGATCACCTCCGGTGACACACCCAGGGGAGCCGGTAGATCAGGGCCGATGATGGCGTCGCCGTTGCGCTCTGGGGCCACCCACGTCTGACCGTCGAACTCTTCAGTGGCGGTGACCCGCAGAGGTTCTACCAGTCGAGCCGTCGAGGTGTATTCCAAGACCGGCGATTCTGACTGGTTGGCGAGGTCCTCACCCGGGTCCATCGTCTCGGTAAAACTGACCTGACCAGCCCCCAGATTACGGCCATTGGCTTCGGGATTGCGTCCTAACCCATCGGCGAAGAACGTCGGGGGAAGGTGTGGCAGTAGCGCCGCAGCAATAACCGCAGCGCAGAGCCCAAGAACACCCAAGGTTTGTGCGAGCGCACGGTAGCTCGCGCCGAAGCGCGGCCGCGCCCCAAACCCTTGGTTGTCTGCCGATGGCCAGCGAGCCAGCAATCGGTCCGACTGCTGAGCCATCATGGTCATCCACAGGGCCGCCGTGACGAGAAAGAACCACGGCTCCATGGCGTTGCCGTTGTTCGAAACCGACACGAAGAATGCCGCTGCCAACGGAAGCCCCGCGATCGCTGGAGCCGCACAGGTCAAAGCCAAGGCGTCGACCGAAACCGCGGTCAGCACCAGCACCGCAACGACCAGGAACGCCACGCCGGTCGTAGTGGGTGCTGGGGCGGCGAACTCGCGCAAGACTTCTCCGGCCTCTGCCAGCAGGGCGACCGCTTGGGTGGCGCTAGCTGTAGTGGGCAGAATCAGCCACAGTGTTTCCCTGAGGAACATTGCGCAGAGCGTAAGAACGCCCACCACGAGTTGGATCGCAACAATCAGCGACGGGGGCATCCGCACGCTACGCAACACGCCACCAGTCAGGGCGATCAAGGCAACGGCGCCGACAGCATTGGGTAGCCACGACTGTTCCTGCAGCAGGGTCGTCAGCGGCCAGCCAACTGACAAAGTCGCTAGCGCCGAGACGAGAGTCTCCGGCCACAGGCCACGGTGCAGATTCATGACCGCAACCCCAGCGCTGGCCTCGTTTGCAGGTGTAACCAAGCCGACTGAATGCTCGTGCGAGAGGTGCACACTACGGTGGTCCAACCGGCTTCGCCGAGGACTCGTGACTGTGGTGGTGGTTGCGACGAGTCCTGGGGTGCGGTGGTTAAATCCGCCCCAAAACGTGACCGGTCGAGAACGAACGCGACGGCCGTAGACCCGTGCTCGCGAATGGTGGCTAGATGCCTGATGTCCTCGGCCTCGTGAGCCACGATCGCAGCCACCGCCAGCACGCCGCCGGAGGTGAAAGCGTGAGCGGCGCTGGCGACCTCTTCGAGCCCCACGTCATCCTCACGTTCGGCCCGAGCAAGAGTGTCCAAGAGAGTGTCCAGGTCCATCGGATGAGCGGCGGCACCGTTGCTGATGGTGTGGCTGCTTAAGAGATGGACGACATAACCGTCTAAGAGCAGCGTGCGTCCCACCGAGGCAAGCGCCGAGATGGCGTATTCAAAGGTTGCGCTGGCTGCCGGAGCTCGGCCATGAGCTGCGCTGCGTGAGTCCAAGAGCAAAACCGCTCGTCGCCGAGCGGGTCGGTCTTCTTGGCGCACCATCACTTCGCCGCGATGAGCGGTTGCTGGCCAATGCACTCGGCGCAACTCGTCACCGTCTCGGTAGTGGCGAATGCTGACGTCATCTTCACCATGCAGAGCAATCATCTGCGGTCGTTCGCCTTCGCTACCTCGGCCCTGTGGCACGGAGCGCTGACCACCGAGTTCCAACACCCGGGGGAGCACCACGACCTCAGTGGTGCTGGACAGCCGAACGGCGACGTACGTCAAGCCGAACGGGTCCCGCTGGCGCAGACTTAAAGGTCCTAGACGGTAAGCACCCCGGTAAGAACTGCGCACGTGATACGTCAGGGACCTCATCTCGCCGCGGTCCAGCGAGCGCAACACGAAGCGGGGGCGGTCTCCTAAGTGGACGTCGACCTGCTCTTGGGCCAGATATAGCGGTGTCCGGCGAGCGCCAACGTTGGTGTAGGTCGATTGCACCAGGCCCGGCTCGTCGGGGTGAAGCCGAACGGGTGTCACAACCCGCGACACAGCCAACGTGGGCGCTCGGCGACGGGCGACCACCAGAGCCAGGATCGGGAGCGCGGCCATCAGGATGCCCACTCTGGTGATGTCTGGGTATCCCGCAAAGATTCCGGCAAGCACCGTGCACAGACCGACCACGAAGAACGAAATACCACGTGGGGTCAGCACCTGCAAGGGGCTCATCGCTGGTGTGTGCTCACGCAGTGCGGACCGGTGTCGTTGACAGCACTTCAGTGACGATGTCAGCGGCAGAGCGGCGAGCCAACTGGGCTTCGCCGTTCAACAGCACCCGGTGAGTGAGGATGGCCGGGGCCAGGAGTTGAACATCCTCGGGCAGGACGTGATCCCGTCCCCCGAGCGCGGCGTGCGCTTTGGCTGCTCGCAGCAACTGCAACGCAGCGCGCGGGGAGGCCCCGAGTCGCAGCGCAGGGTGGCGCCGCGTGGCGGCCACAAGATCCACGACGTAACTGCGCAAGGCGACGGAGGTGTGCAGATGCCGTACGGCTGTGATGACCTCGCTGACGGTGGCCGCGTCGGTGACGGGGCTAATGTTCGAAAGTGGGTCGACTTCACTGTGCGAAGTGAGCATGTCTAGCTCGGCGGCGGCACTGGGGTAGCCCAAGGAAATGCGAGCCATAAAACGGTCACGCTGCGCCTCCGGGAGGGGGTAGGTGCCTTCCATTTCGATCGGGTTCTGGGTGGCCATCACCATAAAGGGGGCAGCCAATGGGTGGCTGTCGCCGTCGACCGTGACCTGACGCTCCTCCATACACTCCAAGAGTGCTGACTGCGTCTTAGGAGAGGCCCGATTGATCTCGTCGCCCACCACGAGGTTGGCGAAGATTGCGCCGGGCCGGAACTCGAACGAGCGCGTGTTTTGGTTAAAGACGCTAACCCCGGTGATGTCGCTGGGGAGCAGATCCGGGGTGAATTGCACTCGACTCACGTCACAGTCGATGGCCCGTGCCAGCGACTTGGCGAGCATGGTCTTCCCTATTCCAGGAACGTCCTCGAGCAGTAGATGACCCTCGGCAAGGAGCACAATGACCGCAGTGCGGATGGCGGCGTCTTTGCCCTCGATGACCGTGGCGACCGCCTTTTGAATATCTTGCGCGACCCCTTGCACGGTCCCTAGATCGACGCTGGTTCGTTGACCGGCCATAGCCACGTTCGCACTCATCAATTGATCTTGCCCTATCTCACTGTGAGATCCCAGCGCCCGTCCTCAAGCCGGGAACCACATTTCCCCCCACCTACTCATTATGGCTTTGACCAGCGGCAATAAGCGCAGAAGCACCTACAAACGTGTCAATACAGGCAATTTGTGGGGGGAAGTGGGGTACGGTGGGGCACCAAACATCATTGCTGGTTAATCCGACGAAAGGGGAGTGCCGATGTTTCTCGGGACGCACACCCCTCGCCTGGACGACAAGGGTCGAATCTTCTTGCCGGCCAAGTTTCGCGATCGCCTCTCGACGGGTCTGGTGATGACTCGCGGGCAAGAGCGCTGTCTCTACGTTTTTCCGATGGGGGAATTCGAGCGCATTGCGACCTCGATGCAGTCCACCCCCACCACCAATCGGGCCGTGCGCGACTATCAGCGTGTCTTCCTCTCGGGCGCTTCAGACGAGATTCCGGACAAGGCGGGGCGCGTGACCATTCCCGCCACCCTGCGCGAGTACGCCGGGCTCAGTCACGACTGCACGGTCATCGGTGCCGGTTCGCGGCTAGAGATCTGGGACTCAGGTGCCTGGACGGCGTATCTGGAAGCGACCGAGCAGGCTTTCGCGGACCAATCGCAGGAGGTCGTGCCCGGCATCCTCTAGAACCCAGTCGCCGCAGTGTCCTGACCGTTGGCCTCCCTCCGATGGTTGCTTGTCCCGATGCCACTTCCCCGGCATCGGGCCGAACAACACCGGCGGGAGACCAATCGCCAGGACTGCCGCTGAGAACCTCACCTTTCACCCCACCAACCGCACCCACTCACGGAGCAACATGACGCAGGATCGACCAGCCCAGGACCGGCATACCCCGGTCCTGCTGGAGCGCGTCGTGGATGTTCTTGCGCCTGCCCTCCAAGAGCAGGGAGCGGTCATGGTCGACGCCACCCTCGGCATGGGTGGGCACACCGAGCGCGTCCTCGAATGCTGTCCGACCGCGCGGGTCGTCGGCATCGACCGCGACCCACAGGCGTTAGCGCTGGCGCGCGTGAGGTTAGCGCGCTTCGGCGATCGCTTCACCGGTGTGCACGCGGTATATGACGAGGTGCCAGAGGCGTTGAGCAGTCTCGGAATCGCCACGGCACACGCGGTTCTCTTCGACCTCGGGGTGTCCTCATTGCAGTTAGACGATCTCGACCGAGGCTTTGCCTATCGCGCTGATGCGCCGTTGGACATGCGAATGAACCAAGACGAGGGACCCACCGCGGCCGAGGTTCTCAACTCCTACGACCAACGGGACCTAGAGCGAATTCTGCGTGACTACGGCGAAGAGCGTTTCGCGCGCAAAATCTCGCGGACCATCGTCCAGCACCGTGAGACCGAGCCTTTCGAACGCTCGGCTGCCTTGGTCGCGCTGCTCACCCGAGCCATCCCGGCCGCCTCGCAACGCTCCGGTGGGCACCCCGCCAAGCGCACCTTCCAGGCGTTGCGGATCGAGGTCAACAGTGAACTCTCGACCTGGGATCGGGCGATCAGCAGGACCCTCGATGCCCTGCCCATGGGAGGTCGAGTGGCCGTCTTGGCCTACCACTCACTGGAAGATCGCATCGCCAAGCAGGCCTTAGTGAAGGCCGCGAGTAGTTCGGCGCCGCCCGGCTTCCCCGTCGAGCTCCCGGAGCAACGTCCCTGGATGCAGATGCTGACCAGAGGGGCCGAGAAGGCTACCCCTGCCGAAATTGAGTCCAACCCACGCGCCACCTCAGTGCGGCTGCGAGCAGCCACCCGAATTCGCCTCACCAACACCGCAGAAAAGGCCAACCGATGAGCCAAATGACCGCCGCTGCCCCCCGTTACGCTCCCGCTGCGCGTCGCGGTCGCACGGCCAGCGTGCCGCAACGAACCCCCCTGCGAGTCGTGCAGGCCGTGCCGGTGCCGGTGCGTCATATGTGGTTTGCCCTGGGACTAGGGGCCCTGATCGTCTCCGGGCTGATGTTAATGCTGATGTTGAACATCGCGCGGGCGGAGGGATCCTTCACGCTCAGTGATCTGCGGGCGAGCCAGGCGGCCCTGGAAGCCGAGCAGGTGTCGCTGGCCAGCGAAGTCGCCGACCTATCGTCGCCGGTGACCCTTTCGACAAAGGCCGAGAACCTGGGAATGGTGGCCTCGCCTTCAACGGCGACCTTGCGACTATCAGACAATGGGATTCTCGGCGTGGCGGCCCTGGTCAAGGACGGCAAGACCTTTACCGTTGACCTTCCCGGTGCCGACAGCGCCACTGGGAGCCAAGAAGCGGGAGAGTGATGGCGGCGCGTAAACGGGGCTCATCAGCGCTGATCACACACGGTCGCGGCGTCGCCCATCCGCAACGAAGGGCTTGGGCTCTCATGCTGGGCACCCTGATGGTGTTTAGTCTGTTCGCCGCTCAGTTGGTTCGTTTGCAGGGCCTCGACGCAGCCTCGGTCTCGGCAGCGGCCGTGGATGACCGGCTCAATGAGGTCACCATTGCTGCGCCGCGCGGCTCGATCACCGACGTGTCCGGCCAGCCGATCGCTTTTGATGTGCAGCGCAAAGACGTCACAGCAGACCCCGTCAACGTCAAACTCTTTCGGAAGAACAGCAAGGACGCCTCCGAAGCGGACAAAGGCATCGCAGGCGCGGCCGCCGAGATCGCGAAGATCACGGGCGAAGACGCCAAGGATCTCGAAAGGACGTTGACGGAGACGACAGGGCGATTTACGTACCTCGTCAAAGACGTCTCAAGCGCCACCTGGCACGACATCGATGCGCTCGGCATACCTGGAATTCATGCCGAAACCGAGCACAAGCGCCAGTATCCACTGGGCCCGGCCAGTGCACCTTTGTTGGGATGGGTCGGTGCTGGGGATCAGCCCGCTGGAGGAGTTGAGCGGGTCCGGGACGAACAACTCAACGGGACCCCGGGCAAGCGCACCTTCGAGTTGGGTGGCAAGGGCGAGGTCATCACCACCGGCACCTCGGTGGACACTCCGGCGCAACCCGGCGAAGACATCCGTCTCTCCATTGATTCAGATGTGCAGTGGTACGCCTACGACGCTGTTGAGCGGCGGGTCAAAGAGTCCGGCGCGCTGTCGGGCTATGCGCTCGTGCTCGAGGCCAAAACGGGCCGCGTCGTGGCCGCCGCGAGCTATCCGAGCTTTAACCCGGCCGATGCAACTCAAGAAGCGGAGTCCATGAGCAACCTGCTCGTCGAGGACGTCTACGAGCCCGGTTCCACAAGCAAGCTCATCACCGCCGCCGCCGCGCTCGAGGAGGGGCTGGTGACCGCGTCGACCCCGGTGGTGGTTCCGACGCGGCTACCGCGTGCCGGACGTGTGTTTACGGATGCCAAACCACACCCCGTTGAGTACTTCACCTTTGCTGGTGTGCTGGCGAAATCGAGCAACATGGGCACGATCTTGTATGGCGAGAAGATCGACGAGGATGTGCTCCACAGTTACTTCACCAAATTTGGTTATGGGCAGAGCTCCGGTTTGGGCCTGCCGGGCGAGTCCACGGGTGTGCTGCCTGACGTCAAAGACTGGTCGGGCACGACGAAGTACACGATGATGTTTGGGCAGGGGATGTCCAGCACAGCCCTGCAGCAGGTAGGGGTTTTCCAGACAATCGCTAACGCCGGCGTGCACCTGCCTCCGTCGGTCGTCATCGGAAGCAGTGACGCCGAAGGCCGCTACACCACAAGCGCTCCTGCGCAAGGGAAAAGCGTGGTGACCCCACAGACCGCGCAGACCTTGACGAGCATCATGGAAGAGGTGGCCTCGCCCGATGGCACCGCGCCGATGGCCGCGGTCCAGGGTTACCGAGTCGCTGGCAAGACGAGCACCGCGTCGCGCTACGACAACGAGAAGAAGAAATACAGCAAGACCACAGCCTCGTTCGTGGGTTTCGCGCCGGCCGATGATCCGCAGTACGTCGTCGCTGTCACGGTGCAGCGACCTACTGAGATCAGCATCTACGGTGGAACGATTGCGGGCCCAGTCTTCTCGGACATCATGCGCTACGTGCTGCAAAAGTACGACGTCCCACCGAGCAAAGGCGCGCGCGAGCCGATGGAACTCGAGTACGATCCAGACGCTCAAGCACCTGACGAGGACCAGGGTGTGACGCTGGAAGACATTGCCATCAAGGACGAGAGGTCAGGTGGGTGATACCCCTGTCGCTGGACGAGATCGCTCGCGCAACGGGCGGACGCGTCTATCCTGCTCACGCTGCCTCGACCCAGGTCGACGCCGCGGTCGTGACTGACTCTCGCGAGTGCGTGCCGGGCAGCCTCTACGTCGCCCGGATGGGTGAGCACGCCGACGGGCACGACTTCGTCGAGGGAGCCGCCGCACGAGGAGCCGTCGCAGCGCTGACCGCTCGCGAAATGCCGGATCTGCCGTGTGTTGTCGTTGACGATGTCGGCGATGCGTTTGCCGCCCTAGGCCGGGAGGTAGTCGACCGTTGTCGCGCCAATAACGGCCTCAACATTGTCGGAATCACCGGAAGTTCAGGGAAGACGTCGACGAAGGACCTGATGGCCCAAGTTGTCGCCCAGCTAGGTAAGACGCTCGCTCCGCGCGCCTCATACAACTCTGAGGTGGGGGTGCCGTTGACCGTATGCAGACTGCAACCCGACACCGAATACCTCGTGGCTGAGATGGGCGCCTCGGGGGTTGGGCACATCGAATACCTCACCAAGATCGCGCCACCGGATGTGGGAGTGGTGCTCAATATTGGCTCCGCTCACTTGGGCGAATTTGGGTCCCGGCAGGCGATCGCCGACACCAAAGCCGCCCTCATACGTGCCCTAGAGCCGGGCGGGTTGGCCGTGCTGAATGCCGACGACCCCATGGTGCTGGCCATGGCCAGCCAGAGTGCCGCACCCGTCCTGCTCGTGGGGCGCAGTGACGCAGCGCAGGTCCGCGCCGACGATGTCGTCCTGAACAACCGAGGCCAGGCCTCTTTTACGTTGGCATTGCCGGGGTGTGAAGGCGAGCGTGTCGAGCTCTCGCTGCACGGCGAACACCACGTCGGCAATGCTCTCTCGGTCGCCGCGGTGGCTCACTTTTGGGGTATGAAGTCGGTCGCCATCGCGAAGGCGTTGAGTGAAGCCGTTGCACAATCGCGCTGGCGAATGGAAGTGACGGAACGCGCGGACGGCATCACGATCGTCAATGACGCTTACAACGCCAACCCAGAATCCATGCGCGCGGCATTGCGGGCCCTCGTGGCGATGCGATCCAGCGGTCGAACCATCGCCGTCGTCGGCGAGATGCGCGAGCTCGGTGAAGACAGCGAGACTGAGCATGAGCGCGTCGGTGCGTATGCCGCCGAGCTGGGCGTGGATAACGTCGTATCGATCGGTCCGCTTGCCGCACCCGCAGCCCGAGCCTTCAAAACTGCGCGGATGGAAGGTGCTCTGCAGATCGATTCGGTTCAGGACGCCCGGACGATTCTGGAAGATCTGCTGGTGCATGGTGACGTCTTGATGTTGAAGTCCAGCCGCGACTCCGGTTTGCGGCATCTCGGGGATGCACTTGCCACCGGAGGTGACCGACCATGATCAGCGTCTTGCTTGCCGGGAGCATCTCGATGGTGGTGGCTCTCGTCGGTACCCCGCTGTTCATCAAATTCCTCGTGCGACGTGGCTACGGCCAGTTCATCCGCGACGACGGCCCAACCTCGCACCACACCAAACGCGGCACCCCCACGATGGGTGGAGCGGTGATTATTGCGGCGACCCTTGTCGGGTACTTCGCGGCGCACCTGGCTATTGGTCTCCTCGACGTTCTCAACGTGGTTGAGCTCAGCGGGATGCGCTTCACCATCAGCGGTCTGCTGGTCTTGTTCTTGATGGCTGGCCTCGGGCTGGTTGGGTTCTTCGACGACTACATCAAGATCTCGAAGCAACGCAGCTTGGGGCTGCGCTCTTGGGAAAAACTGGCCGGGCAAACCCTGGTAGCGGTGATCTTTGCGGTCCTGGCGTTGCAGTTCCCGGCCGGGGACTTCCGCCGTCCGGCGAGCACGGCCGTGTCTTTTGTGCGGGACACCTCCTTTGATTTTGCCGTCTTCGGTCCGGTCGCCGGGCTCATCCTGTTTGTGTTGTGGGCCAACATCATGATTGCTGGTGCCTCCAACGGGGTGAACCTCACGGACGGGCTCGACGGCCTGGCGACCGGCGCCTCAGTGATGGTGTTCGGCTCTTATCTGCTGATCGGCATTTGGCAATACAACCAGAACTGTCAGATCAGCCCCGGCCCCAACTGCTACGACGTGCGAGACGCTTTAGATGTCGCCGTAGTGGCCTCGTGTATCGCGGGCTCGTGCTTTGGTTTCCTGTGGTGGAACGCTTCGCCAGCCAAGATTTTTATGGGTGACACGGGGTCATTGGCCCTTGGTGGTGCTCTGGCCGGGTTGGCGATCGTGACCCACACGCAGTTGCTGATGGCCATCCTTGGCGGTCTGTTCGTGATCATCACGCTGTCGGTGATCATCCAGGTTGGCTCGTTCAAGATGACCGGTAAACGGGTGTTCAGGATGGCGCCGCTGCAACACCACTTCGAGTTGCTGGGTTGGGCCGAAGTGACGATCGTGATTCGCTTCTGGATCGTCGCTGGCCTCTGCGTCGCCCTCGGCTTGGGGTTGTTCTACGCCGAGTGGGTCGCGCGTCTGTGAGTGGTGGCAATGACCTCTGAGGCTTGCTTGGCCGCGCTCGACCATCGCGATGCGGCATGGCAGGGGTTGCGTGTGGTCGTGACCGGTTTAGGCGTGAGTGGCTTCGCCGCCGCCGATGCGCTGCTGGAGCGCGGAGCAGTCGTGACCGTGCTCGATGGGGGCTCAACCGCTCCCATTCAGAGGGAACGCGCCAAGGTGCTCGACATTCTGGGTGCCCGCATTCGCATCGGCGAACAGCACGTGAGTTCGTGGCCCGACGACATCGGTGAGGTTGACGTCGTCGTCACCTCACCGGGCTGGAGGCCGAAACATCCCATCCTGACGCAGGCGGCGAACCTCGGCATACCGGTGTGGGGTGAGGTCGAGTTGGCCTGGCGAATGCGGGCACGGCATGGGGCTGCCCCGTGGTTGTGCGTGACCGGGACCAACGGCAAGACCACGACCGTACGACTGCTGGAATCGATGCTCAACGCAGCTGGCGTGCGAGCGTTGGCGGTCGGCAACGTCGGCACTCCCGTGCTCGAGGCCGTGCTCCATCCCGAGCCGTTCGACGTGTTGGCCGTGGAGTTATCTAGCTTTCAACTGCACTACGCGAGCAGCCTGTCGCCGTTGGCCTCCTGCGTCCTCAACGTGGCGCCCGACCACATCGACTGGCACGGCGACGAGCAGGCGTATGCCGACGCGAAGGCGCGAATCTATGAACGCACCCAGGTGGCCTGCGTCTACAACGTCGAAGACAAAGTGACCGAGAAGATGGTCGAAGAGGCCGAAGTCATCGAGGGCGCGCGAGCCATCGGCTTCACCTTGGGTATCCCGGACCGGTCGATGCTCGGCCTGGTCGAAGAAGTCCTGGCCGACCGGGCCTTCGTGGCTCAGCGGGCCGACTCTGCCGCCGAGCTCGCGACGTTGACCGACATTGACCCGACCGGCGTTCCGGCCCCACACATGGTGGCCAACGTCTTGGCAGCCGCTGCTCTTGCTCGTGCAGCCGGGGTGCCGCCGGCGGCGGTGCGCGACGGCGTGCGGGCCTTCGTTCCACAAGAGCATCGGATCACGGAGGTCGCCGTCATCGACGGCGTCCGCTTCGTCAATGACTCCAAAGCGACCAACCCGCACGCGGCGGCGGCTTCACTGGCCGCATACCCCGACGTCGTGTGGATCGCTGGCGGCCAACTAAAAGGTGCCGATGTAGAGGCTCTCGTGCGCCAAGCCGCGCCTCGCCTGCGGTCCGTGGTGCTGCTGGGGGCAGATAGAGAACAATTAGCGCAGGCACTTGCCCGACACGCGCCCAACGTCAGCGTCGAAGAGGTGGCCACACCTGAAACTGAAGACATGCCCCTGAACGTGCGCCGTGGTCGGCTCGATGCCTTGATGGACGACGTCGTCGGCGCAGCTATCCGCGCCGCTCGTCCCGGGGACGTGGTGCTGTTGGCCCCAGCTGCTGCCTCGCTAGATATGTTCGAGTCATATGAAGCCCGCGGCGACTGCTTCACCCACGCCGTGCGTCGCCGCGCCGGCTCAGGTTCTACTTCATGACCGCGACCACACAGCGCCCGAGATCATCGAGCAGCCAGCCGGTGCCGGCGCGCTCAGCTGGAGAATGGCTACGCTCGCCGACCGCGCCCTACTACTTGATTCTCGTCAGCGCTGCAGCACTGGTATCGGTCGGCTTGGTCATGGTGCTTTCAGCCTCAAGCGTGGCCGCCTACGCAGCGACCGGCAGTTCGTGGGGGGTTTTTGTCGAGCAACTGATCTTTGCCGGTGTCGGCATCACGCTGGGTTGGGCAGCTTCCCGGATCCCGCTGCGGTGGTGGAAGCGCCTGGCCATGCCGGGGCTCATCGTTGGGGTGTTGCTTGAGGCGCTCGTTTTCTCTCCGCTAGGTGGCGGGTTCCAGGGCAACCGAAACTGGATCTTTATCGGTGGGGCCAGTGTTCAACCCTCAGAGTTCGCCAAGTTGGCCTTGGTCGTCTTCGGCGCGGCTGTCTTGGCCCATAAGCGAGCGGTGATCGGGCAGGTCACGCACGCCATGATTCCCTTCGTCTTCCCTGGTGCCATGGTTTTAATCGGGCTCGTCTTGCTCGGAAAGGACCTGGGCACGGCCATGATCTTGGTTGCCATCACTGGTGGGATGCTCTTCGTGGCGGGTTTGCCAGCCAAGTGGTTCGGTGTGGTCGGCGTGATTGCTGCTGGTGGCGTTGCCTACCTGGCGGCGGGAAGCGCAAACCGTATGCAGCGCATCGAAACCTGGCTGGGCGACACCTGTACCAGCGCACAGGTGGAGGGTTGCTTTCAAAAAGTGCACGCCCAATACGCCCTTGCCGATGGCGGCTGGTGGGGAGTGGGGCTGGGCGCGAGCCGCGAGAAGTGGTCTCGCTTGCCTGAGCCGCACAACGACTTCATTTTGGCCATCATCGGCGAAGAGTTGGGGCTGCCCGGCACGTTGCTGGTTCTCGCGCTGTTCGTCGTGCTGGCCTACTCCTGTTTCCGCATCATCTCGGCGACGACAGATCCCTTCGCGAGGCTCGCCACGGCGGGTGTCATGATCTGGATCCTTGCCCAGGCGTGTCTCAATATTGGCTCGGTGATTGGTCTGCTGCCGATCATCGGGGTGCCGCTCCCGCTGGTCTCCAGTGGTGGATCGGCCTTGATCGCGGCCCTCATGGCGATCGGTTTGCTTCTCGCCATGGCCCGCACCCTTCCCGGATGCTCAACCGCGTTGGCGGCGCGTCCGTCTGCACTGAAGCGGACGCTATCAGCCGTGGCCACGACCAGCAGGTCGCCTCGATGAAACCACTCTCCGTGGTGTTGGCCGGTGGTGGGTCCGCCGGGCACGTCAATCCCTTGTTGTCGCTTGCCGACTGCCTTCGACGACGGGACGCTGGGGCCACCATCACCGTTTTGGGCACGAGCGCCGGCCTGGAGGCTCGATTAGTGCCCGAGCGCGGCTACGACCTGATCACCTTGCCGAAAGCGGCGTTTCCGCGGCGTCCGAACCGTGCAGCCTTGGAATTCCCGGGGTCACTGCGCAATGCCGTATCGACCGCTCGCCAGGCGATGGTCGATGCCCATGCTGATGTGGTCGTGGGCTTTGGCGGCTATGTGGCCAGTCCGGCATACCTCGCTGCTCGCCGGCTCAAACTGCCGATCGTCATTCACGAGCAAAACGCCCGCCCAGGATTGGCTAATCGCCTCGGCGCGCGCATGACGCCTTACGTGGCCACGACGTTCGCGGCGACGGCTTTGCCCCACGCGCACGTGGTCGGTATGCCGCTGCGTCAAGAGATCGCTGGGCTAGACCGTGCGGCATCGCGCGAGGCGGCCATGGCTCACTTCGGGCTCGACCCCGCTCGTAGAACACTCTTGGTCTTCGGCGGGTCTCTGGGTGCGCAACGCCTCAACGAAGCCTTCTGCGCAGTCGCATCTGACTTCTCCCGGGCCGGCGTGCAGGTGCTGCACCTGACCGGCGCAGGCAAAGAGGTCGTCGTGGACGCAGCGGCCACCAGCGGGGACTCAGCTCGTTACTGCGCGCTGGCCTACACCGATCGGATGGACCTGGCCTACGCGGCGGCAGACCTGGCCGTATGTCGATCAGGCGCGGTGACGGTGTGTGAGCTCGCTGCCGTGGGGTTGCCCGCGATCTACGTGCCGTTGCCCATCGGCAACGGTGAGCAACGACTCAACGCCGCCGGAGTTGTCGCCGCTGGTGGGGGCCAGTTGGTCGATGACAGCGACGTCACGCCAGCATGGGTGCGCTCCACCGTGCTCCCGCTGATGAACAATGCGGCGACGTTGCGTGACATGGCGACCGCAGCGGCGAGTGTGGGCGAGCGGGAAGCCGATGAGTTGCTGGCTCAATTTGTCGACAAGGCAACCGGTCGATCATGACTTCGTTCCACCCCGGTGCCCGACCCGCCCGGTTCGACTTTCGCGAGCCCGTTCCCGCTGCGACGCAGTGGAAGCACGTTCACTTTATTGCGATGGGTGGATCGGGCGTTTCGGGTGTGGCGTTGTTGTTCCTTCACGCCGGGATCGCCGTCTCTGGCTCGGACGCCAAGACCAGCGCAGCCTTGGATTACCTGGCTAGCCACGGGGCCGAAGTGAGTGTCGGGCACGACCCGGACCATCTCGGGGACGCAGAGGCGGTCGTCATCTCTGGTGCGGTCACTGAGGCCAACCCGGAGCTCATTGCAGCGCGGATAAAAGGGGTGCCGGTGTTGCACCGAGCTCAGGGGATTGCTGCTCTGATCCACGGGCGCGACGCGGTGGCGGTGGCGGGGGCCAACGGAAAAACGACCACGAGTGCAATGTTGGTTGCCGCACTAGCAGCAGGCAAGACTGACCCGGGATTCATCATTGGGTCACCCCTGGTGGACTACGGGACGAGCGCTCATGCTGGCTCGGGGCCGATAGTTATTGAGGCCGACGAAAGTGACGGCTCTTTCCTCACCTACCGCCCGCGTGTGGCCATCGTCACGAATGTCACCCCGGACCATCTCGATTTCTATGGCGATTTCGCCGCAGTGCAGGTGGCGTTCGAGGAATTCGCCGACACGTTGGGCTCGGACGGCCTGCTGGTGACCAACGCCGACGATCCCGGTTCGATCGCGTTGGCCAGCTACGCCCGTGATCAGGGTCAGCAGGTCGTGACATGGGGGGAGTCGCAGATTGCTGATCTGCGTATTCTGAGCATCGCCACCGCCGCAGGGTCGACCACCTCCGCACTGCAGTGGAACAAGACCATCGGGGACCGGCAGGCTGGTGAGCGAAGTGAACTGGTGATGCCGTTGCCGGGACGGCACAATGTGCACAACGCGTGTGCGGCCTTACTCGCGGCCACGGCGGGATACGGGGTCTGGACGGCGCACGCTCTCGCGGGGCTTTCCGCGTTCGCTGGGACCCGCCGCCGGTTTGAGTTTGTCGCCGCATCGGGCGGCTTGCACATCATTGACGACTATGCTCACAACGCACCCAAGGTCGCCGCGGTGGTGGCGGCAGGCCGGTCCATGGTGGCGGCCGACGGGCGGCTGGTCGTGGCCTTTCAACCGCACCTGTATTCACGCACTCGCGCGTTCGCCCAAGAATTCGCTGCGGGCTTGGTGCACGCCGATGTGGTTGTAGTGCTAGATGTCTTCGGAGCCCGCGAGTCCCCGCTGGCCGGGGTCAGCGGGCAAACGATCGTGGACGCGCTGAACGTCGAGATTGCCCGGCTACCAGCCGGAGCGCCGCCGCCAGTCGTTGCGTACGCCGACGATCGGGGCAGCGCTGCGAAGGTGATCGTCGAGCTGGTTCGCCCTG
The DNA here is from genome assembly GCA_038256095.1 of Actinomycetales bacterium. GTDB lineage: Bacteria > Actinomycetota > Actinomycetes > Actinomycetales > Dermatophilaceae > Ornithinicoccus. The sequence continues at coordinate 14,980 of JBBSKS010000003.1, read as the reverse complement.
GTGACGTGGTGCTAACGGTCGGCGCCGGGGACGTCACCACCTTGGGACCGGAGTTGGTCACGTTGCTGGAATCGCTCGATGGATAAACGGTTCGCTCGCCGCCGCAAGGTTGGTCGCTCGGGGCGCCGACGGTTGTTGCTGTGGAGCTCGCTCGTGGCGACGTTGGTTGCTGCGCTCGTGATTGTCGTGGGCTTTGCCCCTGTATTTGTGGTGGAGGACGTCGAGGTAACGGGCGGGCCGGCGCCCGTGATGGAAGGTGCTCAGAGCAACGCTCAAGCCCCGATGGGCGAGCCGCTAGCACGGGTCGACACCTCGGGGATCGCAGAGCGTGTGTTGGCTGACATGCGCATCGAGTCTGTCGAGGTGGGCCGTGGCTGGCCGTCGACGGTGACGATCGAGTTGACTATGCGCGTGCCCGTCGCGGTTCTGAACCAGCCAAAGGAACCACTACGGCTTCTTGACGCGGCCGGGGTTGCCTTCGAGGAAGTGGCTACGCGGCCCCGCGGGTTGCCACAGATCGCGGCGCCGCGGGGCAAGATCGACCAGATTTCTTTGGCCGGCGCGCTCGAGGCTGTCGCTTCGCTGGGGGAGCCGCTGAGCGAAGAGGTGTCCGGCATCAACGTCACCGCTGACGGTGACGTCAGGTTCACCATCGGTGCTATCGATGTCCTTTGGGGTCGCCCCGATCAGGCGGAACGTAAGGCCGCTGCCACCCGTGCATTGTTGGCTCAAGAAGCCATGGACCCCGATGGTGAGCAGTCTTTGACGATCGATGTCACGGCGCCGCAGACTCCGGTCGTTACCGGGTTGCCTCTCGCGCCGAAAGATTGAGCAGATTAAGATGGCCTCAACCTTCACTTGAGGTTAAGGCTCATGGGCAGATCGAGCCTTGCCCCGTATGCTGGGCGGCGGAGTCCTGCGGTGTACGTCATCGGGTGGTTTCCTTCACGTCACGGGTCAAGGTTGGCCGCACACCACATCTGAAAGGCGCATCGTGTCAGTAGCGCAGAATTATCTCGCCGTCATCAAAGTCGTGGGGATCGGCGGGGGTGGAGTCAACGCCATCAACCGAATGATCGAAGTCGGGCTCAAAGGCGTTGAGTTCATCGCAATCAACACTGATGCCCAAGCGCTGCTCATGAGCGACGCTGACGTGAAGTTGGACGTGGGCCGCGAGCTCACCCGTGGTTTGGGGGCTGGTGCCGACCCAGAGGTGGGGCGCCGCGCAGCCGAGGATCACACCGAGGAAATTGAAGAAGCCCTCCGCGGAGCAGACATGGTCTTCGTGACCGCGGGCGAAGGTGGTGGCACCGGCACCGGTGGAGCGCCCGTGGTTGCCAAGATCGCCAAGCAAATTGGCGCGTTGACGATCGGTGTAGTGACCAGGCCCTTCACCTTCGAAGGTCGCCGACGCGCAAACCAGGCCGAGTCAGGCATTGGTGCGCTCCGCGAAGAGGTCGACACCCTCATCGTGATCCCGAACGACCGACTGCTGTCGATCTCTGATCGATCAGTGAGCATGCTCGACGCCTTCCGCAGCGCCGATCAAGTGTTGCTATCCGGTGTGCAGGGCATCACCGATCTGATCACCACGCCTGGTTTGATCAACCTTGACTTCGCCGACGTGAAGTCGGTGATGCAAGGTGCCGGGTCAGCCCTGATGGGTATCGGTTCGGCGCGTGGCGAAGACCGAGCAGTTCAGGCGGCGGAATTGGCTATCTCCTCACCGCTGCTCGAGGCGAGCATCGAAGGGGCGCACGGTGTGCTGCTCTCGGTCCAGGGTGGGTCCGACCTCGGTTTGTTCGAAATCAACGAGGCCGCCCGTTTGGTCCAAGAGGCTGCTCACCCCGACGCCAATATCATCTTCGGTGCCGTCATCGACGACTCGCTCGGAGATGAGGTGCGCGTAACCGTGATCGCCGCCGGATTCGACGGTGGCGCCCCGATTCAGCGCAGCGACGACCGTGCGCTGGGTCAAGTCCAGGCCGGTGGTGGAGGTCGCTCCGCCGCCCCCCCAAGCCAGGCCCGTCCCGCTGCGCCGCAGGAGCCGGCCAACCCACCGGCCACAGGCGGCTCGACCGGACAAGGTGGGGCTTCGACCCAAGGACAAGCGCCCGAGGCAGCACCCCACCCGACACCAGCGCCGGCTCCAGAGCGATCCGCGGCTGCTCCTCCGCGAACGGTGACCTATCAGGATGCCGAAGATCTGGACGTGCCCGACTTCCTTAAGTAGGTCGGACGTATGTTCCGTTGGCACGACGTGATTCGCCCGGTCCCGCTCGCGGAGCCGGGGGATCCGGCGTGGGGCGTTCATTGGGCGGTGACAGATCGTTATGGGGGCGTGAGCAAAGGGTCCTTTGCTGAGTTCAACCTTAGCGCGGGGACCCTCGACGACGCCGGAGCAGTGGCCGCTAATCGGTCCCTGCTTGCCGCGGAGTTCGGTGTGGAAACGGCCGACCTGCGGTTTATGAGTCAGCAGCACGGGGAAACCGTCGTGCACGTGCGCCGTGGGGACGACGTTGTGCCGCAGTGTGACGCCCTTATCACCGAGGACCCGGGTGTTGCGTTGGCGGTCCTGGTGGCCGACTGCACCCCCGTGTTACTGGTGGACCGGGTTGCCGGGTGGGCGGGCGTTGTGCACGCCGGACGAGCCGGTATGACGATGGGGCTGGTGACGACGTGTGTCCAGAGGCTTCGAGAGCAGGGCGCCCACCACGTGCGGGCCCTCGTTGGCCCGTCGATCTGCGGTCGATGTTACGAAGTCCCGGTGGCCATGCGTGCTCAATCGAGCGCTGAGTTTGGCTCCGCACATGCGACGTCGTGGAGGGGGACGCCCGCTATCGATGTCGCCGCAGCCGTGGCCCAACAACTGCATGAAGCGCGAGTGCCCATGACGTGGTTGCCAGGATGCACCCGGGAATCGGATGACCTGTATTCGCACCGCGGCGATCCGCATACGGGACGCTATGCCGCGGTGGTTCGACTGCTCGATCCAGCGGGCGCGTGATGGCGCCGCAGTCCTCCGAGCGCGGGCGCGCGCTCCACGCCTCCCTCGCCCGGGTGCATGAACGCATCGCCCAGGCGTGTGAGCAGCACGGGCGGAAGCCAGAGGGTGTGACGCTCATCGTGGTGACAAAGTTCTTTCCGACAAGCGACGTGGCCGAGCTCGTTGCGCTTGGTGTGCGTGACATCGGCGAGAGTCGTGACCAAGAGGCGAGCGCCAAGGTGGCGGAGTTGCGTGCCGAGCTCGGGGACGCCCGGATGCCGACAGTGCACATGGTGGGTCAGGTCCAATCCAAGAAGTCCGGGTCGATCGCTCGGTATGCCGACGTGGTCCACTCGATCGACCGGTCCAAAGTCGTTCACGCCCTGGATCGTGCCGTTGGCCGTGCCATAGCCGACGAGGAGCGCGGTGGACCCTTGGAGATCCTCGTGCAGGTTGACCTTGGCGAAGGTGCGGATGCCGGGCGCGGGGGAGCGCTGCCCGAGCATCTAGGGGATCTGGCCGACAAGGTTGCTGGATGTGACTCGCTGCGCTTGCGTGGGGTGATGGCCGTTGCCCCCGCCGAGGCCGCGCACGACGAAGTGGTCGCCCGAGAGGCGTTTGCCCGGCTCGCCGAATGTCATCGGGGCGTGCTGGCGGCCCACCCCGGCGCCCAATGGCGCTCAGCTGGAATGAGCGGGGACCTGGAATTGGCTATTGCCGCCGGGGCGACACACCTGCGTGTCGGAAGCGCAATCCTCGGATCACGGCCACCTGCGCGGTAGCGTCTGCCTCGACCGAAGCAACGCCATATGGCGGCTTTCAATCACAACGAGGAGTCCGTCGACATGGCTGGGGCACTGCGAACGACGATGGAATGGCTAGGCCTTGCTGAGGTCGAGAATCGCTACGACTACGACGAGAACGCCGAGGATACGCGCGAGGAACCTCGGCGCGGTACGGACAGTGCGCCCGCCCGGCCTGTTTCGGAAGCCAGTTCCCGTGGCGCAGAGGTTACGCAGTTGCCCCGACGCACACCGGTCGCTCGGGTCGTTCAGGAGCCAGAGGTAGGCGAAATGAATCGCATCACCACGATCCACCCCCGCACCTATAACGAAGCCAAGAACATCGGCGAGTCGTTCCGGGTTGGCACGCCGGTCATCATGAATCTCACGGAGATGGAAGATGGCGACGCCAAGCGCCTCGTGGACTTCGCTGCTGGCCTCGCATTTGGGTTGCACGGCTCGATTGAGCGGGTGACCGCTAAGGTTTTTCTCCTCTCTCCTGCGCACGTCGAGGTAGACGGCGCGACCGAGACGGGCCAGACCCAACAGGGTTTGTTCAACCAGAGTTGAGACACTGACGCATGATCATTGGCCGTCTGCTGGATCTCATCCTCTTTCTCTACTTCATCGTCCTGATCGGTCGGCTCGTCTTCGACTGGATCCAGATGTTCTCCCGCGATTGGCGGCCCACGGGTGCAGTGCTGGTCGTCGCTGAGTTCATCTACAGCCTGACCGATCCGCCACTGCGGGCGCTACGCCGAGTTATCCCCCCTCTACGTCTGGGCGGGGTGGCTCTGGACTTGGCTTTCTTGGTCCTGATCCTCGGTGTGAGCATTTTGCGCCCCTTTGTGCGGCAGATTCCCTTCTAGCACTGGCGAGATCACTCCGGCCCCACTGGTCAGATAGGGTGTGATCGATTGCTAAGCGAGCCCAGATAGTCCGTCGCTGTGACGGCTGTCCATACGTTGATGAGGTGAATCATGGCGCTGTCCCCCGAAGACGTCATCAAGAAGAGTTTTACGTCCCCCCACTTGCGTCGCGGATATGACGAGACGCAGGTCGATGACTTCTTGGACGAGGTGGTGGTCGAGCTTCGCCGACTGAACGCAGAACACGCCGCGCTAGAAAGTGACCTCAAAGAATGCCGCGCCGGTCAAGGGTCGTCCTCCGGCGGTGCTGCTTATGCTCCCGTCGGCGACGCCGCTGAGGCGCGTGACGAGCTCGGTGTCGAAAGCGAGGACTTGGCTCGGGTGCGCCGCGAGCGGGACGAACTCGTGGCTGAAATGGACTTGCTTTCCCGGCGAATCGAAGCCGCTCAGGCCGGGGCCGAGGCTGCTGAGCACAGTGCCGCGGATCTCGCATCGGCTCACAGCGAGATTGATGCCCTCCGCCCTGAACTTGAGCAAGCCCGCGCCGATGGTTCGCAAGCGACGCACAGTGCCCCGACTGCCGCAGTAGCGTCCGAAGCCGCCGAAAACCCCACCGCCATCATTTCGCTGGCCCAGCGTCTGCACGACCAACACGTCGCAGAGGGCGAGAGCACCAGGGCGAAGCTGGTCGGAGAGGCCGAGGAATACAAAGAATTGGTCGAGACAGAAGCCAACGAGCGCAGCGCGGCGTTGATCGATTCTGGTCAGCGCACGCACGACGACCTCGTGGCCACAGGTCAACAGACCCACGACGAGCTGGTTGCCTCTGGCCAGCAGCGTCACGACACCCTCATTGCTGATGGTCAGCAAGAGCACGATCGACTGATCCATGAGGCACAGACCACGCATCAGCGCCTGCTGGATGAGGGTCAGAAGTCGCACGACACGTTAGTGCGCGAAGGCGAGCAGACCCGTGACCAGCTAGTCACCGAGGCCGAGCAGCGTCGGGCGAATGTGCTCGGGGACTTGACCGAGAAAGAGTCTCGTATCAAGGGCTCCATCGAGGGTCTGCGCACCCGCGAGTCTGAGTTCCGATCCCGGCTGCGCTCAATGCTGTCCGAGCAACTCAATATCTTGGGCGACGACGAGGCCTGAGCGCCGGTTGATGACCCGGTGTCACGGGAGCTGAAGATCTAATTTATCCTCACCGCTCAACGTGTCGCGTTCCGCGACACACGGAAGGCAAGGGGTAGTGCCGTGACCAGTTCGTCTTCACCGCAAGCCGAGACGCGCGTTTCGACGTCGCGCGACGGCGACGCAGTGCCGGTTTTGCACGAAGAAGACCCTTGGACCAGACACGAGCTCGCGCAGGTGCGCTCCGAGTTGGCTCGCGACGGCGAGCGTCTACGGGCCGAGTTGGACGCTGTGCGGCATGATCTCAGCGTGCTGATGCGTGACTCAGGCGAAGGCGCGGGAGACGACCAAGCGGACGCTGGCGCTGCTACCTCGGAGCGCGAGCACGAGATGTCGCTGGCAAACAACGCCTGGGCACTGTTGGAGCAAACGGAGCACGCGATCGACCGTATCGATTCTGGTGGGTATGGCGTGTGCGAGTCCTGTGCCCACGCCATCGGCAAGTTGCGACTCCAGGCATTCCCACGGGCCACGTTGTGCGTGCCGTGTAAAAGACGTCAGGAGCGACGCTGAGTATCGAAACCATGCGCCGCGTCCATCGTTCCAATTTGCGGCTGATTCTCATCATCGCGACCGTCTGGATCGTCATCGACCAGATCACCAAGATCTGGGCCGTAAGCGCGCTGACGGATCGTGCACCGATCCCTGTTGTGGGCGAGATCCTGCAATTCCGGTTGGTGTTCAACCCGGGGGCTGCCTTCTCCCTCGGCACGGGGAATACGTGGCTCTTCACCATTTTGGCTTCAGTGGTGATTACCGTTCTGCTGTGGAATTCCCGAAAGATCGCGCACCGCGGATGGGCGGTTGCCGTGGCGCTTTTGATCGGCGGTGCCGCCGGCAATCTTATTGATCGGCTCATGCGTGAGCCTGGCTTCGGTCGTGGTCACGTGGTGGACTTCTTCGCTCTACCTAATTTTCCGGTCTTCAATGTTGCCGATATCGGCATCTCCTGCGCTGCTGCCTTCATCGCCGTCCTTGCCCTTCGCGGTGAGAGCCTCGACGGATCGCACGACGCGCCCACAACCACGGCGGAGCCCCACGAATGAGTAGCGAAGAGATCAAGACCCTGTCGGTGCCCGAAGGGCTAGAGGGCGAACGGATCGATGCCGCCCTAGCGCGCATGCTGGGGGTCTCTCGCTCATCCGCGGCCGACCTCGCCGCCCATGGCTCGGTGCTAGTCGATGGGGCAACCGTGGGTAAATCACACCGCGTGATGGCGGGCGTCACGGTCGAAGTCACCCTGCGCGCAGCCCGGCCGGCGCCCGAGTCGCAGCTTGTTGCCGAGCATGTCGAAGGACTACAGGTGGTGTACGACGACAGCGAGATTATCGTCGTGGATAAGCCGGCTTACGTAGCCGCCCACCCCAGTGTGGGCTGGCATGGCCCGAATGTGGTGTCCGGCTTGGCGGCAGCGGGGTATCGCGTGTCGACCTCGGGCGCGCCGGAACGTCAAGGCATTGTGCAGCGCCTGGATGTCGGCACCAGCGGCCTGATGGTGGTCGCGAAGTCTGAGCGCGCCTACACGCATCTGAAGCAAGCCTTCCGCGATCGCCGTGTCGACAAGACGTACCACGCGCTGGTCCAGGGCCTTCCTGATCCGCACGAAGGGACCATCGACGCGCCGATCGGTCGTCACCCGGGTCACGACTACCGCTTTGCGGTGATGAGTGCGGGGCGTCCTAGCATCACGCACTACGAGTTGATCGAGGCCTACCGGTCGGCGAGCTTGCTCCAGATCCACCTTGAGACCGGCCGCACCCACCAGATTCGGGTGCACTTTTCGGCGCTTCACCATCCGTGCTGCGGCGACCTGACCTACGGCGGCGACCCCAACGTCGCCAAGCGCCTGGGCCTCAAACGCCAATGGCTGCATGCGACCGCGCTGGGATTTGTCCACCCCGGTAGTGGGGAACCCGTGAGTTTCTCCAGCGCCTACCCCGCCGAGCTGGCGGATGCGTTGGAACGGATCTCGAGCTAGACCCCTGTAACGGCCGTGGCGCGGTGAGGTGTGTCAGCGAGGCGATCTAGGATCGACACGATGTCGTTAGCGCCCAGCCCCGAGCAAAACTTCGTTCACCTCCACAACCACACCGAGTACTCCATGCTCGACGGGGCTGCCCGTATTGAGCAGATGATGGCCACCGCCGCCGAGTTTGGTATGCCGGCGATCGCCACTACGGACCACGGCTACGTCTTCGGCGCCTACGAGTTTTGGGCCGCCGCCCGTAAATACGACGTGAAGCCGATCATTGGGGTCGAGGCCTACGTCACGCCGGGCACGCACCGCAGCGACAAGACCCGGGTGAAGTGGGGCGACGGCAGTCGCGACGACGTGTCCGGTGGTGGCGCGTACACGCATATGACGCTCTTGGCACGCAATAACAACGGCTTGCACAACCTCTTTCGACTCTCGTCGCTAGCCTCGATGCAGGGCTACTACTTCAAGCCCCGGATGGACCGCGATCTGCTCTCGACCTACGGTGCGGGGCTGATCGCAACCACCGGGTGTGCCTCGGGTGAGATCCAGACCCGGCTGCGCCTAGGGCAGTACGACAAGGCGTTGCAAGCGGCCTCGGACTACCGAGACATCTTTGGTGAGCAGAACTACTTCTGCGAGTTAATGGACCACGACATCGACGTAGAAAAACGCGCAAAGCGCGACCTGCTGAGGTTGGCCAAAGAGCTCAACCTGCCGCTGGTGGCTACCAACGACTTGCACTACACGCGCAAGGAAGACGCTGCTGCTCACGCCGCACTTTTGTGTGTGCAATCGGGCTCCACCATGCAGGACCCGAATCGGTTCAAATTCGACGGGGACTCCTTCTACCTCAAGACGGCTGCCGAGATGCGGCACCTATGGCGTGAATTCCCGCAGGCCTGTGATAACACGCTCGCCATCGCCGAGCGGTGCAACGTGTCCTTCACTGAGGGCGAAGGGCGCTTCATGCCGCGCTTCCCTTGCCCCGAGGGCGAAGACGAGACGTCTTGGTTCGTCAAGGAGGTCGAGGCCGGTTTGGCGAGCCGATACGACGGCACCGTGCCTGACTACGCGCGCAAGCAGGCGCACTACGAGACCGGCGTCATTGTCGACAAGGGGTATGCGGGTTACTTCCTGGTCGTTGCCGACTTCATCAACTGGGCTAAGAAGAACGGTATCCGGGTGGGTCCGGGTCGAGGCTCTGGAGCGGGCTCCATGTGCGCCTACGCGATGGGTATCACCGATTTGGACCCCGTGCCGCACGGCCTCATTTTTGAGCGCTTCCTGAACCCCGAGCGTATGTCGATGCCGGACTTCGACGTCGACTTCGATGATCGACGCCGGGGCGAGGTCATTCGCTACGTCTCGGACAAGTATGGCGAGGATCGCGTCGCCATGATCGTCACCTACGGAACCTTGAAGGCCAAGGCCGCACTTAAGGACTCGGCCCGAGTGATGGGTTTCCCCTTCTCGATGGGTGAGCGGCTGACCAAGGCGATGCCGCCGTCGGTGATGGGTAAAGATATCCCGCTTTCCGGGATCTACGACCCTGAGCACAAGCGGCACGGCGAGGCGGAGGACTTCCGTGAACTTCTCAAGACCGACCCCGAAGCGGCACAGGTTTTTGAGACGGCTCAGGGCATTGAGGGGCTCAAGCGCCAGTGGGGCGTGCACGCGGCCGGTGTCATCATGTCCAGCGAGCCGTTGATCGACATCATCCCGATCATGCGCCGTGAAGCTGACGGCGCCATCATCACGCAGTTCGACTACCCGACGTGCGAGGCGCTCGGCTTGGTCAAGATGGATTTCTTGGGCCTGCGCAACCTCACGGTGCTCGACGACGCCATCGCCAACGTGCAGATGAACCGTTCGCAGGTCGTTGACCTCGACGTCTTGTCTAAAGACCTGACCGACCCGGCGACCTACGCTCTGTTGTCAGCAGGAGACACCCTGGGAGTGTTCCAGTTCGACGGTGGGCCAATGCGCCAGTTGCTGCGCTTGATGCAGCCCGACAACTTCGAGGACATCTCCGCCGTCGGCGCTCTCTACCGACCGGGCCCTATGGGCGCAAACAGTCACACGAACTATGCGCTGCGCAAGAACCGTCGACAAGACGTCAGCTACCCGCACCCTGAGCTGGCTGAGGCCCTGGAGTCGATCCTCGGGACCACCTACGGCTTGATCGTCTACCAAGAGCAAGTTATGGAGATCGCACAGAAGCTCGCGGGCTACACCCTCGGCAAGGCCGACTTGCTGCGGCGGGCGATGGGTAAGAAGAAGCGCGAGGTGCTGGACGCTGAGTACGTCGGCTTCGAACAGGGCATGCTCGATGGCGGATTCTCCGCAGCCTCGATCAAGGCGCTCTGGGACGTCCTCGTGCCGTTCTCGGACTACGCGTTCAACAAGGCCCACTCAGCGGCATACGGGCTGGTGTCGTACTGGACGGCCTACCTGAAGGCGAACTTCCCGGCCGAGTACATGGCGGCGTTGCTGACCAGTGTGCGCGATGATAAGGACAAGACGGCCATCTATTTGGGGGAGTGCCGGCGGATGGGTATCGCCGTGCTGCCGCCCGACGTCAACGAATCCATTTCCAACTTCGCCGCCGTCGGCGTGGACATCCGCTTTGGGTTGGCAGCCATCCGCAACGTTGGGCGCAACGTCGTCGAAGGGATCTACCAGGCACGCGAAGATAAGGGAGCGTTCACCTCTTTCGAGGACTTCCTGCGTAAGAGCCCCGCCGTGGTCTGCAACCGTCGCACCATTGAGTCGTTGATTAAATCAGGGGCCTTCGATTCCCTCAATCACACCCGCCAGGGGCTGGTCAGCATCCACGAGCGGTATGTCGAGGCACTGGCCGAGGAGAAGAAACACGAGGCCATGGGTCAAGATTCGCTCTTTGCCGGATTTGGCGACGGAGACGCCGAGGCCGTCCAGTTAGTGACCCTGCCACCGATTCCCGCGGGGGAGTGGGAGAAGCAGGTACTACTGGCCTTCGAGCGCGAAATGCTGGGGCTCTACGTCTCAGATCACCCGCTGAACGGCATCGAGCACATTCTGGCTCAGCACGCTCAGGCCAGCATTTCGAGTCTGGCCGCCGAAGAAGGGCCAGCCGACGGCGATTTCGTCACGCTCGCTGGCCTGATCACTGGGTTGACCCTGAAGCGAACCAAGAACGGCGACCCCTACGCCCGGGTGCTGATCGAGGACATGGCGGCGTCTGTCGAGGTGGTTTTTTGGCCCAAGACCTATATGACCGTATCGACCATGTTGGCCGAAGACACCGTCTGCGTCGTTCGTGGGAAGTTGAAGAAGGGCGAGGACGGCGTCGAGGTCATCGCCCAAGAAATGACGCTTCCAGAGATCAAGACTGGTCCCAGGGGGCCGATTGTGGTGACCATCCCCTTGGGGCGCGCCACCGACATCCTGGCCAACAGCCTCAAAGATGTGCTGCGCGATCACCCAGGAGCGACCGAGGTCCACGTCAAGCTGATGAGCCCAGGGCGGTCGGTGCTGTTGCAGCTTGAGGAGTCCTTGCGAGTGACGGCCTCTCCGGAGTTGTATGGCGACCTCAAGGTCTTGCTCGGGTCGGCTGCTGTGACGTCGTAGCCCGCGGTTTACACCGTGACGTAGCGTGGCCCGCGTGACTGAACCGCATACTCCCGCCGTTGCTCCCGTTGCGGCTCGAAGGGCGCACACCCGCACGCATCACGGCGAAACGGTGGACGACCCGTTCGAGTGGATGCGGGACAAGTCGGACCCGGCCGTGATTGAGCATCTCGAAGCCGAGAACGCCTACACCCAAGCGATGAGTGCCCACCTCGAGGGGCTACGCTGCGACATTTTCGACGAGATCAAAAGCCACACCCAGGAGAGCGAGCTGTCGGTGCCCGTGCGTCACGGCGACTGGTGGTACTACAACCGGACGGTCGAAGGTCAGCAATACCCGATCTATGCGCGGGTCAACGTCCAGGACTCAACCCAGCGCCCCTCTGTGTCGGGAGGCAACGTTCCGCCCAGCGAGCAGGTGCTGCTGGACGCGAATGCCGAAGCAGAGGGCGAGGAGTTTTTCTCCCTCGGTGCTTTCGACGTTAGCCCGTCTGGCAAGTTGCTGGCCTACGCCGTGGACACTAGCGGCGACGAGCGGTTCGGCGTCCGCATCAAGGATCTCACCACTGGGCAACTCGTCGACGAAGCCGTCACGGACATCGGCTACGGCGTTGCCTGGTCTGTGGCCGGGGACTACCTGTTTTACACCCGGGTCGACGAAGCCTGGCGACCGCACGAAGTCTGGCGACACAGGGTCGGGGGACCTGCCCACGACGATGTGCTCGTGCACGCCGAGACGGACGAACGCTACTGGATGGGGCTCGGCACCTCCCGAGACGACCGGTTCATCATGATCGGCCTCGGGAGCAAGAACACCTCAGAGTTCTGGATGCTGGACGCCGCCGAGCCAACGGGGGACTTCTCGGTCGTCGCCCCGCGCAGCGAAGGCGTGGAATACGACGTCGAGTTGGCCGGCGACCGCGCCTGGATCGTGCACAACCGCGCCCACCGCGACTTCGAGTTGGCCTGGGCACCGATCGGCTCGAGTTCCGCAGACCAATGGCACACGGTCATCGCTGGGGCCGACGGGGTCCGGGTCAGCGGCGTCGACGCCTTCGCAACGCACTTGGCTCTATCCATCCGCAGTAGCGGCCTGACCCAAGTGGACATCATCGCGCTGGGTGCCAACGGTGACCCCACCGGAAGCAGGCAGCCCATCGCGGTCGACGAACCGCTCTATACGATTGAGGTCGGGTCCAACCCAGACTATGCGGCGACCCAGGTGCAGGTCCGCATTGAATCGATGCTGACCCCGGCGTCCGTGTACGACGTGGATGCGATCACCGGCCAGCGCACGCTCCTGAAACGCAAGACGGTGCCTGGCGGTTACGACCCATCGGATTATTCCCAGCAACGACTATGGGCCACCGCGTCCGATGGTGCTCAGATTCCAATCTCGATGGTCTTCCGAGCTGACGTCGTGCCCGACTCGAAGAATCCGGGGTTGCTCTACGGCTACGGCGCTTATGAGATGTGTATCGATCCGTGGTTTTCCGCGGCGCGACTGTCCTACCTCGACCGCGGCCTGGTGTATGCCGTGGCGCACGTGCGAGGCGGGGGAGAGATGGGCCGGGGCTGGTACGAGGACGGCCGGATGGAACACAAAGAGAACACCTTTACCGATTTCATCGCTTGTGCCGACCATCTGGTTGACAGCGGATGGGTCGCACCCGATCGCTTGGCCGCCGAGGGCGGATCGGCCGGTGGGCTCCTGTTGGGCGCGGCGCTCAACCTCGCACCCAACCGGTTCGCCGTCGCGCACGCGGCGGTGCCGTTCGTTGATGCCCTCACCACCGTTCTGGACCCGAGTCTGCCCTTGACGGTGGTCGAGTGGGAGGAATGGGGCGACCCGCTGCACGACGAAGCGGTGTATCGGCAGATGCGCGGTTACACGCCATACGAGAACATCCAGCAGGCGCGCTACCCCGCAATTCTGGTCACTACGGGGCTGAACGACACACGGGTGTTCTACGTCGAACCGGTCAAGTGGGTGGCTCGATTGCGGGAGCAAGCGATGAACGATCCGGCGCAACACCCGATCCTGCTGAAGACCGAAATGGTGGCCGGTCACGGCGGGAAGACCGGTCGCTACAACGCCTGGCGCGACTCAGCCTTCGAGATGGCCTTCATCCTTGACCATCTTGGAACACCGACGGCTATCCGCGACATACCTAACGTGGGAGAGTAACGACATGGCGAATGCGACGACGATCGTTCTCTTCGGTGCGACCGGAGACCTCTCCCAACGAAAACTTCTCCCCGGATTGATGCACCTGCATCAGGCCAAGTTGCTGGACGATATGCGGGTCGTGGGTACCTCGCTGGAGGAGCTCACCACCGAGGAGTTCCGAGCTTTTGCGAAGGAAGCGTGTGAGAAGTACAACACTCGCGACACCGACCCGCAGGTACTAACGGAATTTCTCAAGCACGTGGAGTTCGTTTCTGGCAAGGCCGGGGCCGCTGCGCTAGGCAAAGCGGTGAAGAAGGCCGAGAAAGAGCTCGACGGAGACGACCCCCGACGACTCCATTACCTCTCGGTGCCGCCGAAGGCCGCCTTGGATGTCGTCAAAACACTGGATGAGGCTGGGCTCGTTGAGCGCAGCCGCATCGTCATGGAAAAGCCATTCGGAACTGACCTAGCGTCGGCGAAGATCCTTAATGGTCGCCTGCACGAAGTGTTCAGGGAAGAGCAGATCTTCCGCATCGACCACTTCCTGGGTAAGGAGGCCGCGCAGAACATCTTGGCGTTCCGCTTCGCCAACGGACTCTTCGAGCCGATTTGGCACCGCAACCACATCGATCACATCCAGATCGACGTGCCCGAAACGCTGGGACTGGAAACGCGAGCTGAGTTCTTCGAGGGCACGGGAACGTACCGCGACATGGTCGTGACCCACCTTTTCCAGATCTTGGCCTTCACCGCGATGGAGCCGCCGACGGCGCTGGAGCCTGGGGCCATTAGTGAAGAGAAGAACAAGGTCTTCCGCTCCATGCTTCCTATCCAGCCGGGCGACGTGGTTCGTGGCCAATACGCGAGCTACCGCGACGCTCCCGGAGTAGATCCTGAGTCAGACACCGAGACCTTCATCGCCTTGAAGTGTTACATCGACAACTGGCGGTGGGCCGGGATCCCGTTCTACCTGCGAACGGGCAAAAAAATGGGGGCAGGGTCCCGGATCATCTCGATCGCTTTCCGCGAGCCGCCCAAGTCGATGTTCCCGCCCGGGTCTGGCATCGGCGACCGGGGTCCGGACCACTTGACCTTCGACCTCGCCGATCGCACGCGTATGTCGTTGTCCTTCTATGGCAAACGCCCAGGGCCGGGGATGCGCCTTGACAAACTTTCGATGCAGTTCTCCATGCAAGAGACCGACTGGTCTGGGGCGGTGCTCGAAGCCTACGAGCGGCTCATCTACGACGCGGCCCGTGGCGACCGCACCTTGTTTACGACCGCTGAGGGTATTGAGCGGCTGTGGGAGATATCCGAGGAACTCATCGAGTCACCGCCGGTCGTGCGCCCCTATGAGGAGGGATCTTGGGGTCCCAACCAGGTGCATCAGTT
>JBBSKS010000002.1:0-39440 GCA_038256095.1 Actinomycetales bacterium | reverse complement strand
GCACCGAACGCGACGAGTGGCGCAACGTTCCACACCACAAAAACGCCAGTGCCGAGTACCACATACAGACACACAACCACGCTGATCGAAGCGAGGCCCGCACGTCTGCCCGACAGGCGCGCCGGCACTAGGTGGTCTAAGGCACCATGCGGGAGTCCAAAGACCAGCACGCTGACGGCCAGCGGGGCGAAGACGACCCAGGTGGGTAAGTCTGGTCCCACGACAAAGAATATGATCAAAAGCAGAAAGAGAATACTGAT
This sequence comes from Actinomycetales bacterium, assembly GCA_038256095.1. Lineage (GTDB taxonomy): Bacteria > Actinomycetota > Actinomycetes > Actinomycetales > Dermatophilaceae > Ornithinicoccus. The sequence goes on along the minus strand of JBBSKS010000002.1, from coordinate 39,180 downwards.
GGGAGTAAAGATTTTACGCCGCATGAGCGCCAACAAAGCAGATGCGTTCAATCCCGACCCGCCGAGGCGACCTAAGGGTTGAGATGCGCTCAATGCGCTGGCCTCGAAAGATATCGGCATCAACACGAAACGGTTTCCTGGAGCGTCCTGGATCCGTCCTAGCGGTCGTGGCGGATCAAACCCCTTCGGATACACAGTCACTCCTTCCACCAATACCTCCGATAGAGGACACCCTAGGTTGATACATGAGTAATGAGAACTCACGCTTCCTTGAGGCGATAAGCATCCACGAAACGCTGCACAGATTAAGTGGGGTCTACCTGTGCAGCGTTGCGCGTGAATGACTAGCTCATGTTCAGTGCGATGCCGGCTGAGCGATCGCTCCAGACTTGTCTAGCTCTGACCGCTCCACTTCGGACTTCTTCTTCGCGATGAGGAAGATGATCAGGCCGTAACCGACTTTGGCTGTCAGGTCTGCCACTGCATAGCCGACGTTCTCCAGGGCTAGCGCCGTCCCCGTGTTGCCCAAGAGGATTGGGAACAGGTAGGCGATGGGGTAGAACAGCCAGCTAACCAGCAGGGCAATACGCACCATGTGGAACAACGGCTGCACCTCTTTGGGCTGGCTCGAGATCACCTTGCTGACCTCGGTGAACAGCACAAACAGGATGTAGACGAACGGGATCATGGCCAAGCCCCACCACAACCACTGGCTGCCGGTTTCACTGGACAGTTCACCGGGGTAGCCGAGAACGATCATGAGTAAGGAGGCTGGGACAAGCTTGATCAGGAGGCTGCGTCGTTTGTCACCCAGTAGGCCCATGACCAAGATCAACTCGACCAACAAAAGGGGAACGGTGATGAGCCAGTCCATATATCGGTAGGCCTCGTTGAAGACCGACCCTGTCACGGTCGCGATCTCGCCGTCGCTTTCGTAGGCCCCGGCAAAGGACTCGAACAAACGGAAGTAGTGGTAGGCGGCTATAGCCACGACAACGGCGCAGACGGTCACCGACGCCCGGTAGGCCAGGGCGACATCCCGTCGAGAAGCCAAGAAAAAGATTGCGGCACCCGCGAATGTGGCGAACGCCAGGGAAAATGCCCCTTCAATCACGAGAAAGGTTGTAGCGGAAAGATCTGGAAGATCACCCATGTGTTGCCCTCCTGGAACATGTAGACGAATGAATGTACGGTGGCCGACGTTTTTCCTCAGTCATTTTGAGACACTTTCGTCCACAAAAAGAAGTATGGCATGCACCACCGCGGCTGAAGCGTACGGGGCGCAGTGCAAGGGATCACCTCAGGGGCGTACGATGGAGGGTTTGTGCAATTCACATCGACATAGGATCTACGGCTGCAATATCCCGGAACGGCAAAACCCTCTCGCCAGCGATGCTGGCTGACGAGAGGGTTTCCGTGCGTGGGCGATACTGGGATCGAACCAGCGACCTCTTCCGTGTCAGGGAAGCGCGCTACCGCTGCGCCAATCGCCCAGGCGTGTGCACGCCGCTATGCGAGGTGGAGACGGGATTTGAACCCGTGTAGACGGCTTTGCAGGCCGTTGCCTCGCCTCTCGGCCACTCCACCATGTGAGGTTTGGTCTTGAGAAACCTCAGAGCGGACAACCGGGCTCGAACCGGCGACCTCAACCTTGGCAAGGTTGCGCTCTACCAACTGAGCTATGTCCGCGTGACCCCCAGCAACTTCGCTGCGGCGTCACGGAAGATTAGCCCAGTCCAGTGGCGCGAGCCAAATCGACACGCCCGTCACCCAGGGGGGCCGGAAACGCGCTCTTGTTGGGGCCGCTCAACGCGGATTGGCGGGTCGGATACCCGCTCTTCTTGTGGCGGCTCGACGGGAGTGAGCGGTCTGCGCTCAGACTCGTCCGTGCGCCTCGCGTCCCACCATTCGCTCGCCCTAGACACCGGCCCTCGGTAGTCACTCGCGGGCCACAAACGCCGAATTGCCGCATTCAGCGCCGCCCCGATCAGCACGGCGATCGCCATGAAGTACAACCAGATCATCAACACGATGGGCGCCGAGAGCGGGCCATACACCGACGTGCCCCCAATGGCCCTCGTCGCCCAGGACCGCAAGATCAGCGAGGCGCCGACCCAGATCGCGACCGCCAAAATCGAGCCCGCAAAGTCGCGGTAGAACGGTGACTTTGTCGGCGTTGCAAAGTGGAACAGGCCGGTCAACGACACCAAGCCCAGCAGGGAAACCGTCGGCCAATACAACTCCACGACGATGTCGACGGGCGCCGGAATGATGTCGCGCAACAACCCAGGCCCGATCAGCACGAGGGGAAGCGTGATGCCCATCGCGCCGATCGACGCGAGGTAGAGCATCAGGGACATGGCACGGGCGCGCACGATGCCCCGCTCGCCGTTCTGCCCGTACATGATGCCGATGGTGTCCATGAAGACGTGCAGAGCCCGTGACCCCGACCATAAGGACAGCAGGAACCCAATCGACAGCAAGTCAGTCCGGCCTCCCCTGAAGGTGTCTTTAATGGTGGGCTCAATCACCTCGGTGACCGTCGAGGGTGTCAAGAACCGTTGGGAGTATTCGAGAATCGCCTCAGTCACACTGTCGACACTTCCCGGGTCCAGTTGCTGCCCCAGCAGGCCAACCCCGGCAATAACCCCCAAAAAAAGCGGGGGCAGGGATAGCAGGGCAAAAAAAGCGGCCTCCGAGGCCAAGCCGGTCACGCGATACCTGAGGCAGATCGATACAGTTTCGACGATGAGTCGCGCCAGTGGCATCGCGCCCGGGATAGGCGTGAGCACGGTCCGCACTCGCCGCCTAAAAGTCACTGCTCAACCGTAACCGCCACATGGCACTATCCTCCGGACCGTCGAGCGGTTTCGCGGTGATGAGTCACAATAGGCAACGCAGCGACTCGTCACTGGCACCTGTTCCCAACCGAAAGAGACAATGGATATTTGGCCCGGCAGGCCCTACCCCCTGGGCGCCACGTATGACGGCAGCGGCGTGAACTACGCGATCTTCTCCGAGATCGCAGAACGCGTCGAGCTCTGCTTGCTCGGCGAACGTGGCCGTGAAACTCGCATTGAGCTCACCGAGGTCGATGCCCACGTCTGGCACGCCTACCTCCCGAACCAGCAGCCCGGGCAGCGTTACGGCTACCGCATACACGGTGCCTCCGACCCGGCCTCGGGCCACCGGTGCAACCCCAGCAAACTCCTGCTCGACCCCTACGCCAAAGCCATTGAAGGCCAGACCGACGGTCACCAATCGACCTTCGGCTACAACTTCGGCGACCCCACGTCATACAACGCCGAAGACTCGGCAAAACACACGATGCACTCGGTGGTGGTCACCCCCTTCTTTGACTGGGGCCACGACCGGCCACCGCGGCACGAATACCACGACACTGTGATCTACGAGATGCACGTCAAGGGTTTGTCGATGACCCACCCGGATGTCCCGGACGAGATCCGCGGGACGTATGCGGGCCTGGCACACCCGGCGATCATCGAGCACCTCACCAACCTGGGCATTACCGCCGTCGAACTGCTTCCGGTGCACCAATTCGTGCAGGACACGCACCTCGTCGACCAAGGTTTGTCGAACTATTGGGGTTACAACACGATCGGGTTCCTCGCCCCGCACAACGGGTATGCGGCATACGGCGAGCGCGGCCAGCAGGTCACTGAGTTCAAAGCGATGGTCAAAGCGCTGCACAACGCCAACATCGAAGTTATCTTGGACGTCGTCTACAACCACACTGCTGAGGGCAACCACATGGGGCCGACGCTGGCCTACCGCGGCTTGGACAACGCGTCGTACTACCGCCTGGTCGAGAGCGCTAAGTCGCACTACTACGACACCACGGGGACCGGCAATAGTTTGCTGATGCGCAGTCCGCACGTGCTGCAACTCATCATGGACTCGCTGCGCTACTGGGTCACCGAGATGCACGTTGACGGCTTCCGCTTCGACTTGGCCGCCACGTTGGCCCGCCAGTTCCACGAGGTCGACAAACTGTCTGCGTTCTTCGATATCATCCAGCAGGACCCGGTCATCTCTCAGGTCAAGCTGATCGCCGAGCCCTGGGACTTGGGCGACGGCGGCTACCAGGTCGGTAACTTCCCGCCGCTGTGGACCGAATGGAACGGTAAGTACCGCGACACGGTCCGCGACTTCTGGCGCGGCGAGCCCTCCACCCTGGGCGAGTTCGCCTCGCGTCTGACCGGCTCCTCAGACCTCTATGAGCACTCCGGCCGACGCCCGTACGCATCGATCAACTTTGTCACCGCCCACGACGGCTTCACGATCCGTGACCTGGTGTCCTACAACGACAAGCACAACGACGCCAACGGTGAGGGCGGCAACGACGGCGAGAGCCACAACCGTTCCTGGAACTGTGGTGTCGAAGGCCCTACGGACGACCCGGAGATCAACGAACTACGCCTGCGCCAGCAGAAGAACTACCTCTCGACGCTGTTGCTGAGCCAAGGCGTGCCGATGCTCCTGCACGGCGACGAGATTGGCCGCAGCCAGCAGGGCAACAACAACGTATATTGCCAGGACAACGCGTTGGCCTGGATCGACTGGGATGTATCCGAGGGCGCTCAGGACCTTTTCGACTTCACCGCCAAAGTCATCGCGCTACGCCAAGAGCACCCCGTCTTCCGTCGCCGCCGATTCTTTGCCGGGGACGCCGAGCACGGCGGGCAAAGCGACCTCGGCGACATCGTCTGGTATGGCCCTAGCGGGGTCGAGATGGACGACGACGCATGGCACCACTCGCGTAGGAGCTCGCTGATGGTCTTCCTCAACGGCCAAGCCATTTCGTCCATGGACGCGCGTGGCCGCCCGGTGACCGACGATCACTTCTTGCTGATTTTCAACGCCTGGCACGAGCCCGTCGAGTTCACCGTGCCCCACGGCATCGACACCGGCTCGTGGGACATCGTCTTCGACACCGGCCGCATCCTGGCCGAGGACGAGGAGCAGTGGCTGATGGGGTCGACCCACACTGTTGCGGCACGATCGTCTGTGGTGCTGACTGCCGTGCCGGACAGCGAGTCCTAAACCCTCGACCGTCAACTCTTAGCGAGCCTGGCCCGTTCCACTTCTACGTTGAAGTCGGCGACGGGCCAGGTCAGTTCCATGGCTTCCAGATGCTCGAGCAACAACTGCTGCACGGCGAGTCGGGCGAACCACTTGCGGTCCGCGGGCACGACAAACCATGGTGCTTCTGGCGTCGACGTTTCGTCGAGCACTTCCTGATACTGCGCTTGGTAGGCCGACCAGTGGCCACGCTCGGCGATGTCGCCTGGGTTGTACTTCCAGTGCTTATCGGCGCGGTCGAGGCGCTCGGTCAACCGTTCCTTCTGCTCGTCCTTCGAGATGTGCATCATCACCTTGATGATGGTCGTGCCCTCGTCGGCCAACTTCTTCTCGAATGCGTTGATGGTGGAGTAGCGACGCTTCCACTGTGACTCCGGGACGATGTCGTGCACCGCAACGACCAGCACGTCTTCGTAGTGCGAACGATCAAAGACGCCGATGAGGCCAGCCTCGGGCAGCGCCTTGCGGATGCGCCAGAGGAACGAGTGCTTGAGCTCTTGCGGAGTTGGCTTCTTGAAGGCCGTGATCTCCACGCCTTGGGGGTCAACCATGCCGACGACGTGGCGCATGATGCCGCCCTTACCGGCGGTGTCGAGCCCCTGGATGATTAGCAGGATGCGCTTGGTCCCGCCGGTGCGACCTGCGGCATACAACCGCTCTTGCAATGAGTCGATAGCGTCATCGGTCGCCGCCAGTAACTTCTCGCCGTCTTTCTTCTTGCCCGAGAACCCCGGCGTGTCGCGGGGGTTGCGCTCACTCAGCGCAAAATCGCTGCCGGCCTTGAGCGCATCGATGAATGACGTCTTTGACTTCTTCCCATGACCCATCGGCTCATCGTGGCACAACCTCTGTCGCTACGCCTGGGAAACGCATCGTGTCCACATCAGACTCCACGAAAGCACGCACCAACTCACGCCAGCGCAGCGGGTCGGTGTTCCACTCGCGGCAGTGCAGCGCGTCTTTCCACAGCGCCAACTGCACGAGATCTGGACGTGCCTGCGCTAGCAGTTCTGATGGCCCCGAGGGCACGACGTCGTCGTCTTGGGAATGAATCAGCAGCATCGGATGAGTCAGCTCGGCTGCCCGCGAGACCCAGTTAGTCACGCCGATGTCGATGGGCTCGGCGATGCCCACCAGTCGGCGCGTCATCTTGCGAGAGAGCAGGGTTTTGGCCAGCCCATCAACAAGTGGCGGCAGCTTGTTGATCTCCGCTTGGTAGGAGATCACGTCGCCCCAGTCGATCACCGGGCCGTCGAGGATGACCCGGTCGACCCACCCGGCCATGGCCGACCGGTCGAGGGTCTGCAGCACGATGCCGGCACCCATCGACCACCCCACGAGCACGATGTCACGGGCCCCATGCAGGGCGGCATACCTAATGGCAGCCTCGATATCGCGCCACTCCGACAGGCCGAGGTTGTAACGACCGTCGATGCTGGCGGGCGCTCCGTCGTCGTTGCGATACATCGGGACGAGCGAGGTTAAGCCAAGCTCCCGCAGCACCGGGATAGCCCGCAGCGTCTCGTCGCGGCGGGCGCTACGTCCGTGGACCAAGATCGCCCATCGACCGTCGTCGCGATCAGGCCGTACTCGCCACGCGGGCATGTCGCCGATGTCGCTGCGCACCAGGACATCGTCGTAGGCCAAACCGAGCGCTGAGCCTGGCGTGCCGCAGTAGTAGTAGGCATTCCACCGGGCCGGCCCCGGCACCAACTCCCCCGCATCGATGCCCAGGACCTCGCGGGTCACGGTGTGCTCGGAGATCCTGCGAGAGTCGGTATGCAATTCGGTCACCGCCCCGAGTCGGGCGTGCCCACTGCCTCGCTGGAGCCACAAACCGTAATTGCCGTCGGCGATGGTGTGCGGCTCGGCGCGCATGGTCACGGTGCCTTCGCCGACGGCAGTGATGTGCACGTTGTCTTTACGCTCGTGCTCAGGCGTGATGATCCGGCGGGCGAAATAGGTTGCGATGCTCAACGAGGTGATGGCCGAGACGACGCCCAGGCTGACACCAGTGATTGCGGTCGCGGTCGCCGCTTTGGGGTTAATTCGGTTCATTCGTTCGCAGCCTTCACGTCACTAAGCGCCGAGCACATCGGCGAGATCGAAGTCGACCGGGTGGTCGAGTTGGGCGTAGGTGCAACTGGTCGGGTCACGATCCGGGCGCCACCGCACGAACTGCGCGGTATGCCGAAAGCGCGCCCCTTCCATGTAGTCGTACTTAACCTCCACGACGCGCTCGGGCCGCAACGGGACGAACGAGAGATCCTTGCCGGAGTTCCAGCGTGAGGTTTCGTTCTTCCGCGGGGTGCGGTCGCCAGCTTCGTGCACCCCCCAGTTCCAGGGGTGGGTGTCCCACTGCGCAATCAGCGGCTGCAGTTCAGCGAAGAGCGCCACCCGAGCGGCCATCGGAAGCGCGCCGACCACTCCCACGCTGACTAGCACCCCTTCGTCGTTGTGCAGCCCGAGCAGCAACGAACCGATGGCTTCGTCGTTGGTTTTGTGCGGGCGATACCCGGCGACGACGCAGTCAGCGGTGCGCACGTGCTTGATCTTCGTCATGACGCGCTTATCGCTCTGATAGGTCAGATCTCGGCGCTTGGCAATGAGGCCATCAAGCCCGGCGCCTTCGAAGGTGGTGAACCACCGCGCCGCTTCGTCAGCGTCTTCGGTCAACGGGGTGAGGTGAATGGGAGGTTCCGTGTCAGCAAAAGCCTCGACTAACGCGGCGCGGCGTTGCTCCATCGGCTGCTCGCGCAGGTCTCGATCCCCCAACGCGAGCAGGTCAAAAGCGACAAACGCGGCGGGGGTCTTCTCGGCCAGCATCTGCACCCGAGAGTCGGCAGGGTGGATGCGCTGTTGCAACGCTTCGAAGTCGAGATGGTTCGCATCGACGTTGGCGACCACAATCTCCCCGTCAACCACGGCCCGGTCGGGGAAGTGCGCCAAGACGGCGGCGACAACTTCGGGGAAGTACCGCGTCATCGGCTTCTCATTGCGGCTACCGATCACGACCTCGTTGCCATCTCGGAAAATGATCGCTCGGAAACCATCCCACTTCGGCTCATACATCTGGCCGCTCGGGATTGACGGGGCCGGCTTAGCCAACATTGGCTTGACCGGCGGCATGACAGGCAGGTCCACATCCCTCATCCTGCCGCATACCGCCGGCCAAGCGTCGTAGGGCTACGCCGGCTTGACGGCCAAGACCGGGCACGACGCAGCGAGCAGGACTTCCTGGGCTGTGGATCCTAGGAAGAGTTTGCCGATCGGAGAGCGCCGCCGGACCCCGATAACCACCACGTCGGCGTGGTATTCGTCCGCCGCCTGCAGGATCTCCTCGGCTGCGCTGAGACCGTTGGTCGGCTGGATCACGACGTGCTCCAGCCCGGCCTGGCTCAGCTCATCTTTGAGGGCATCGAGATCTTGGGCGGTCGCGAACTCGGGGCCGCTGTAGTCCTCACGGTCCCCGGTGTTCACCACGACCAGTGATGTCTGCCGACGGCGGGCCTCAGCGATGGCCGCATTGACCGCCGCTGAGCCTCCCGCCGTCGGCAGGTATCCGGCGACGACGCTCACGCCGGATCCTTAATCTCGTTACCCGCGTCGTCGACGACCATGGCGCCGGTCATGATCGACACGCCGTCGTTCATCGTGTGACTTTGCGGGGTGATGACGCACGCTCGGGCGGCCAGTCGCTGAATGTGAATACGGTCCGCCACCTGCCACACGTGCGGCATGTTGTGGCTGATCAAGATGACTGGCAGCCCTTTGTCGCGCAGCTGCTTAATCATCTCCAGCACCGCCTTGCCCTCTTTTACTCCGAGGGCGGCGGTGGGCTCATCCAGAATCACGACCTTGCTGCCAAACGCGGCGGCTCGCGCCACCGCAACGGCCTGTCGCTGGCCACCGGACAATGTCTCGACAGCCTGACCCATGTTCTGGATTGTCTGTATGCCGAGATCCTGCACCGACTGCTGGGCGCGTTCCATCATCCCCTTCTTGTCCAACATCCGAAAGATCGACCCGAGAGGGCCGGGCCGACGCTGCTCGCGAGCCAAATAGAGATTGCTCGCGATGTCCAATGCGGGAATGACGGCCAACTGCTGATAGACCGTTTCAATGCCTGAGTCGCGGGCATCTTGGGGCTTCTTAAAGTTGACCTTTTTACCATTGAGCGTGAGCTCGCCGGTGTCGATCGTGTAGGCGCCCGAAAGGCACTTGATCAACGTCGACTTCCCGGCGCCGTTGTCGCCGATCACGGCCAGCACCTCGCCGGGGTAGAGGTCGAGGTCGACGTTGTCGAGGCCAACAACCCGGCCAAACGACTTGTTCAGCCCTCGTGCCCGAAGGATCGGTTCGCGATCGGTGTTCACGGCTCCTGTGGTGGGTGTTTGCGCTTCGGTGCTCATCCTTTGACCTTCCTAATCCACTGGTCGACAGCGACCGCGACGATGACCAGGACACCGACGGCAAGCAGTCGGTATTGCTGGTCGACACCGGCCAACGACAATCCGGTGGTAAACATCTGGACGATCAGGGCTCCCATGAGGGTGCCCAACACTCCTCCGCGCCCACCGAAGAGACTCGTGCCACCGATGACGACGGCGGTGATGCTCTCGAGGTTGGCGTCGGTGATGGCGTTCGGCGTGGCGGCCCCAGCACGGCCAATCAGCACCCATGCCGCGATGCCGTAGATGAAACCGGCCGCGGCATACACACTGAGCAAGACCCTTTTGGCTGCGATACCGGACAGGCGAGCCGCTTCGGCATCGTCTCCCACGGCATACACATGTCGGCCCCACGCGGTTTGACTCAACGCGAAGCCAACTGCCAAGTAGACGAAGGCCACGATGATGACGCCATAGGTGACGGTGAATCCACCGAGCGAGATGGTCTCACCGGTGAAGTTCAGGAACTCCGGAAGGTCCGTTCCCTGGATCGACTGCCCGCCGGAATAGAGCAGCGCTATGGCGGTGAAAATGCTTAATGTCCCTAGCGTCACGATGAAGGGCGGCAGGTTGACCCTGGTGACCAGGAATCCGTTCAACGCGCCACATAGCGTGCCAACGGCAAGTCCGATCATGACCGCCAGGAAGCCGGGCAGACCATTCTCATAGGCAATCGTGGCCGAGAACATCGTCGACAAAATGGCGATGGCACCGACCGAGAGGTCAATACCGGCCGTCAGGATGATCAGCGTCTGACCGACCGCCAAGCAGGCGATGACCGCGGTCTGTTGAATCATCAGGGACAACGATGCCGCGCTGGCGAAGCGACCGTTGAGCATGCTGAAGACGATGAACGTCAACACCAAGATTAGGGCTGGACTCAGCGCCGGATGAGCGTGAAGAAGATGCTGCAGCCGTTGCACTGGCGACTGTCGTCGCCCACCCAGGCTGGCCGCAGTCGATGGTGTGGCGGTTGAGGTGCTCATGTGGTCAGCCCCAGCACAGTTCTGTGCCTTCGGTGGTGTCGATGCTCTCCACGCCATCTACGGGCGCATCGGTCACGAGCTTGACGCCGGTGTCGAAGAATTCGAGGCCCTCAGTGGTCTGCGGTGCTTCGCCGCCGCGGGCAATGGTGTTGATGGCGTCAACGCCCTTAGTGGCCATCTCGAGCGGGTACTGCTGTGCCGTCGCCGAAATGATGCCGCTCTTGACCGCATCCACTCCTGCGCAACCGCCATCGACGGAGACGACGATGACATCGTCCATGCCCGCTGCCTGCAGCGCGTTGTTCGCTCCAATGGCGGCCGGTTCGTTGATCGCGTAAACCACGTTGATGTCGCTGTTGATCGTCAGGCAGTTTTCCATCGCGGTCCGGCCCTGGTCCTCAGCGCCGTTGGTGGGCTCGTTACATACGATTTCGTAGTCGCCGCCTGCACCGCCGCTGTAGGTGCCCGTGGGCTCCTCATCACCGTTACGCCCATCGTCGGCGGTGTCGATGCCCATTCCGGTCAGGAAACCCTGGTCACGGTTGACGTCAACGCTAACGATTTTGTCGTCGAATACGTCGAGCAAAGCGATGGTCGCCTTCTCGCCACCAAGCGTCTCGGCGGTCCATTGCCCGATCAGGTCGCCAGCCTTGAAGTTATCCGTCGCGAACGTAATGTCCACGGTCTCGGGGGGGTCCGGCGGCGTGTCGAGGGCAATCACGAAGAGTCCCGCGTCGCGGGCCTTGGTGATGGCGGGGTTCACGCCAGGGCCGTTGGGAGTGATGAGAATGCCTGCGTCTTGGCGCACAACGGCTTCTTCGATGGCCTGGATCTGCGACGTCTCGTCGCCATCTTCCTTACCCGCGGCCAAGGTCAGGTCGATGTTCGAGGCCTCGGCTTCTTTCTGGGCGCCTTCTTGCATGGCGACGAAGAAGGGATTGGTCGAGTTCTTGGTGATCAGCGAGACGCCGATTTCTTCGTCGGCTCCTGCGGTCGAACTCCCCCCTTCCCTGCCACCATCGTCGCCACACGAAGCGAGAGTCAAGGCTAGGGCAAGGGTCGCGCCAACGCCGGCGACTTTGGGCGAACGGATCGTGGGAAGTGAACTCATGAGGGCCTCCTGTTGGACGACGCTGTCCCGGATAGACAACCTTGTCATTTGACACCGTGACACTCATTGAGCGGTCCGTCAACCAAAAGCGGCAAATTGACACCACTTTCTGACAAGGATGTCATCCGGTGGTTGCGTTTTCTGCGGCTGAGGGTGACTATGGCGCAGTGAGCCACGATTGGACCCTTACTCCCAGCCCACGGGCGACGATGGTCGATGTCGCCCGTCTCGCGGGAGTCGGACTCAAGACGGTGTCGCGGGTCGTGAACAACGAGCCGGGGGTTGCTGAGGGAACGCGCGCAAAGGTGCTCAAGACCGTCGAGAAACTCCACTACCAACACAATTTCGCGGCTAGCAATCTGCGAAGAACGGGGGGGCGCACCGGAATGATCGGAGCGCTTATTCAGGACGTGGACAATCGATTCTCAGCAAGCCTCTTGCGAGCCCTAGAAGCCGCCGCCCACGATCGTGGAGCCACCTTGTTGACGGCCTTCCTGGACGAGGACCCCGAGCGTGAGCGGAGCCAAGTGCGCGCTCTTATCGGGCACCGAGTCGATGCCTTGGTGATCATGCCCGCCACCGCGACCCAGGACTACTTGCTCTCCGAGCGAAGCGCAGGACTGCCCATGGTGTTTGTGGATAGACTCCCGCACGGTATCGACGTGGACTCGGTGACGGTCGACAACGTCGGCGGGGCTCGGGTGGCCGTTAAACACCTGATCGCCCACGGTCACTCGCGCATCGCGCTGATCGCCGACATAGACGCGATCGAAACTGCGCGTATGCGTCGGGTCGGCTACGAGTCCGCCTTAACCGAGGCCGGCCTCAGCGTCGATCTCGACCTCATCCGGGTGGGTAATCGCAACCGTGAAGAAGCCGAGAGCGCGGTGCTCGATCTTCTTTCCCAACCCCAACCGCCGACCGCGCTCTTCACGACGTCAAACGTCATCTCGATCGGCGCCGTTCGAGCGCTGCGACGCCTGGGAGCCGGTCATACGGTCGCGGTCGTGGGCTTTGACGACTTTCCCATGGCCGATCTGATCGACCCACCGCTGAGCGTTATCCGCCAAGACATCGACATCATTGGCCGCCAGGTCGTCACCCGGCTGTGGGCGCGGCTCGATGGAGACACCTCCGCACCCCAGCGGGTGATCGTGCCAGTGGAATTCGTAGAGCGAGGCTCTGGGGAGATCTCGGGACCAGGCAGACTTCACTCATGACGCTCAGCGCCTTGGACCTCTTCACCGTCGGGATCGGTCCCTCGTCGTCACACACCGTTGGTCCGATGCGCGCCGCCAAGACCTTCGCGTGCGACCTCGAACGCCGTGGGCTCCTTTCTGCGGTGGAGCGAGTGCAGGTCGAGCTCTACGGCTCTCTCGGCGCGACTGGCGTCGGTCACGGCACCGATCGCGGTTTGCTCATGGGCTTGGAGGCAGCAACACCTGAGACGGTGGACCCCGAGTGGATGATTGCCCGCGCCGAGCAGGTGCGCCGCGAAGGCACGTTGCGCCTCGCTGGCCAACGGGATATTCGGTTCAACGCCGTCCAAGACGTGGTCATGCGACCACACCAAGTCCTGCCGGGTCACCCCAACGGAATGCGCTTCACTGCACACGACGAGAGCACCCACGTGCTGATGACCAAGGTGCTCTATAGCGTCGGGGGCGGGTTCGTCGTCGACGAGGCCGACGTCAACGCTGACCGGCTGAACGTCTCTCCACCCCCACCCCTGCACTTCGATACCGGCGCCGCGATGTTGGAGTTGTGTGCCCGCGAGGGGGTCGGCGTGGCTGAACTGGTGGCCCGCAATGAGGACGCCCAACGCCCCCGTCACGAGACCGAAGTCGCCTTGCTGCACATCTGGTCGGTGATGCAGGAGTGCGTACGCGCAGGTTGCTCGGCATCGGGATTCTTGCCCGGATTGCTGAGGGTGGCTCGCCGTGCACCGAGGTTGTATCAGGACCTGATGGAGGCCCATCGCAGCAGCCCGACCGGCTCCGACACGTTGGCTGCGATGGACTGGCTGGGACTGCACGCCATTGCGGTCAACGAAGAGAATGCGGCCGGTGGGCGAGTGGTAACCGCCCCCACCAACGGGGCAGCGGGCATCATTCCAGCTGTCTTGCACCACTACTGGCAGTACGTTCCCGGCGCCAACGAGGCAGGGATCGTGAGATTCCTGCTGGCCGCGGCCGCCGTCGGCATCATCATCAAGGAGCACGCCTCGATATCGGGCGCTGAGGTCGGGTGCCAGGGCGAGGTTGGCTCAGCGTGCGCGATGGCCGCAGCTGGCCTCTGCGAAGTGCTCGGGGGCAGCCCCGAGCAGGTCGAAAACGCCGCCGAGATCGGGCTTGAACACAACTTAGGGCTGACCTGCGATCCCGTCGGCGGCCTCGTGCAGATCCCGTGCATCGAGCGCAACGCCGTCGGCGCGGTGAAGGCCGTCACCGCGGCTCGGTTGGCTATGCGAGGCGACGGCACCCATCGGGTCAGTCTTGATCAGTGCGTCGACACCCTGCGCACCACGGGTGCGGACATGTCGGCGAAGTACAAGGAAACCTCGACGGGCGGTTTAGCGGTCAACGTCACTGAATGCTGAGCGCTGCTGCACCCTCACAAACCCGCGTCCCTCCACATCAGTCGTCGCGTTTGCGGCTCGGTTGCACGCGCCGCGGCTCCCCAGGCATTTTTGGATAGTCGGGCGGGAACGCCATCTCCCCCAGGCCACGCTCCACATCTGCGTCCCATAGCGCGAGTGCGGGGCCGAGATCGTTCGGTTGGTGATGAAGGTCCGCCCACAAGTCGCCGCACTGCGCCAGCCGGGCCGGGACTGTGTGGACGGTGAAGGCGGTCGGGTCAAGGCCGTCCAACTCATCCCACGACACGGGCGTCGACACTGGCGCGCCAGGCAACGGGCGGGGGCTGTAGGCCGCAGCGAGGGTGCGGTCACGGCACGCTTGGTTGAAATCGACGAAAATCTTGTCCCCCCGCTCTTCCTTCCACCAAGCTGAAGTGACGAGTGTTGGCATACCTCGCTCGAGCTCGCGGGCAATCCCGATCACCGCGTGACGCACCGTCAGAAACTCCCATTCCGGGGTGATCGCGGCGTGAATGTGCACGCCGCGATTGCCGGTGGTCTTTACGAAAGGTGTCAGCCCTAATCCCAGCATCAGCTCACGCAACGCCACTGCGACCTCAAGAACCTCGGCGAAGGTGCGGCCCGGCTGGGGGTCGAGGTCGATCCGCACCTCATCGGGGTTATCGTTATTGGCGGTGCGAACCGGCCATGGGTGGAAGGTGATCGTGTTCATCTGAACCGCCCAAACCGCCCCAGCCACCTCGGCGAGGACCAGCTGATCGTGCTGGCGACCAGAGGGGTAGGTACAGGAGGTCGTGCGCACCCAATCCGGCGCTCCCTTGGGCGGGTTCTTGGAGTAGAACTCCTCCCCGGTGATGCCCTTCGGGAAACGTTGCAAGGTCATCGGTCGATCTCCGATGCCGGTGATCAACGCGGGCCCCACTGCTTCGATGTATGCCGCCAGGTCGGCTTTCGTGATCGCCGCGCCGGCATCGGTGGCAGGCCAGATCACCCGGTCGGGGCTGCTCAAGCGAACGGTGCGCTCGATGCCGTCGGGACCGGGCAACGTCAGCATCTCCGGCGTGGCCATATTTGCCACGCTACCGGGAAGATGTGCCCGGCTTGCAGTGTTGTTGGGCATATGAGCGATAAGAAGCGCGACGACTATGCCATCTCTAAGCCCGACAAGGAATGGCGCGAGCAACTGAGCTCCGCCGAGTACGACGTGCTACGCAAGGCTGGCACCGAGCGCCCGTTCGTCGGCGAATACACCGACACCACAACTGAGGGCGCTTACAACTGCCGTGCCTGCGGCTACGAATTGTTCCGCAGCGACACCAAGTTCGAAAGCCACTGCGGGTGGCCGTCTTTCTACTCCCCGTTGGCCGAGGACCGCGTCGAGTACGTCAAGGACCGCTCCTTTGGCCGCACCCGCACCGAGGTCCGCTGCGGCAACTGCGGCTCGCACTTGGGCCACGTGTTCGACGGTGAGGGCTACGACACGCCCACCGATCAGCGGTACTGCATCAACTCGATCAGCCTGACGCTGGCCCCGACGGAGTAGCGTCTAGCATGGCGTAACGAACACGAAAGCGCTCCCCCGGCCACCGGAGGAGCGCTTTTGCGTCCTTGCTGTGCGTGGCTACGGTGCGTTCAGGATGAAGTGGTCGATGCTGACCTTCGGGCCGGTGTAGAAAGGCACTTCCTCACGCACGTGCAGACGCGCACGCGTGTTTCTCAGGTCGCGCATTAAATCGACAATCCGATGCAGCTGGTCGGCTTCGAAGGCCAAGATCCATTCGTAGTCGCCGAGCGCGAACGACGACAACGTGTTGGCACGGACGTCGCCGTAGTCGCGGGCCGCCATACCGTGTTCTTTAAGCATGGCCCTGCGGTCGTCGTCCTCCATGAGGTACCACTCGTAGGAGCGCACGAACGGGTAGACACAGATGTAGCCACGGGCTTCTTCACCGGCCAAGAATGCGGGCACGTGGCCCTTGTTGAACTCCGCCGGGCGGTGCATCGCCACTTGTGACCACACCGGCTCTAAATGAGTCCCGAGGGCGGTGCGACGGAGAAGTTGGTAGGCCTTTTGGAGACCTTCGACGTTATCAGCGTGCCACCAGATCATCAGGTCGGCGTCAGCCCGAAAGCCGGATACATCGTAGAAGCCCCTTGTCACCACGCCCATGCCCGCCAGCGATTCGACGACGTGGTGCACCTGAGTGGTCATCGCATCCCGCGACTTATTGCTTTCTGTTGAGTGTCCGAGCGGAGTGGCACAACGAAACACTGAGTACATCGCGAACTGGATGCCGCTGTTGATCTGCTCGACCCGCTCGTCCGAGGGCTTCGCGTGGGCATCGATAGCGGAGGGATCCATGGAGGTCATGTCCCTAGTGTGAGGGACAAACCTGCGCCGCAGCTGCCCGGGCCGAAGCGATACAGGCCGGTATGCCGACGCCGTCGTAGGTCGCCCCGCACACCGCGAGCCCAGGCACCTGGGCGACCGCCTCACGGACCGCTGCCACCCGGTCTCGGTGACCAGGCGCGTACTGCGGGAGGGCGCCACCCCAGCGCTGCACGTGCGCGTCGATCGCCTCCGGGACGTGTTTCCCCAGAATCGCGCTGAGATCTTGACGGACCACAGCGACGAGGTCGCCATCATCACGGTGTAAAACCGATTCCTCCCGATGCCGCCCCAGAGATGCTCGCAGCACCACGACCGGTTCAGCAGCGGCTGTGCCCGCCTCGCCAACCCACGCCCATTTGTTGCCGCTGAAAGTGGCGGCCTTCGCGGTCAGCCCCTCGACAGGTGGGACCAATAGTCCAGAGCCCCCGAACGTGGGCGTCGTCTTGAGAGGCAAAGCCAGCGTCACGATGGCCATCGAAGCGGTTTCGATCTCCTGCAACCGGCGCGAGGCCGCGGGGGCAATCTGGGAGAGCAGCCGGGCCGTCGGCGTTGACGGGGCCGCCACAATAAGCCGGTCGGCCATGATGACCTCGGGCTGCGGCACCGGCCCGGTGACCACTTCGAATCCTCCACCGATCCACGCGGAGCGTCGTCGAACATCGCGTGCGGTGACCCCCGTGCGGATCGTCACCCCTTCGGCGAGGAGCGCGCGTTCCAACGCCGCGATCAGCTGATTCACCCCGCCGCGCAGGCTGGAAAAGACAGGCGGCCGTGGCGCGTCGGAGGCGGGCTGAGCACCGCGAGCAACCTGCATCACCGACGTTCCGTCTCGGTATGCCGGCAGCATCGCGGGCAGGGCAGCAGCCAAGGAGATCTCGCGAGCGCGCCCGGCGTACACCCCACCGAGCAGCGGCTCGATCAGTCGGTCAACGACCGCTGGGCCTAGTCGCTGACTGATGAAGTCACCTACTGAGATATCACTGCTGGAGGGATCATTAAGCGTCTCGTTGCGCACCCTGGCCACTTCTGAGTCGGTCAGCAGCGGACTCAAAGTGTCCGGATCACTGGGGATGCCCATCATGGTCCCCGTGGGCATCGGGTGGAGGTGACCTCTACTCACGATCGATGCCTGTGTGACGGCGGGGTGTACGACCTCATCGCCAAGCCCCAGTTCGGAGATTAACGACAGCGCCTCCGGCCGTCGGGCCAGCATGGACTCCGCGCCGCTATCGACGCGCACCCCAGCGACCTCAACGGACGCGATCTTCCCGCCCAATGACGGCGAGCCCTCGAGCACGGTGATCGATGCACCTGGCTCGAGCCGAGCGAGCTCCCACGCCGCCACGAGTCCCGAAATACCGGCACCGATGACAACGTAGGAGCAAATCACCTACTCGATTCTACGGATGGGCGCACGAGTTGCTTCCGCCTCGGCATCCACCATGGTCCGAATTGCTTCGTCTTCGTGTACAGCCTTCGATGCGGGAGTAGTGAAAACAGCACCCACGTACTCGTAATCGATCTCGTTGCCGTCCTCGTCGTGCCGCTGGTACCACTGCGTGTATTCCTTAGAGCTGGAGTCGAAGTCGTTTCCGGCGCCACGGCCGTCAGCAGCCCTACCGACCGAGATAGCAAACTCGTCACCGTGGTCACGCACCCCGGCCTGGACCGCCTCATCAAGCGCATGCTCGCTGTAGCGGTGACGAATCATCATCGGGTCAGTCTTCAGGTCCTTAGCGAAGGCGAAGAGCATCATGAACAGCACCAAAGCGAACGGAAGGGCCGACACGATAACCAGATTTTGCAGCCCATCGAGGGCGTTTTCGCCACCGACCAACAACATCACGATGGAGATCCCGGTCAGACACAAACCCCAGAAGATGATGACGGGGGTGTCTGGTACGGCCTTACCGCGTTGCGACAACATACCCATCACCAACGAGCCTGAATCAGCGCTAGTAATGAAGAACACGGCCAGCATCACCATCACCACTATCGAGGTGATCCCACTAGCGGGCAGTGCATCCAACATCAAGAACAGCATGTCTTGAGGCGATTCGGCACCACCGATATCGGCCACGCCGTCCTGCTGCAACTTCATGGCCGTGCCGCCAGAGATAGCGAAGGCCAGGAAACACACCAGGGTGGGGGCCAACAGCACGACGGTGACAAACTCGCGCAGCGTGCGACCTCGCGAAATCCGGGCGATGAAGATGCCCACGAAGGGTGTCCAGGAGATCCACCAGGCCCAGTAGAAGACCGTCCAGGCGTTGACGAACTCAGCGGCTTCGTCGCCACGTGAAGACGAGCGCCCCAGCATCTGCGGCAGGTCCTTGAAGTACTCGATCAGCGCCGAGGGGATGAAGTTGAGCAAAAACAGAGTCGGGCCGCCGATGAAGATGAACAAACCCAGCAGCACCGCCAAGATCATGTTGGTGTTCGACAACCATTGGATGCCCTTGCCGATGCCGCTGACGGCCGAGGCGATAAAGGCGACCGTCAGCACACAGATGATCCCAATGATCGCGGCGTTGCCCAACGGGCCGACACCGGCGACGATTTCGACCCCTCGGCCAATCTGCAGTGCGCCAATACCCAGGCTGACTGCGGTGCCGAACAGCGTTGCGATGATGGCAAAAATGTCGATGACCTTGCCTGCGCCTCCGCGCGCGTGCTTCGCGCCAAAGAGCGGCTCCAGGATGCTCGACATCAGCGGAACGCGACCCCGACGGTAGGCGCCGTAAGCGATAGCGCCGCCGACGACGGCGTACATCGCCCAAGCGTTGAGACCCCAGTGGTAGGTCGTCTGCGCCAGCGCCGTGTGCATCGCTTCGAGGGTCTCCGGCTCGACGGTCCCAGGCGGCGGCGAGAGGTAGTAGGTCATCGGCTCGTAGGAGCCGAAGAAGAGCAGACCAATACCCATTCCGGCGCTGAACAGCATGGCTAGCCATGAGGCGCGCGTGTATTCGGGCTTCTCGTCGTCCAAGCCCAGTTTGATTTTGCCAAAACGCGAGAACCCGACGATGAGCATGAACAGCACCGCAAGGATGGCAAAGATGTTGAAGAGCCAACCGACGTTGCTGACCACCCAGGTCAGGGCCGAACTTGAGGCTGAATTAAGGCCCTCGGTGTCGGAGATCCCCCAGGTAATGAAGGAGACGATCACTGCCGCCGTAACCCCAAAGACGACTTTGTCGGTGCCGTATCTCACCCGCTGGTCCTCTATGGAAACCCCGGGGACTAGCGCTGGGTGTATGCCGTGCGGATAGTTCATCTCGGCGACGACGTCTTTGGTCTTACGACCCGCGTCCGCAGCCTTTTGACGGGCCGAAGCACCTGAACCAGGCCCTTTCGCTCCGTCCCCATGGGGTGGCTGATCAGACATGACTGGCCTCTCGTTCGGTCGATTCGTATCGACGACGAGATGCCGTCAGCCTCCTAGGGTACCGACTAGACACCTCAATGTGTCCTATGTCACACCGTAGATGTGCTGTGCACCAAACTGACCACCCGGGTCAGCACATCCGGATCAGTCTCTGGCAGAACCCCATGACCCAGGTTGAAGATGTGCCCAGGCGCCGCGCGCCCTTCGTCGAGGATGCGGCGCACTTCCCGCTCGAGCGCATCCCAAGGCGCAAAAAGCAACGCAGGGTCCAAGTTGCCCTGAACGGCATACTTGCCTTGCGTTCGGGCGATCGCCCCGGGCAGGTCCATCCGGTAGTCGACGCCGATAACTTCGGCGCCGGCCTGCGCCATATCGACCAGCAATTCGCCAGTGCCCACGCCAAAGTGGATGCGCGGCACGCCGGTCTTTTCTAACGAGGCCAACACGGCCCGACTGTGCGGCTCAACGAACTCGAGGTAATCCCGCCTCGACAAGAACCCGGCCCAGGAATCGAACAATTGCACCGCGCTCGCTCCAGCACCGATCTGCACCGCGAGGAACTGTGCAGAGATCTGCGCCAACCGTGAGCACAAGGCGTGCCATAGCTGCGGGTCCCCGTGCATCAGCGCCTTCGTGGCGACGTGATTTTTAGAGGGGCCACCCTCGATGAGGTATGAGGCCAGGGTGAACGGCGCCCCGGCAAAACCGATCAGCGGCGTCTGACCCAGCTCAGCCACGAGTTGACGCACAGAGGTGTCAATGTCGCTGACCATGTCAGGCGTGAGCTCAGGCAACCGGTCGAGGTCGCTGCTGGTCGCGATGGGGTTGGCGACCACTGGCCCGACGCCGGGGACGATGTCGAGGTCCACTCCGACTGCCTGCACGGGCACCACGATGTCGCTGAAAAAGATGGCAGCGTCAACGCCGTGGCGGCGCACCGGTTGCAGGGTGATCTCGGTGACCAGGTCGGGGGTGCGGCAGGCGGCCAACATGGCGGTGCCTTCGCGCAGGGCGCGATATTCGGGCAATGATCGCCCCGCCTGACGCATAAACCACACCGGGGTATGCGGTGTCTGCTCGCACCGGGCGGCCCTGACGAGCGCACTGTGGGCGGTGAGGGTTGTGGTCGGCGTGTCATTGGGTTCGGGGGTGTTTACGTGGATATTGAGCTCAGCGAGGTCCGGATTCGTCACGGATCGATCCTCGCATGAGCCTGCACACCGGGCCACGCGAGTTCCCCACGTCGCAGGCACAGGGCAGTGACCGGCGTTTTGATCCGCGATGTCACGCCCAGGTGCGCCTACGCTGCAGAGGTGGTAAGCCTCATACCGGCCGGGCGTCCCCCCGCAGCCGACCCTGACGCGTCGCGTGACGCTGCTGCCTTTAACGCGGCCCTGGGCGCTTTGCGTGCTGCGGTTATGCGCCCTGAAGTCCTGATCGAAGAGGTACCCGCACCGACCCGACTATCCCCGCACGCCGTGGCCTTGGCCGGAGAAGTCATCCCCAGCCACGGCCCGGAGGATGAGCCCATCGGGGTTGGCCGGTTCGTGTTGCTTTTCGACCCGAGCGAGCCCGAGCCTTGGGGTGGTGCGTGGCGCGCGGTGACCTACGCCAAAACCACCATGGAGCCCGAAGTCGGGCCCGACCCGATGGCGGGAGAGGTCGGTTGGTCCTGG
The DNA here is from genome assembly GCA_038256095.1 of Actinomycetales bacterium. Lineage (GTDB taxonomy): Bacteria > Actinomycetota > Actinomycetes > Actinomycetales > Dermatophilaceae > Ornithinicoccus. The sequence goes on along the minus strand of JBBSKS010000002.1, from coordinate 17,477 downwards.
TTGACCGAGGCCCTGGAGACTCGCAATGTGTCTTGGGCTGCGCAAGCGGGCACCGTGACCAGCGTGACGTCGCAGAGTTTTGGCGCGTTGGCCGAGCGTGAGCCCACTGTCGAACTTGAGATCCGCGCGTCGTGGACCCCCCTGCTGGACACCTCCAGCGATGTTGCTGCGCACGTCCAAGCCTGGGGTGATCTGTTGTGCACGATCGCCGGCCTGCCGCCGTTGCCTGAAGGCGTCGTGGCGCTGCCCGGGATTCGCCGCTGACCCGTGAGTGATTCACCTCATCGCAGCGATGCGCCTGACAAACTCGAGGTCCCCAACAAGGTTGGCGCGCCTGAGGAGAACGACGAGCACGTCGAGGTTGATGCGTTCGTCGAGGTTGATGAGTTCGTCGCCCTTGATGCTCCCGGCGACGGTGTGCCCGATGTCGTCGCCGATGCGCGCGGCCTCGCCAACGTCATCTCCTCACTTGCCGGCGGCACTGGGCCCGTCGCTATCGACGCGGAGCGGGCCTCAGGCTATCGATACGGTCAAGACGCCTATCTGGTGCAATTACGCCGCGAAGGCAGTGGCTCCCACCTGATCGACCCGGTGGGCTGCCCCGACCTATCCGAGTTGGACGCCGTGCTCGCCGACGTCGAATGGGTGCTGCACGCAGCCACTCAGGACATCCCCTGTCTGGCCGAGTTAGGCCTGCGCCCCCGTCTGCTCTTCGACACCGAGCTTGGCGCTCGCCTGGCTGGCCTACCGCGCGCCGGATTGTCGGCGGTGCTGGAGTACTACCTCGGGGTCACCCTGGCCAAAGAGCACTCGGCTGTGGATTGGTCCACCAGGCCGCTGCCTACCCCCTGGTTGTTGTATGCCGTCCTCGACGTGGAGCTCTTGATTCCGCTGCGCGATCGGATGGAGCGTGACCTGCGCGAGCAAGGCAAGCTCGACTGGGCCCGCGAAGAGTTTGCCGCGTTGACGTCATTCACAGGCCCAAAGGCAAAGACCGACCCGTGGCGGCGGGTCAGCGGCGCCACCAAACTGCGCACCCGCAGGGCCCTCGGCACGCTGCGGGCCGTGTGGCTGGCGCGTGAAGCGATCGCCCAAGAGCGCGACGTCTCGCCCGGTCGCATCGTGCCCGAGTCCACGCTGCTTGATATGGCCACGCGCTCGCCGCGCACGCCGGCGGCACTGGCCAACCCCAGCCCGGACAAGAGCCACTCACGAGCACGCCGAGCCCAGCAGGGCGTGCGGCGCTATCAAACGCAGTGGCTGCAGGCCATCAACGACGCTGCGCAACTCAGCGACGACGAACTGCCCCCGCTACGCGGCGAGTCGCAAGGCATCCCGCCACCGCGCTCGTGGGCTGACCGCAACCCCGAGGCTTCGCAGCGCTTGCTGGCCGCAAAGCCGTTGATGGCCGAGCTCTCTCTGCAGCACGACATACCCGTAGAAAACCTGGTCACCCCCGACACGTTGCGGCGTGTGTTGTGGGATCCACCCAATCCAGGCGACGTCGATAGCGTGTCACAGGCCCTGACTTTTTTTGGCGCTCGAGCGTGGCAGTGCGAGCTGGTCTCCCCCGTCGTAGCACAGGCACTTGCCGATTCAACGACAACGGACTGACACGCCACGAAGGCTTCGCGATATCTCATATGTGATTTAGGGTCTTCCCTATGACTGAGCCATACTTGTCCCGCATCGGCACCCTTATTCGTGATGCTCGCCGTCACAAGTCGATGACACAATCCGACCTCGCGGGGCTACTCGGCACCAGTCAAAGCGCCATTGCTCGCATCGAGCAGGGAAAGCAAAACCTCTCGTTGGAGATGCTCGCTCGTATCGGCGAAAGCCTTGACTCCGAGATCGTTTCGGTCGGTTCAGCTGTCCCACAGAACTTGCGGATCACCGGCGGGGTGAAGTTGTCTGGTGAGATCGACGTGCGCACCTCCAAGAACGCCGCAGTGGCCTTGCTGTGCGCCTCGTTGCTCAATAAGGGTCGCACCACCTTGCGCAACCTGGCGCGCATCGAAGAGGTCAACCGGATCATCGAGGTGCTGACCAGCATCGGCTTCAAGATCCGTTGGCTGCCGGACAGCTCTGACCTCGAGATCGTGCCGCCCGCCACCATCGACCTTTCGGGCATCGATGAGGCCGCCGCGCGCCGGACGCGCACGATCATCATGTTCTTAGGACCGTTGATGCACGAGCTCGACGAATTCGAGCTGCCGTATGCCGGCGGTTGCGACCTCGGGACACGCACCGTTGAGCCGCACATGATCGCCCTTCGCCAGTTCGGTGTGAATGTCGTCGCCACCGAAGGCGCCTACCAGGCCTCGATCGACAACGACCGTTGGCCGCAGAAGCCGATCGTGCTCACCGAGCGCGGCGACACGGTCACCGAGAACGTGTTGTTAGCTGCAGCGCGCCATAGCGGCACGACGGTCATCCGCAACGCGTCCTCGAACTACATGGTTCAGGACCTGTGCGTCTTCCTGAAGTCGCTGGGGGTGAAGATCGAAGGCTTGGGCACCACCACGCTGGAGGTCACCGGGGTCGAGCACATCAATATGGACATCGAATACAACCCCTCTGAAGACCCCATCGAAGCGATGAGCCTGCTCTCAGCTGCGGTGGTCACCGGCAGCGAAATCACCATCAAGCGGGTGCCGATCGAGTTCATGGAAATCGAGTTGGCCGTCCTCGACACCATGGGATTGCAATACGAGCTCACTGAGGAATACACCTCAGCGAACGGTCACACCCGACTTGTCGACCTAAAAACCATCGAGGGTCCGCTGCACGCTCCGCTAGACAAGATCCACCCGCTGCCCTTTCCCGGTCTGAACATCGACAACCTGCCGTTCTTCGCGATCATTGCGGCGTGCGCGCAAGGCTCGTCGATGATCCACGACTGGGTCTACGAGAACCGGGCTATCTACCTCACTGAGCTCACGACGCTGGGGGCAAAGGTGCACCTGATGGACCCTCACCGCGTCATGATCGAAGGTCCTACCAAGTGGCGTGCGGGCGAGATCATGTGTCCGCCGGCCTTGCGCCCCGGGGTGGTTATCTTGTTGGCCATGCTCGCGGCCCCCGGGGTTTCGGTGTTGCGCAACGTCTACGTCATCAACCGCGGTTACGAAGACCTTGCGGCCCGATTGAACGCACTCGGCGCCGGCATCCAGACCTTCCGCGACATCTAAGCCTTCACCCGCGTTCTCCGTTGAGCACATTTTCGTTTGAGCACGACGAGAGCGGCGGCGTCACGGTGCTGCTCGACGGGCACGCGCAGTCGTATGTGAACCTTCACGATCCCGGGTTGTTGTCGTTCGAATACATGCAGCACCTCGCGATCGTGCTTGACGCGCTGCCCGCTGGGCCGTTGGTGGTCACGCACGTGGGTGGTGCCGGGCTGACCTTGCCCAGGTACGTCGAGCACACCCGGCCGGGCTCACCGCAGATCGTGCTCGAGCCCGACGCGGCCTTGACCGACGCAGTGCGCACCGAGATCCCGCTGCCTCGGAGGCACCGGATCAAGGTGCGGGCGGTCGCCGGCGGCGAAGGGCTTGCCGCGCTTCGCGACGACAGCGCAGATGTGGTGGTCATCGACGCCTTCACCGACGGCCAGGTCCCTGCCTCGTTGACCGGTACGTCGTGTGCCCAGCACGTTGCGCGGGTGCTGCGCTCGGGCGGTGTGCTTGCGATGAATCTGGCTGATGAGCCCGGTCTGGCGCACGCCCACCGGGTGGCTGCCACGGTGGCCCAGGCGCTGCCGCACGTTGGGATGCTGGCGCTGCACGAGGTGTTCAAGGGCAAACGCTTTGGCAACGTGGTGTTGGTGGCCAGCGACGTGCCGCTGCCCGAGCAGGTGCTCCAGCGACGAGCGGCTTCGGCGCCGTTCCCGACGGGGTGGCGATCGGCGGCAATCACGGCTCGCCGGACGGCCAGTGCCCGGCCCTTCGGTGACATCGGCGATCCCAGCCCGCTGCCGCCGGCTCCCGGGTCGTGGCGTCGGCGCTAGGTCAGAGAGCACGACGCTCTCCCCACATCGCAGCCGATACTGCACCGCACAAGGCACGCGAACTACGCCAAGGTCGCGCTGCGGTGGCGTTGCGGCGGTAGGTTTGGCAAGCGATTTCCCGTCGCTGTCCACAAGGCGCCTCAAGGAGGACTGCGTGAGTTCAACAACCGCCGGCCACAAGGTGCTGGCCAGCGCCGATAGTTCGTCTTTCAGCTCGCTACGGCAACGACCGACTTCGCGCGAGGAACGCACTGCCATGGGCAAAGCGATCCGTAAGAGCGTCCCGCGCCAAGCGATGGCCGCCTGGGAGCCTCCCGCCGATCGACCCGACCCCATCACCTTGCTCAACGCCTCTCACCGAGGCCGGGTGGACGAACTCATTCCGGTGCGGGTGGGGCGGATGATTTCTTCGCCGTACGGCTTTTTGCGGGGAACCGCCGTAGTCATGGCCGAGGACGTCGCCTCAATGGCCAGCACAGGCATCCAACCGGTGGTCTGTGGTGACGCTCACCTCGGCAACTTCGGTTTTTACGGCTCTCCTGAGGGCGAGCTCGTGTTGGATTTAAACGATTTCGACGAATCACACCCAGGTGCCTGGGAGTGGGACCTGCGCCGACTCGCGGCCAGCATCTGGGTGGCTGGTCGCGAGAACGGTCTCTCTGAGGAGCAATGCCGCAGCGCTGTGGAGTCGTGCGTGGCGGCATACCGAGATGAGGTTCGGTTCTTGGCGCACGAACCCCTGCTGATGCGCTCCTACAACCGCCTCGATGTTGGCCGCCTTCACGAAACTGCCACCGAGAAGGGGCTGCGCAAGGAGATCAAGCGGTCGGTCAAGAAGGCGAAAAGGAGGACCAGTGACCGGGTACTCCCGAAGTTCACCCATGAGCAGGACGGCGAGCGTCGCATCGTTGAAGAGCCACCCCTCATCCGCCGCGTTACCGACCGCAAGGCAGAGCTGATCGGTAGTGGCTTGGACCGCTACCTCGAAACGCTGGCGCCTCACTGGTCCAGGGCGTTAGGCGGTTACACGATCCAGGACGTGGCGCACAAAGTCGTGGGCGTCGGCAGCGTGGGGCTTCGGGCTTACATCGCGCTGCTCGAAGGCTCGAGTGACGACGACGTCGTGTTCTTGCAGTTGAAGCAAGCGCGGCGGTCGGTGTTGGCGAAGTACGTTCACGGCGATTCTGCGATGCACGATCACCAGGGGCAGCGCGTCGTGGAGTATCAGCAGGCTCTGCAGACAGTGAGTGACCCACTCTTAGGCTGGACCACGATCGACAACAGGCAGTACTACGTGCGCCAGTTCCGCAACATGAAGGGCACCGTGCCGCTGGATTCGATGGATGCCGGCTCGTTGGCGGACTACGCCGGCATCGTCGGTCATCTGCTGGCCAAAGGGCATGCCCGCACCAGCGGGGCATCCATGATCGCCGGGTACGTCGGCAAAGGCGACAGCCTTGACCGCGCCCTGGGCGACTTCGCTCTGGCCTATGCCGACCAGACCGAGCGCGACCACGCGCGGCTCGTGGTCGCCGCCAGAAACGGCCAAATTCCGGTGGCCGAAGGGGCCCTGGATTCCATGGGGTCATCCTTTCGCCCTGGCGGCTGAGTCGTGCAGACGCCGTACCTCGACCACCCGGGACCGTTGGCGATGGCCCACCGGGGGTTTTCCTTGGAGGGGTTGGAAAATTCGATGGTCGCCTTCGAGGCGGCGGTCGGTCTGGGCTACCGGTATGTCGAAACCGATGTGCACTCCACCAGCGACGGCGTGGCCTTAGCGGTGCATGACCCGAGCCTGGATAGGATCACCGACTCGGTGGGGGTCATCGCCGATTTGCCGTGGTCCAAGGTTGCTCAGGCGCGGATCCTTGGCCGGGAGCCGATTCCTCGTCTGGACGAACTGCTGCACACCTGGCCTGATTTGCAGCTGAATATTGATGTGAAGGGTGACTCCGCTATCGGGCCGACCGTGGCCGCCATCGAGCGGGCAAGCGCTCATGATCGGGTCTGTATCGGCTCCTTTTCGGATCGCCGTCGTCGGGCCGTGTTGCAGCGGCTCAGCCGCCCCGTGACTACCTCAGCCGGCCAAGGGGCCGGGGTCTACTTTCGGATCGGGTCTGCCGCCCCGCGGCAGATGGGTCGCCCCCTGGTGAATATGGCGCTGCGCGGAGTGGACGCACTGCAGCTCCCTGTTGTGCGTTATGGCGTGCCCATCGTCACGCGGGCCAGTGTCGACGCGGCCCACACAGCGGGGCTTCCCGTGCACGTGTGGACGGTGAACGAGGCCCCTGCCATGAATGCTCTGCTCGATCTCGGCGTCGATGGGCTCATCAGCGATCGAGCCGATCTGCTCAAAGAGGTGCTCATAGCGCGCCAGCAATGGAGTTAAGAACTCCTAGCGCAGGTCACAACCAGTGAAGCGCCATAGTGAGGCTTTGCCGCCGGAATCGACACGCTCAAACCCTGGCAGGTCGGTGCGGATGCGCCGCAGCCCGGCCGTTTCCTCCTGCCACTTGCCACCCTCGGCGAAGGTCAGATCGTCGGCATACACGTGAGTCACACCCAGCGACCGCACCGCTTCGCAGACCTTCGGGTCGTACTGCCAGGAGTTGAATTCCTCGGCCAGCAACAATCGCTCCGGCGATCCAGCAATGGGGGTCAGTTGTGGATAGACCACCTCGACCCCGCTGCGCGCCAACAAATATGGCGACCCAGCAGTGGGCTCCCCCAGCACGACGGCGTCGTCGGGCAGAATCGTCCCGGCCCGATCAACCATGGCGATTTCGTCCTCTTCGAGCATCGTGCCCCAGGCAATCGGCCAGGCCGAATACGTCGAAGCCATGACCTGTGTTTGCATCGGCCAGCGGAAGCCAAAGGTCAGCGCCCCTAACGCCAACACCACCACGGCAGCCGCCGCGGTGAGGGGGACGCGGCGCCAGGTGGAAATCGAGCGGACGAGCCACGCTGCTCCCCCAGCGCCCAGCATGAGCACAGGGATGAGCAATATCTGGTTGATCCGCGAGGCTTGGGTGTACCAAAACCCTGCCAGCACTCGGGCCGGATTGTCCGGTGGCCCGGCCGCTAGGAGAGTCAGCACGCCGGTCGCGAGTAGGGCAACGATGAGCCATCGAGCGTGTTTGGTGCGCAGACACAGGACCACCCCGGCGAGCATCAGGACCGTGCCCGCGGCGTTGACCGCGGTGATGTCGTAGACGTAGATCAGCGGGTGGTCAATGAGAAGGGAGCCGAGCCCCGGCAGATAGCTGCTTTGGCCCCCGCGCTGGTAACTCACGATGGAGGCAACCGGCGCCGACGTCAGGACGAGCCAACTGAGCACCACAGTGGTCGAGGTCGCAGCAACCAGGGTGGCGACGACTTTGAGGCGATGCCCCCGGCGCCAATACCGCACCGCCTGGCGAGCGATGAGCACGGCGACCAGCGGAATCGCCAGCACGGCTAACGAGAACAATCCGGAACCGTGCGACAGCATCACCCCGCTGCTGGCGCCCAACACCCCGATTCCGTATGCCGTGTGGACGCGCGGGCCGAGCTCCTTGCGCAAGGCACTCACCAGCAACGCCAACGTGCCGGGGATGCACGCCACGCTGAGGGCGTACGGCCAGACGCCTAGCATCGACACAGCGATCGCGGGGAACGTCACATAGGTCGTAGCCAAGACGGGGACTAACACCATGGGCAACGCCTGATGGGGCCACACAACGCGGGCCAGCGCGACGAGGCCACCGATCCAGATGAAAGAACCGATCACGATGGACGAGGCGTTGGCAGCCTGAGTCACGAACTCAAAACCAGGGCTGATCGCCACCAACGAATGCCACACGCTGGGGTAGTAGGGGGCGATGGTGTCGCCATACATCGGGGCCAAGCCGCCCAGGCTCGAGCCGTTGCCGGTCTCTTTGATGAACCAGACGGCGTTGACGTGGTACACCGAATCCCACGCTTGCGCCGGCTGATTGGCCGATTTCATGCCGGCCATCATGGCTCCCGCGAGCAGTCCTCCGCCGAGCGCCCAGGTTGCAGCCAGCCAGCCGCGTTCGCGCCGAGCCAGGATGCGCTGCCCGGCCACTCGCACGGGAGGTTTGCGAAGGGTGCCTAGCGCTACGCTGATGCCGATCGCGACGACGACCGCGACGACTGAGCTCAAGACAAACGAGGCGAGCGACCACGGGACGCCTGCCCATTGCAGCAAAACAGCTCCGATGCCCGCCATTCCAGCGGTCATCCCCGGCGCCGCGCCCCACGCGACAAGTCCGCGGACACCGAGCGCTCGGAGCACCGCGAAGCCGGGAAGCGTGAAGACCGCCGCCATCGCGAAGATGCCCGGGAGGATGGCGAGCCACGAACTACCCTCCATGGCACTGCCCGTCATATGGAGCTCTCAGTCATAGCGAGGCGGTGCCGCCGCCGATCGTGATGCGCGGGACACCAGCGAACTCGGCAGGGTCAGTGATGCGACGCCCATCGACCAGTAGCCGCACGCCGGGCAGGTCGGCTGGTGTGAGGGCCGCGTATTCCTTGTGGTCGGCTTGGACAATCACAACGTCCACGGGGTCGCCTAGGTGGTGCGGTGCCCAACCGAAGGCGCTCAGCTCGGCGTCGGCATACATCGGGTCGTGGACGGTGACGTGCGCGCTGCGGGATGCCAAAGCAGCGACGGTGCCGAAGATTCCGGAGAACGCCGTTTCTTTGACGCCGCCGCGGTAGGAAGCGCCTAGCACTGCTACTCGCAGACCACTCAGTGACCCGAGGAGTTCTTCGGCACGGGCGACGGCGTACTCGGGCATGGCTGCGTTCGCCGCCCGTGCACTGCGCACGACCGTGGCGTCCGGGTCCGTTGAGAGGTAGAGCCTCGGATAGACCGGGATGCAGTGGCCACCGACGGCGATCCCGGGGTTGTGGATATGGCTGTAAGGCTGGGAGTTACACGCCTCAATGACGCGCTGGACGTCAATGCCGACCTGATCGGCGAAGCGGGCGTACTGATTGGCAAGGCCAATATTCACGTCTCGGTATGTCGTCTCGGCGAGTTTGGCCATCTCGGAGGCTTCAGCGCTGCCCATGTCCCAGACACCGTTGGGGCGCGGGAGGTCGGGGCGCTCGTCGAAGGTCAGCACGTCGTTGTAGAACTCGATGGCTCGCTTGGTGCCTTCGGCGTTCAGGCCACCGACCAACTTCGGGTAGCGGCGCAGGTCGGCGAAGACGCGTCCGGTGAGCACGCGCTCTGGCGAAAAGACGAGGTGGAAACCGTCGTCGGCGCCTTCAGTGAGGCCGGAGATCGACTCGATCATCGGCTTCCATCGGTTGCGCGTGGTGCCGACCGGCAGCGTCGTCTCGTAGGAGATGAGCGTGCCGGGGCTGAGCTGCTCAGCCAGGCTTTGGGTCGCGCCGTCCATCCAGCCGAAGTCGGGCTGGCCGGTCTCTTCGCCGACGAAGAGCGGCACCACGAGCACGACGGCGTCCGCGGTCGGGATCGCTTCGGCGTAGTCAACGGTGGCCCTCAACCGGCCGGCCGGCACGAGCTCGGCCAGCTTCTCGGCCAGATGCGCCTCGCCAGGGAAGGGCTCGAGGCCGCGGTTGATGAGGTCCACGACGATCGGGTTCACGTCGACCCCGATGACATTGTGCCCAGCGTCGGCAAACTGCACCGCCAATGGCAACCCGATTTTGCCTAGCGCGACGACCGCGATCTGCATACTGCTCCTACCCTGGCTGTGGACTGAATCGAAAAGGGGCGGCGCTCACGACACCGCGGGGCTGAGGATACGTGCTTGTCCTGCCAAATCCCCGGTATCGGTTCAGTACTGCGCCCGAAGGCATGCCTCACTGCCCGGTCACTGGGACCGGGCGGGGGCAGGCTGCCTACATGTGCCATGTTGGGGAATGGTCACCGGGCCGACTCGAGCCGGAAGTGTTGTTATCGAACCTCGCCGTGAGTTCTCGCTCGTAGACGATCGTGTGGTGTCTGCCGCACAGGAGCGCGAGGTTGTCGATGTCGGTGCGGCCATTTCTCCTCCACCGGTCGATGTGATGGGCATCACATCAGGTATTCGGCACGCTGCAACCGGGACACGTGCCCCCGCGCTCCCTGAGCCAAAGCTTCTTGAGCTGACCTGGGGTGGTCGGCTTCACAGGCCATCCGGCGCACCTGGCCGGGCGTCAACATCTGCCCGGTGAACGTGTGACCGGAACCACGACGAGCAAACAACCCAGCAGATCCCTCGTGATTGATCTCTGGCTCGCGCGGTGCAGCCACGCCACTCACCCCCGCGGGGCATCACCCGCTCGAGGAAGTCTGGAACGTGTGTTCGATTTTACCGTTTCGGGTGGGGTGGCGCAGAAGATTCCGGTGGGTTGTGGACCGTCACTTCACTTCGGCGCGCATGACAAACCGGAGGCCAATGACCAGGGGGATGAAGACCCAGATCAGCGTTGTGACTCCGAGTTGCTGCCACGCCTGCGACGTCATCAGATCTTGGTAGAGCAAGCCGATCGCGTAGTTGACATCCACCCACGGCTGCAGATCGGCAAACCACTGCTGGAAGGCGGCGAGCGCCCCGAAGATCGTGGGCAGCACAAACGAATACACGAAGTAGGCCACAATCGCGCCTGGTGTATTCCGGATCAGCACGGCCAGCATGAAGCCGATGGCCATCCCCAGCAGGTTGCCGAGCAGGACATACGACACCGAGGGCAATGATGCGTCCCACACCGCGTCAACCCCCTTGATCGAGGAGCCAACCATGTTGCCTAACGCGCCGACTGCCAAAGAAATTGCAACGCCAGCAATACCAATAACGAGCGCCGCAGCGGCCTTCGCAGCAATGATCCGGCCACGTCGAGGCACTAACGCGTACGTCGTCAGCGCAGTCCGCTGACCGTATTCGCTCGTCACCGACAAGATGGCGATAACGGGCAGCAAAACGGCGATGGGTATGCCGATCGCGGCCGAAAAGGTGTTGTAGGCGATGACTTCATCCGGAGCAAAGGCGATCACGGAGATCGTTGCCAACACAGCCAAGATGCCCACCGACATGACCAACCAGAAGCCAGCCCGGGTGTCGAACATCTTGGTCAACTCGACCGCGATCAAACGGGTCATCGGGATGGCCTTGATGTCGGACCTCGACGAGGCAGGCGTTCCTGCGGTGTTCTTCTCCAGATAGGTCGCAGTGGACGTGGCACTCATGCGGCGACTCCTTCGCGTGCGGTCTCGGCCGTGAGCTCGAGGAACATCTCTTCCAACCCGGCACCGTCGGCGGCACCAAGCTCAGTCAGGGCAACGCCGGCGTACAGCGAAATCTCGCCCACCACCGCGGCAGTGGCATCGACCCGCAGCCCGTTCTCCCCCATCGTCGTGAAAGTCAGATCAGCTTCTTTGAGCGCCGCGGCCAATACTTCCGGCCGCGGCGTGCGCACGACCGTGCCAGCCCCGGCCAGCAACTCGTCTTTGGTGCCCTGGGCCACGATTTTACCCCGACCGATGACCACCAGGTCGTCGGCAATCACTTCGATCTCGTGCAAAAGGTGTGAGGACAGCAGCACGGTCCCGCCCGCGTCGGCATACCCCCGTAGGAGGTCACGCATCCAACGGATTCCGGCCGGGTCCAGACCGTTGGCCGGTTCGTCCAGGATGAGCGTCGTCGGGTCACCGATGAGAGCGGCCGCAATCCCGAGGCGTTGGCGCATCCCCAAGGAGTAGTTGCGCACTCGGCGACTGGCCTCCTCCGAAGACAGGCTCACGCGCTCAAGCATGGCGTCGACGCTGCTCTTCGGCAGACCCATGGTGCGCTGGGCGATAGTCAAAACCTCGCGGCCTGTCCGACCCGCGTGCTGCGCGGAGGCGTCTAGCAACACGCCGACGACGCGGCCCGGGTTCGGCATCTCGGCGAATGTGCCCCCGTTGACCTGCACCGATCCCGATGTGGCTGGGGTCAGGCCGACCATGACCCGCATGCTGGTCGATTTGCCGGCACCGTTGGGGCCGAGGAAACCGGTGACGCGCCCGGACTCGGCGGTGAAGGTGACGTCGTCGACGGCCTTGAACGAGCCGTACGTCTTGGTGAGCGATTGGACGGTGATCATGGCGCCTAGCCTCCCACTTAATCGCCGCCGGACGTATCAGGGCCCCCCTGGTCACACCCTGAGACAGGGTCAGCGGCTGGCCAACCACGATGCAGCCATGAACCTCGGCGGAGCTTCGCGATGGCCGAGATAGCGCAGGTGCTGCGGGATCACCGTCTGCGGACGGCCGTGCCGGCGACGCTCCGCGGCCCGCTGAACGAGTACGTCGGCGCTCATGTCGACGTCCCGCATCGCATCCAGCAGCCGATGATCAGCAATCGAGAGGGGATCTGCAGCGTGAAGAGCGATGTCCAGCAACTCGGTGGTGACCGCAGCGAGGGCTTCGCGTTCAGCTGAGGTCCACCACGAGGGGTCACCACGATGGAACACTGCCCCGAAGAGGTGAATACGCAAGAGTTTGGTGGCCACCGCGGTGCGGACGGAGGCGGGGTATGCGGCAAACCACTCCTGGGTTATCAGGTGCTTCAGGAAGCCCAACTCAATCTCGATGGGCCGAGGGGCGTAGGTCACCCGATCGCGCGCATCCTCGCCAATGACGTATGCCGGACCCCTGCGGTCCACCGCCACCTTCGTCTCACACCACAAGCGGGTGACGTAAGCGACGTCGCCGCCCACCGGCATACCCTCAACCAGCTCGGCGCCCAGTCGCTCGCGGGCCGACGCCGACACCAAACCCAGCGGTGCGCTGCGATAGCTCAGACGGTCTCGAACGGGATTCGCGATCAGTCTTCTCGCTGAAAAAGCTCTGACCGGTGGAGTCGGCACGCGACGTCGCTGCGAACCGATAGCCAAGCGCGTCATCACGCAATCCGCACCCGTTGCGTGAGCCAGCCCCAACCACGATGCGACGGCGCCCGGTTCCAACGTGTCGTCCGAGCCCATGATCGAGACGAACTGCGCCGCGGAAGCCTTCATCCCCGCGTTGAACGGTCCCGATGCGCTCGACAAACCGTCGTCATGGCTTATCCACCTCACCTGGGTGCGACGCTCGGGCCCAAACTCGCTCTTGATGCTCGCCACGTCGACGTTGTGGCAGACCACCGTGACTTGGGCGTGCTCACCGTTGCCCTCCAGCACACTGGCCACCGCGCGAGCGATGGGCCGGGTAGGGGTGTGGACCGCGATGACGACATCAACGGGCTTGACGGAATCGAAGGACTTCACGGGCTCGAAGGACTTCACAATATCGACGGGCTTCATTCGTCGGCAGTGCGCTGCGCTCGACGGTGCGCGCGAAGACGGGCACCCCGACGAGGTTGGACCGCCGCAAGGTCATAGGCCTGGTCGTATCCGGCAGCCACCTCTGTCGCGCTGAAGGCACCGCCGATGGTGGAACTGATCTCTTCGGCGCTCATGCCTTCAACCTGGTTAAGCACACGCTGAATCGCGTCGGCATACGCCGTCGGGGTGTGCTCGTTCACGCAGATTCCGACGCGCGAGTCGAGATACTCGCTTTGGCCTCCGGTCGATCCGACGACCACAGGGCGCCCAGACAGCACCGCTTCAGCGCAGGAGACAAAGAAATTGTCGCCACGGGTGGGCCCAAAGAACACGTCAGCCTGCGCCAGTTCGTCCAACACACCGGACCGTTCAAGCGTGCCCACGAGGGTGACCCGATCCGCGACGTCGAGGTCAGCGGCGCGCGCAGTGATCGCGTCCCGCTGCGGACCTTCGCCCACAAAGCGCAGTACGGCCCGCACACCTCGACGTCGTAACTCGGCCACCGTCTCGACGGCCATCAGCGGATCCTTGCGCTCTATCAACCCGCCGACACTGACCAGCGCTATCTCATCTAAGCGCTCGCGTCGGGGGGCCAGCGAGTCCGGTCGCGGCACAATGCACGGCACGATGACGGTGGGGTCGGCGCCCCGGACCGCACGGATGGGCGCGGCCAAGTAGTCACACACGGCGGTGGTCACGTCGGGGCGGGTTTGCAACGGTTTCAGCGCCGGCAGGGCCACCCTCCACGACGTGGGAAGCAGATGTGGCGCAGTCAGCCCGGACCAGTGCTCGGTGTGCACCCAAGGCGCGTACGGACGCCAGAGCGCGAAGGGCAGCAGGGTGGAGAACGCCATAGTGTGCACGACGTCCGCTCCCAGACTCCACCGAGCCAAGCGAGTCGTCGCCGCAGCGATTTGACGCGTGTTGGTGGTCGACATGACGATTCGGTTGACGGGCAGGCCCTCGATGGTCGGCGACTCCCCCGCCAGTCCCAGCGCTCCGGGCGCCCCCAACTGACCGGGTGGGACAAGGTGAATGAGGGCCACTTCGTGACCGAGATCGGCTATCGCTCGCGCATCTTTGACCACGAACGAACCGGTTGAGGGATGCGAAGCAGTCGGTAGCCACGTCGTCACCACCAAAACTCGCATGAGCCGTAGGGTATCGCCATGGCATCTGGGGCTCACGTTGCGAATCGTTAGTGTGGTCGGGGCCCGCCCTCAGTTCGTGAAACTGGCGCCCATTGCGGCCGAGTGTGAGCGGCGCGGCGTCGAGCACGTGATCGTGCACACCGGCCAGCACTACGACCCCATGCTCTCCGATGTGTTTTTTGCCGACCTTGGCATCCCCGACCCCGCGGTCCACCTCAACGTCGGCAGCGGCACTCACGGGCAGCAGACCGGGGCGATCTTGGGCCGAATGGACGAAGTGCTCACCGCGCAGCGCCCGGACTGGGTGCTGGTGTACGGCGACACCAACTCGACCTTGGCCGGCACCTTGTCAGCGGTAAAGATGCACCTGCCGGTGGCCCACCTTGAGGCCGGGCTGCGCTCGTTCAATCGGGCCATGCCCGAGGAGCACAACCGGGTCCTGACCGACCACGCGGCTGACCTGTTGTTGGCGCCGACTCAGGTGGCGATGGATCACTTGGCCCGTGAGGGCTTGTCTTCGCGCTCGGCCCACGTCGGCGACGTGATGGTGGATGTGCTGATGAAGGTCCGCGCTTCGGCGGACTCCGAGGCCGTGCTGACGCGATTGGGTATGCAGCCTGGCGGCTTCTCCGTCGCGACCATCCACCGCGCCGAAAACACCAACGACTACGGGCGACTGGCAGCGATCGTCGAGGCGCTGTCCAAGGTGGATCATCCCGTCGTGCTGCTCGCGCACCCGAGGGTCCGAGCGCGAGCCGCACAACACGGCATACCGCTGGATGTGGGGTCGTTGGTCAGCCACGACCCGCTGGCCTATCCCGATCTGGTGGCTGCGGTGTCTGCCTCTCGCGGGGTCATCACCGACTCTGGCGGTCTGCAGAAAGAGGCCTTCGTGCTGCGGGTGCCGTGCACCACCGTCCGGACCGAGACCGAGTGGGTCGAGACCGTGGAGTTGGGTTGGAACGTGCTGGTCGAGCCCGGCCCTGCACTGGCCGCAGCCGCCTCACGCGTGACCCCGACCCCGACCGACGCCGCGCCCTATGGCACCGGTCGAGCCGCCGCCTCGGTCCTCGACGCGCTGACTCGCGGCGCAAGGTTGCGCTAAGCAGAGTTGCGGTCACATCTAGGCGCACCAAAAGTCCGCGGCCTGAGATGCTGGTAAAGACTCGTCACCGAACAGAGCATCAGCGGCTCAGAGGGTTGAAACGACGACATTGATCGGCTTCGGGTGCCTGCGTCGTGTCTCAGTTAGCGCCCCCCCGGTTCTATCGATCGACGCAACGCCCTCATATGAAGGCGGTTGTTGATGCATTTAGGACGGGAATCTGCTGCAGGGCTTCGGTTTTTGGCTGCGGTGAAGGAAGGCGCGGTCTTAAACGCTCGGCCCGGGCGCTGGGGTCGGTAAGGAGACCGGGTATCGGTGGCTGCGAGAGTCGTTCCTGGTACTGCGCGAACGGGGTTTGAGCGTGGAGGACGCGCAGATCGCGTTGGGCTACTTCTCTGCGCTGATTGCGCGCTGGGACCAGCAATACCCCGGTGGCGGGCGACGTCATCACTTGCGTGTGCAGGCCCGGGCCGAGGATGACTTCTGGGAGTGCTTCCTCAGGCGCACGTACCGGGGCCCGCAAACTGAGGGTGCCCCCTGAACACGCGAAGGTGTGGGAGGTGCAGCACCGTCGGGCACGCGAGAGTGCCCGACGGTGATCGGGAAACCGCCCAGCGGCGGGCGGTGCGCGACTCGGCGCGACATGCCGAGGAATTGCTACGCGCTCGGGCGCCTCGATCGGACCGCCAGGTACGCGAGACCCGCTACTGGGAGTTGGTGGGCTCCGAGCTAACGAACACCGGGGCCTGCAAGATCTTGGGTATGCATCGCAAAACTGGGACGCGGATCCGCGCCCGCCACTATCAACAGACGGTCCCTTCATCCTCGTCTAAGGCGCCCGCGGGGCGGTATCTGTGTCTGCGCGAGCGGCTCCAGATCGCCGATCTGTTACGCCTGGACTGCTCACTACGCACCATCGCCGCCGACCTCGGCCGTAGTCCCTCAACGATCAAACGTGAAGTGGACCGTCACCGCGACGCCCAGGGGCGATACCTACCGCACGGTGCTGATCACGCTGCCGCGCAGCAACGTTGCCGACCCAAGGACCACAAGCTGGTAGCCAGTCCCACCCTGCGCGTGCTGGTGCAGCGCAAACTCAATCGCTGCTGGTCACCGGATAAGATCAGCGGATGGCTGCGCCTCACCTACCCCGAGGACACCACAATGAGGCTGTGTCTGGAGACGATGTACCGGGCGCTACTGGTGCCCGGCGGCAAGGGACTGAACAAGTTCTATTGCCGCAAGCTGCGCACGGGCCGACAAATCCGTAAGTCACGCTGGCTGCACCGCTCCGGGCACGGCGGAGCCGTACAGGACATGACAAAGATCGACCAGCGCGCGGCCGAAGTCGATACCAAGGAACAGGCCGGGCACTGGGAAGGAGATCTCATTCTTGGCCTGCGCTGCCGCTCGGCAATGATGACTCTGCGGGAACGCAAGACCCAGCACGGGATCGTGGTGAACCTCCCGGTCGATCACACCTCCGAGACCGTCAGGGCCGCAGCCACCCTCGCTTTCGCGTCATTGCCACCACACCTATAGCGCACCCTGACCTGGGACCAAGGCACTGAGATGGCCCGCCACCAGGACCTAGCCACCACGACCGGCGTAGACATCTACTTCGCCGAACGGTGCAGCCCCTGGCAGCGCGGCGCGAACGAGAACTTCAACGGCCTGTTACGCCAGTACTTTCCCAAGGGCACCGACCTGTCCGTGCACTCAAAGACTCGCGTCGATTCGGTCATGAAAGAACTGAACACGCGACTGCGCAAAGACCTGGACTACGACACCCCAGCCGCGCGACTCCTTGTCGAATTCCACCGCCCCTTCACCGGGCTTTTTTGCGGACGGGGCTTAGGGACACGCGCCACGAGGTGGACCTGTC
>JBBSKS010000001.1:0-53158 GCA_038256095.1 Actinomycetales bacterium | reverse complement strand
CTATTACCATCCGCACATCGGCCCTCGTCCTGTCCAGGCAGAGGCACAGTCCCATGGACGAGCAGGGCCATCGCAGTGTCAGAGCGAATGTGATCGAGCGGTCGTGGATCGCCAGCCTTGCGGGCGCGTCGGGCGACGGTCTCTATGCGGTCCAGAGCCGCGACCACGCTGGTGTTGGGTCCAGTGATCGAAAATACCCCCAGGCCGTCGTCACAGATCTCGCCGCGCAGGCCTCGTCGGTTTTGTGCCGCCCGGCGTCTGGCTCGCGCCGCCACCTCATCGGCGCCCTCCACCCGAAGCACCTCGCGGCACAACCGACGGTTGAACGAAGGCCATGACTCACGAGCCACATCAGTCGTCGGAATGCCACCATCAGCTCCGTCGTCTTTACCACCACCACCATCACCATCGCTTTCCCGACCGGCGTCACCTTCTCCACCGGCGTCACTTTCTCCACCGCGGCCTGTGAGGTAGGGGCCGAACGTTGCGCGATCCACCGAGCCCGCATCCTCGACCTCCATAGCGCGGCACTTTTGCCAGAACGCCGACACCGAGCGCCAGTCAGTTACCCCCTGGGCCAGAGCAATTCTCGCTGCCCCAACACCCTCTCCCGCTTACGGTCAGCTCGCTCGGATCGGACATCCCTTTACGGCCCAGCAATCCGCACCGGCTCGCGCCGCCAACGAACCTGCCGCCTCCACAACCACCGAATCCGCGAAGCCCGACAACACTTGAGCGCCAGCGCGGCGTCTAACAGTTGCCCATCCGAGAGACCCCTCTCAGTGACGACGTCAGCGTGGGCTACAGCGCAGGAGATCACCGACATCAGGGAGTCCATGACGTTTTCAGGAAGCGGCAAATTGTCCAACCAATGACCTACCTGAGCCAAGGCAGAAGGGACCGCCATATCAGCGTCGAGGCGAGCTAAACCGGCGTCGATGTCATCCCAATCGGCCCGCGAGAGCGCGTCGGACTCGTGCCACTCAGGGTCGCCATACCCGTAGCCGCACCAGTCGGAGTCGATGAACTCGCGGTCATCGGTCGGGTTGCTCGGGGCGGTCATCTCACACCCTCTCGGTCTCGAACATAGGCTAATATTAGTACATATGTTCGAATACCTCAAGGTTTTGGAGGGACTCAACGTGGCTGAAGTGGCTCACCTCGCCCTTGCCGACAGGAGCAGTTTCCTCAGGTTGCCTTCGTCAGCTCTGCCATGGTGGCAACCACGGCGTCCAACCGCGTACGCGCCTCGGCCCTAGCCACCCGCAGCGTCGCGCGAGCGTCAACGGGAACGATGGCCTCGACATAGACCTTGAGTTTGGGCTCGGTGCCGCTGGGCCGCACGATCACGCGGGTGTCGTCGCTGAGGTAGAACCGCACGCCGGGGGTGGGCGGAAGGCCGTCAGTCGGGTTGGCCAGATCCTCCCGCGAGCGCACGTCGACCCCACCAAGAGAGCGGACCTCCTTGTCAAGCAATGCCGCAACGATGGGCGTCACCTGAGCAACATCGTCGACGCGCACCGAGAAGGCCTCGGTTGCGTGGACGCCGTGGGCCACCGCGAGATCGTCCAAGACATCGTCAACCGACCGGTCCTTCGACCGAAGCGTGGCGATCATTTCGGCCATCAGCAACGCGGCACTGACTCCATCTTTATCGGGCACGGTGGCGGGGTCACAGCAATAACCAAGCGCCTCCTCATACCCGTAGCGCAATCCAGGCACCCGGCCAATCCACTTGAAACCGGTCAATGTCTCGACGGCGGGCAACCCGGCCGCAACGGCCATCGCACCCAGCATCCGCGACGACACGATCGAGCGCGCGAACACGGTGCGCTCGCCGTCCGGGTCGATGCCCCGCGTGAGGAGGTGTTGACCGAGCAGCACGCCCACCTCGTCGCCACGCAACATCCGCCAACCGTCCTTGGAGGGCACCGCGACTGCACACCGATCCGCGTCCGGGTCGTTGGCGATCACCGCGTCCGGGTGCACGGTCATCGCCAACAGGAGAGCGGCGTCCATCGCGCCCGGCTCTTCGGGATTGGGGAACGTCACCGTCGGAAAGGTGGGATCAGGCTGTTCCTGCTCCTCGACCGGGGCTGGGGCCTCAAAACCGACCTGGGTGAAGGCGTGCCGCACGGTCTCTGAACCAACCCCGTGCAAGGAGGTGTGCACCAGGGACACAGCACGACTGCTCTGCGGATCGACTACAGCAGCAACGGCGTCTAGGTATGCAGCGAGCACGTCATCGCCAAGGCGAGTCCACCCAGCAGTGGCGCGGGGCACGGAGCCAGTGGTGCTCACAGCGTCAATGTGGGCCGCAATCTCACCGTCGGCAGGCGACACGATCTGAGAACCGTCACCGAGGTAGACCTTGTAGCCGTTGTCGATCGCCGGGTTGTGACTCGCCGTCACCATGACGCCCGCATCGGCGCCGAGATGGCCGATCGCAAACGCTAAAACCGGCGTGGGTAGGGCAGACGGCAGGACCATCGCCCGTCCGCCAGCTGCAGTGACGACCGCGGCGGTGTCCGCCGCAAACACGTCAGAATTGACGCGCGCGTCGAAGCCAATGACCACCAGAGGCGACTCGAGCGCGCGTTCGTCCTGCAGGTATGCCGTCAACCCGGCCGCCGCGCGGATCACCACGGCCCGATTCATCCGGTTGGGCCCGGCCCCTAGCGGCCCACGCAAACCGGCAGTGCCAAACGTCAGCGTGCCATCAAAGCGGTCAGCCAACTCGGCCACCGCTGACTCTTCGGGGCACTGCTCGATGAGCGCTTCTAGCTCCAGACGTGTGGTCTCGTCGGGGTCGTCGTCGCGCCAGGCACGGGCGGTTGCCAGCAGGTCATCGGTGTTTGGCACGTGAGCAGAGGCCATCACAGGCGCGACACGATCTGCGAAAGCAGCGCACTACAGCGCTCCGAAGCGGCCTGGCCGGCCTCGATAACTTCAGCGTGGGACAGAGGCTGGTCGCTGATACCGGCGGCCGCGTTGGTGACCAGCGAGATCGCCAAAACGTTCATCCCCGCCTGGCGGGCCGCGATGGCTTCCAAGGTCGTCGACATACCCACCAGGTCTGCGCCGAGGCGGCGCGCCATCTCGACCTCGGCCGGCGTCTCATAGTGCGGTCCGCGGAACTGCGCGTAGACCCCTTCATCCAGGGAAGGGTCGACCTCGCGGGCCAGATCCCGCAAAGTGGGCGTATAGAGGTCAGTGAGATCGACGAAGTTCGCTCCTTCAACCGGGGAAGCCGCCGTCAGATTGAGGTGGTCGCGCACCAAAACCGGGGTGCCCGGCGCCCATTCGGGGCGCAGACCTCCGCAGCCGTTGGTGAGCACCATCGTCGTGCAGCCAGCCGCAGCGGCGGTCCGCACGCCGTGCACCACTGATCGCACGCCTTTACCTTCATAGAAGTGGGTCCGGGTGCCGAAGATCAGGGCGCGGCGGTCGCTACCTGCGATGGCCACGGAAGAAATGGTTCCGTGGTGACCAACCACTGCGGCGGCGTTAAAACCGGGGACGTCAATGTTGTCGATCGTGGCGACGGTCTCCCCGATGAGGTCGGCGGTCGCGCCCCAGCCGCTCCCCAGCACCAACGCAACGTCGTGGCGCGGCACACCGGCGGCTTCGGCGATGGCCGCTGCAGCATCGCGGGCCACGTCGAACGGGTCCACGGCGGCGTCATTGAGGTCAAAGGCTGAGGGATGAGTCACCGTGCCAGGGTAGCGATGGTTGGATAGCGGGGTGAGCACATCCCAGCCAAAAGCCATTGTCGTCGGTAGCGGACCGGGAGGATACGAGGCAGCGCTGACTGCCGCGCACCTCGATTGTCACGTGACGCTCGTGGAGCGCGAAGGCATCGGCGGGGCCGCGGTGTTGACCGATTGCGTGCCCAGCAAGGCCCTGATCGCGACCGCAGACTTCATGGACCGCTTCACCGCCGCCCGTCGGATTGGTGTCCAGTTTGACGGTGCCCCGGAAAACCAGGGGGTCACCGCTCACGTCGACGACATCAATGCGCGAGTGCTCGGATTGGCGCAAGCCCAAAGCGACGACATCCGTGAGCGTCTCGTGGGGGCCGGCGTCGAGATCATCACCGGTACCGCGGTCATCAAGGACCATCATCGCGTGGAGGCGGGGGACACCCACCTCGATGCTGACGTCATTTTGCTGGCCACCGGGGCCCGCCCCCGAGTGATGGACAGCGCGATGCCCGATGGCGATCGCATCTTGACCTGGCAGCAGATTTACGGCCTCAAGGAACTCCCCGAGCACCTGATCGTGATCGGCTCCGGAGTCACCGGGGCCGAGTTGGCCCACGCCTACCTGGGCCTGGGGAGCCGGGTCACCTTGGTCTCCTCGCGTGACCGAGTGTTGCCCGGTCAAGACGAGGACGCAGCGTGCCTGCTCGAAGAGGTCTTTAGAAGCCGAGGTATGTCGGTCATGAACCGATCCCGGGCCGCCTCAGTCGAGCGGACGGATAGTGGGGTCCGAGTGACGCTGGACGATGGGCGCGAGGTCGAGGGGTCACACGCGCTGCTCGCCGTGGGGTCGCTGCCTAACACCGAAGACATCGGGTTGGTCGAGGCGGGCGTGGAGCTCACGCAGTCTGGTCACATCAAGGTGGACCGTGTGTCGCGGACCAGCGTTCCTGGGATCTACGCCGCCGGGGACTGCACCGGTGTGCTGCCCTTGGCATCAGTTGCCGCAATGCAGGGGCGGATTGCGATTGCCCACGCACTCGGCGACGCCGTGGCTCCGTTGTCGCTCGGTCGGGTCAGCTCGAACATCTTCACCGACCCCGAGATCGCGACCGTCGGGGTCACCCAAAACGACATTGACGAAGGTAAGATCGACGCCCGTTCGGTGATGTTGCCGCTGACGAAGAACCCACGCGCCAAGATGCAGAACCTCAAGGGCGGGTTCGTCAAGATTTTCGCTCGCAGGGGAGGGGACACTATCGTTGGCGGCGTCGTGGTGTCACCGCGGGCAAGTGAGTTGATATTCCCGATCGCGCTCGCCGTCTCGTCTCAGCTCAGCGTCGACCAGTTCGCGTCGACCTTCACGGTCTATCCCTCGATGTCCGGCTCGATCGCCGAAGCAGCCAGGCAACTGCACTCCATGGCTGAGTAGAGCCCACTCATCGGGTTGGCGTAGCCGAGGCGGCTAGGTCACTTCGCAGATGACCGAGCCGTTGGTGACGGTCTTGCCCACTTCGGCGGCCATCTTGGCCACGGTGCCGGCCTTGTGCGCCTTGATCGGTTGCTCCATCTTCATGGCTTCGATCACCACCACGACGTCGCCTTCAGCAATCTCGTCGCCGTTGGCCACAACAACCTTGACCACGGTGCCCTGCATTGGGGCAGTCACAGAGTCGCCTGAGGCTGCGGTTTTGCCGGAGCCGCGCTTGCTGCGTCGGGGGGCTTTGGAACGACCGGCAGAAGCGCTTGCGACCGCGCCACCCCCGCCGCCTAGGGACATGCCGCTGGGCATGGACACCGACAAGCGCTTGCCGTCGACCTCAAGCACCAGATCGGTCCGCTCGGCCGGCCCGTCATCCGAATCTGCCGTGGGGCCGGAGTAGGCCTCAATGGTGTTGTCGAACTCGGTCTCAATCCACCGGGTATGCACAGAGAAGTCGACGTCGGGCGCGGGGGCAAACGCGGGGTCGCTGACCACGACACGGTGGAAGGTGAGGGCGGTCGGCATACCCTCGATCACGAACTCACCGAGCGCGCGCCGGGCACGGGCCAGGGCTTGCGGGCGGTCAGCCCCGGTGACGATCAGTTTGGCCAGCAGCGAGTCGAAGGCGCCAGAGATCACGTCGCCCTGCTCGACCCCGGAGTCCACGCGCACCCCGGGCCCGCTGGGCGTGCGGTAGGTCAGCACGGTGCCCGGCGCGGGCAGGAAGCCCCGGCCCGGGTCTTCGCCGTTGATCCGGAACTCAAAACTGTGGCCGCGGGACGGTGGCAGCGACGAGAACGTCAGTTCTTTGCCGTCGGCGATGCGGATCTGCTCCAGCACCAAGTCGACGCCGGTGATCTCCTCGGAGACGGGGTGCTCGACCTGCAGGCGGGTGTTGACCTCAAGGAACGAGATCGTCCCGTCAGTGCCAACAAGGAACTCCACGGTCCCTGCGCCGACGTAGTTCGCCTCTTTGAGGATCGCTTCGGAGGACGAGACCAACTCAGCGATCTGGGTCTCGCTAAGGAAAGGCGCGGGTGCCTCCTCGACGAGTTTTTGGTGGCGACGCTGCAGCGAGCAGTCGCGGGTCGAAACCACCGCAACGTTGCCGTGAACGTCGGCCAAGCACTGGGTCTCGACGTGGCGAGGCTTGTCCAGGTAGCGCTCGACGAAGCACTCGCCTCGACCAAACGCGCCCTCGGCCTCACGCACCGCGGCCTCGAACATCTCCGGCACTTCTTCCATGGTGCGGGCCACGCGCATCCCGCGCCCACCGCCACCGAAGGCAGCTTTGATGGCCACCGGTAGGCCGTGTTCCTTGGCGAAATCCACCACCGCGTCGGCGTCCGGCACGGGGTCCTTAGTGCCCGGCACCAACGGAGCGCCGGCCCGCATAGCGATGTGGCGCGCCTTGACCTTGTCGCCGAGTGAGTCGATGGCAGCAGGCGGCGGACCGATCCAGGTCAGGCCCGCGTCGATGACAGCTTGGGCGAACGTCGCGTTCTCGGAGAGGAAGCCGTAGCCGGGGTGGATGGCGTCGGCGCCAGCCTTCTTGGCGGTCTTGATGATTGTGGCCTGCAATAGGTACGAGTCGCCGGGAGTGTTGCCTCCCAAGGCGTAGGCCTCGTCCGCCGTCTTGACGTGGAGCGCGTCCCGATCGGGGTCGGCATACACCGCCACGGACGTGAGGCCAGCGTCGGCGCAGGCGCGGGCGATCCGGACAGCGATCTCGCCCCGGTTGGCAATAAGGACCTTGCTGATCGGCATGACGGTCACTTTAGTGTTCTTGCGCTTGCAGGTCACTCAGGCAACGCTGTTCGAGGGCTAGGAGTTCTTCCAGAGAGGTGTCGATGTCGGCGCGACGGCGCTCCAGATCCGCACGGCGATCGCCGATTTGGGAGAGCAGGTACCGCATTTGGCCTACCTCGCCCGGCTGGTCGTCATACATGTCGATGATGGTGCCGATCTCTTCGAGCGGGAAGCCGAGACGGCGTCCGCGCAGAATCAAAGCCAGCCGGGTCCGGTCGCGACGCTGATAATGGCGTGTGGTGCCCCCAGGGCCGACACGCTGGGGGGACAGCAGACCGAGTTGCTCGTAGTGACGCAACGCGCGATGGGTGATCTCGAACTCGGTCGCGATCTGCGCGATAGTCCACGTCTCCTGGCTTGTCATGGACACGATCGTGCTTTACCTTGACGTTAACGTCAAGTAGCGGTGGAGGACATCGCAGAGAGGCCGGTCAGCAATGTTCGAACTCAGCCAAGATCACGAGGACTTCCGCGCGCTTGTCCGCGACTTCGCCGCTCAAGAAATTGAGCCGCACGTCGCGCAGTGGGACCAAGACGCGCACTTCCCGAGCGAGGTCGTGCCGGCCATGGGGGAATTGGGCCTTTTCGGCATCGATGCTCCAGAAGAGTTCGGCGGTGCAGGTCTCGATAGCGGCGGATTCACCTATCTGTGCGTCGCCATCGAAGAACTGGGTCGGGTCGATCAATCCATCGGCATCACGCTCTCGGCCGGGGTGGGGTTGGGCATCAATCCGATCCTGACCTACGGGACGCAGGAGCAGAAGGAACGCTGGCTGCCCGACCTCATCGCTGGGCGCACCCTTGCTGGCTTCGGACTGACCGAGCCCGAGGCAGGATCTGACGCGGGCGCGACGGCGACCCGGGCCTCGCTCACCGACGGGTCCTGGACGATCAATGGTTCCAAAGCCTTCATCACCAATTCCGGCACCGACATCACCTCGTTGGTCACCGTGACCGCCAAAACCGGCACCACCGCCGACGGCAAGCCCGAGATCAGCGCGATCATGCTGCCCGCTGGCACCCCCGGATTTATCGTCGAGCCCGCCTATCGCAAGCTCGGTTGGCACATCAGTGACACCCACGGGCTGACCTTCGATAATGCCCAGGTGCCCGAAGCCAACCTGCTGGGCACCCAAGGGCACGGCTTTAAGCAATTCCTGAAGACCCTTGACGACGGTCGCATCGCGATCTCGGCACTCGCCTTGGGCTGTGCTCAGCGGATGCTGGACGAGGCGACCGCGTATGCGGTGAGTCGCATCGCCTTTGGCCGGCCCATTGGGTCCAATCAAGGCGTGTCGTTCCAGATTGCGGACCTGGCCGTGATGGTTGAGAGCGCGCGACTGCTGACGTACAAGGCGGCCTGGCTCAAAGACGAGAATGAAGCCGGACGACGCAGCACCGCCGAGGTTAAACAGGCCGCGGCCATCGCGAAGGTGTATTCGACCGAGGCGGCCATGAGCGCCACACGCATCGCCACGCAAGTCTTCGGCGGGAACGGCTTCATGGAGGAATACCCGGTCGCGCGGTTCTATCGCGACGCCAAAATCCTCGAAATCGGTGAAGGAACCTCAGAAATTCAACGCATGGTGATTGCCCGCGGGTTGGGATTACCGGCGTGAGTGGCGTGGCCGACCTGCGCGCACGTCTCCACGCGGCATCCAAGGCCTCGGAGCAGCCCACCGAGAAGGGGCGGGCCCGACTCGACGAGCAAGGCAAGCTGGCGGTCCGCGAGCGCATTGCGCTGCTGATTGACCAAGGGACGTTCGTCGAGGATGGCCGACTCGCGAACTCAACTGCGGGGGATTTGCCGGCGGATGGCGTCGTCACAGGGCGCGGTGAGGTGGACGGTCGGCCCGCGATCGTGGTGGCCAACGACCCCACTGTGAAGGCCGGGTCGTGGGGCGCCCGCACCGTCGAGAAGATGATCCGCGCTACCGAAAGCGCGCTCCGCGAAGAGTTGCCCATCTTTTGGTTCGTGGACTCAGCGGGCGCCCGCATCACCGACCAGGTGCAGCTCTTCGGTGGGCGACGCGGCGCTGGGCGCATCTTTCACAATCAGGTCGCGCTATCGGGCAAGGTGCCGCAAATCTGCGCTCTCTTTGGTCCCTCCGCTGCGGGCGGTGCCTACATTCCGAGCTTCTGCGACGTCATCATCATGGTCGAAGGCAACGCTTCGATGTACTTAGGCAGCCCCCGCATGGCCGAAATGGTGGTGGGTGAGCAGGTGTCGCTCGAGGAAATGGGTGGCGCTCGGATGCACTGCACG
This sequence comes from Actinomycetales bacterium, assembly GCA_038256095.1. Taxonomy (GTDB): domain Bacteria; phylum Actinomycetota; class Actinomycetes; order Actinomycetales; family Dermatophilaceae; genus Ornithinicoccus. Next base: position 43,899 of record JBBSKS010000001.1, on the reverse strand, counting down.
GTGTCAGGGGTGGGTGATGTGCTCGCGAGTGACGACGCGGAGGCCATCGAGCTAGCCAAAGTCTACTTCTCGTACATGCCCACGAATTGGCGCAGCGCCACGCCTCGGTATGCCGTTGAAGAGCCCGCACAACCGGTGCGTCGCGACACTATCCCCGAGTCCGAGTCGGTCCCGTTCGATGTGCACGTCGTCATCGACGGCCTCCTTGACGAAGACAGCTTCTTCGAGATCAAAGAACTGTTCGCACCCGAACTGGTCATCGGTTTGGGGCGCCTTGCTGGGGAAAGCGTGGGTGTGGTCGCTAACAATTCCAGCGTCAAAGGCGGTGTGCTCTTTAGCGACTCGGCCGACAAAGCAGCTCGCTTTATCTGGATGTGCGACGCCTACGGCATACCGCTGATCTATCTGGCCGACGTGCCCGGGTTCATGATCGGGTCGCAGGTCGAGCGTGGCGGCATCATCCGACACGGAGCCAAGATGGTCAGCGCGGTGGCTGAGGCCACCGTGCCGCAGTTCTGCGTGGTGCTGCGCAAGGCCTATGGCGCCGGGCTCTATGCGATGGGCGGTCCAGGATTTGGGCCCGACGCGACGTTAGCCCTGCCGACGGCTCGGATAGCGGTGATGGGGCCCGAGGCGGCGATCAACGCGGTGTATGCAGGCAAGATCGCCCAGATTGAGGACGCTGCAGAGCGCGAGGTGTTCGTCGAGGCCAAGAAGGTTGACTATCTGCGCGACGTGGATCTCGAGCGGCTCGCCGCCGATCTGGTGATCGACGGCGTTATCGAAGCCGATGACCTGCGCGACGAACTACGGCTTCGGGTGCGGTATGCAGCGGGGCGCGACCGCAGCATCGCATCTCGCCGAAGAGGCATTCCGCCCGTCTGAGGGGGCCAACGCATGTTTTGATCGTCAAAATACCCCCGGTGTTGCGAGTTTCCTCAAGGGTCATAGTCTGGAATCTTCATCCACGAGCGAAGGAGAGCACATGAGCATCAACGACGACTCGGCACTTCCGTCAGAGAACAAAAAAGATGTCAGCTGGACTGACCTGGGGCAAGACCTGTGGGCCTATCTGACTGGCCGCGGTGCCGCCATCAACTACAGCTTCGTGGACATGGCCGTTGAGGTGCCTCGCGACACCGGTCCCGACGCTCCCCGTGCGACCTGGAAGGTCAACGGCACCATCCGGATCACCACCAGCGATGACGAGTCCTCGGGCTCGGACGAGCTGCGAGGCTGACCACCCATGCTTGAGCGCTTCAACATCGAAACCGACATCACCTTCTCTATGGAGCGGGATGGCTCGAGTGACCAGGAGCCGCACATCGTTTCCGGGACGGTGACGGGATCAGGGCATCACATCGAGGTTCGCTGTGACGATGTAGGAGCGCTATCTACAGGTTCCTCCGTCCGCGACGCTCGGCAGATCGCTGCCGCGCTCGCGGGCGAAGGGCTTAGCGTGTCAATTGTCGGTAAGGATGGACCGATCGTGACCATCGGCGACGTCAAGGCGGGGCTTCTGGCTCGCGCCGCGACGCGGTCACCGCACATTCGCATCGACAACCTGAAGGCCGCCACAAACCTGGCCAGGTCTCGAGGCGTAGGGGGCAAGGGAGCGGGGAGTCTGCTGCCGCCGCCTACCTTGTGGCCGATTGCCCCGACCTTCCGTTGGTCACGGCGTCGTCCCACGACTACTCACGACCCGGCAGGCGGTGGACGCCCGAGGTTGGTCTTCTCGATGGGGGCCGCCGCAACGTCCGGCGGGCAACGCCGCGTTTTCGACCTGCCCAAGGGCGGCACGGCTATCGGAAGCGATGAGTCTGCAGATCTGCGGCTTAGCGGTGTCGATGCCCAGCAGGCTCGAGTCCGCCGGGATCCGACCAACGACGAATACATCCTGGTAGCGCTAGGCGGAGAGACCCCCACCAAAGTCAATGGGGTCAAGGTGACGAGCGAGCAAGTCTTACGCACAGGATCCCGCATCGAAATCGGTTCGTGGACGATGATTTACTCGCGTGAAGAGTTTGCCGACCACGGCCGACCCTATGGCGGCCGCGCTGGCGGCGAGTTCAGTCGTCAGCGCAATCAGCCGCAACCGAAGTACAAAGACTAGGTGGGGTCTGGGGCCCGTAGATCGTGCCACGCAAGGCCGAGTTCGCGTAGCAAACCGCGCACCAGGGGGAGGCTGACGCCGACCACTGCGTGGTAGTCGCCTTCGATACCCGTGATGTAGGGCCCGCCTATCCCGTCGACCGTGAACCCCCCGGCGACGTGCAGCGGTTCGCCGGTGGCGACATACGCGTCTATTTCTTCGTCGCTTAGGTTTGCGAAATGAACGACGGTTGATGCGACGCCGCAAGCCCCTGTATTTCCCCGGAGGCCTCGTCGGATGAGGTGGTGGCCGCTGTGCAACACACCCTGTGAGCCCCGCATGGCCTGCCAGCGGGCGCGAGCCACCTCAGCGGTGCGCGGTTTGCCGTGCACCTCCCCATCAAACTCCAGCACCGAGTCGCACCCGAGCACGATCTCGGTGGCGTCGCCGTCGGGAAGTGAGTCGACGACGGCCAGGCACTTAGCGCGAGCCAAGACCCCGGCGACTTCGGCCGCCTCGAGGCGGCGGCCACCGTGCTCCAAATCTGCAATCACGGCGTCCTCGTCGACGTCGGAGACGATCACCCGAGGTGTGACCCCAGCTCGCTTGAGGGTGCCCAACCGGCCGCTCGAGGCCGAAGCCAAGACGAAATTCACCATGATCTTGAGAGTAATGGTTCCCAGGGCAGGGTCCTTAGGCCGTCTGTCCGTCCACGTAGCACCAACGCCATGCCTCCCCCGCCTCGAAACTCTCCATCACCGGGTGGCCCGTCGAGTGGAAGTGCTTGGTGGAGTGTCTGCCCACGGAGGAGTCGCAACACCCCACATACCCACATGACAAGCACATGCGGAGGTGGACAGGGTCGGTCCCGTCCTCGCGGCAGTCGAGGCACTCTTTGGAGAGGGCATCAACGTGTTTGGCGGCTTGGGTGAGGTGTGAGCACTCTCCTTCCAACGCCACCGGCGTCCGTAAGGCGGTGCCTCGCTCTTCGTCGCGGCGGTCGTCTTGGGCAAGTTCCAACACAGACTCCTCGATGTCGAGTTGCTCCAGTAGATCCGCCAACAAGTCATGCTCAGCCACCCCTTGATCGCGCAGGCGCACTAGCTCAGCGCGCTCCGCGGCCATCATCGCCATCCGCACCCGACGGTAGGCATCCCCCGGGGTCTCGTTGACATCGGCGCCGCGTGGCCCGACTTGCTCCCACATCCGGTTGGTGCGACGAACTGCGTCGATGCGCAACTGTTCGCGTAGCTCTTCGGATTCGTCGGGATAGTCCTCGAGCACGGCTAGCCCAGCGGACACCGCATGCTCAGTCAGCACGGCCTGCTGCAGGGCATCTTCGCGCCCATCCGGGCCGGTCACCTTCAGGTGTCGAGCGAGCAACGGCAACGTCAACCCCTGGATCACCAGGGTCCCGATGGCAACTACGAGGGCGATAAAGATCAGGGCCTGCCGGTCGTCGGCCCCGGTAGGAATCAAGAAGGCGGCCGCCAGAGTAACGACTCCGCGCATCCCGGCCCACGACACGAGAACTGCCTCAGCCGCAGGGAGCGCCCGAGCAGAGGGACGCAGTAGCCACCGACTGGGGATGACCCAGATTGGCCGCAGCAGTATCACGACGACCAGAATCACCACCGACGTGAGCATGACCCGTCCAAGGGACAAGGAGCCTTTGTTGGTCTCGGTGATGATCTCCTGCATCTGCAGGCCGATCATCAAAAAGACGGCACTCTCGAGGATGAACTGCACGCTCGCCCAGTTAATGCGCTCCGAGAGCCGCGAGCGCGCATTCTGCAGCGTTAGCGCGCGGTGTCCCAAGATCAGTCCAGCCGTCACGACGGCCAAGACCCCCGACGAACCGAGCGCCTCAGCGGGCAAGAACGCCACGAACGGGACCGTGAAGGACATTGCGGTGTCCAGCTCGGGGCCCAGCGTTTGCTTGCGCAGGAATGACGCCGCCAGAGCAATCAGGGTGCCGATGCCGACACCGCCCACGACGGCCCAGACGAAGTTCAAGGCGACCGTGGCGGCGCTGACCTCGTCCGTAGCGGCGGCAACGATGCCGGAACCGCTGCCCAGCCCGGCGAAGGCGAGCCCGGTGCGCAGCGCAACCAAGGCGGTGGCGTCGTTGAGCAGCGACTCACCCTCCAGGATGGTGACCACGCGTCGAGGGAGTCCGATTTTGCGAGCGACGGCGGTGGCGGCGACGGCATCTGGGGGAGCCACGATGGCACCCAATGCGAAGGCCAAACCAAAAGGGATCGGCAGCATCGCGTGCGCGACCACCGCCACCCCGAGGGCGGTGAACAAGATGAGGCCCACCGACAGGGACAGGATAGCCACTCGGTGCCGAGTGAAGTCGACCAACGAGGTCCGGATCGCCGCGGCATACAACAGCGGTGGCAACAAGCCGAATAACACCATGTCTGCGGTCAGCCGCACCTGCGGAACGAACGGCAGGTAGGAACCGATCACTCCCACGAGAATCAGCAGAATGGGTGCGCTCCACCCGCGCTTCTCGGCCAAGCCCGCCACCAGCACGGCGACTCCCGCCACGAGGACGAGCGTGAGCGCAATGGTCATGTGGCCTCGAGAACTGCGGACCGCAAGACGTCCAGACCTACGCTTCCGATGTTGAGAGCGCGGCGATGAAAGGCGGCCAGATCGAAGTCGTCGCCTTCGCGGCGCTGGACCTCGTCACGCAACTCGATCCAGAGGCGTTCACCGATTTTGTATGACGGCGCCTGGCCCGGGAAACCGAGGTAACGATCGAGCTCAAAACGGACAAACGCCTCGCTCATGTTCACGTGAGCGTTGAGGAACTGCCAGGCCTTGTCGTACGTCCACGTCCCGCCGCCGACCTCATCCGGCGCTTCGAATCCGCAGTGCACGCCGATATCGAGGACCACTCTTGCGGCCCGCATCGATTGGGCGTCGAGCAGGCCCATCCGCATGCCGAGATCATCGAGATAACCGAGATCGGCCATCAACCACTCGGCATACAACGCCCATCCCTCGCCATGACCGGAGATCCAGGACGCGAGGCGTCGCCACCGGTTCAACGTGTCCTTGTGCAGAGTGGTTTGCGCGATCTGCAGGTGATGGCCGGGGACACCCTCGTGGTAGACGGTGGTGAGCTCACGCCAGGTGCTGAACGACGTCACCGCTGCGGGCACAGACCACCACATGCGACCCGGGCGGGAAAAGTCCTCGCTAGGCCCAGTGTAATAAATGATGCCGGTGCTGCTAGGCGCGATCAGGCACTCAATACGACGAATGGGTTCAGGTATGTCGAAGTGTGAGTCGGCTAGGGCCGCGATGGCCTCGTCGGCCATGGTTTGCATCCACGATTTCAGCTCGGCCGTGCCGTTGAGCTGATACTGCTCGTCGGCATCCAAGATGGCGATGGCCTCGGTCACACTTGCGCCGGGATGGATCGCGTTAGCGGTCTCTTCCATCATCGACGTGATGCGAGCGAGCTCGGTTTGCCCCCAGGCGTAAGTTTCGGGCAGGTCGATAGTGGTCCCCAAGAACGAGCGAGACAGTAACTGGTAACGCTCGACGCCGACCGCGTCCGCCCGCGGTGCTTGTGGAAGCAACTCGTCGGTCAACATGGCCGCCAGCGCCGCGAAAGCCGCATTGGCCGCCGCCACTGCGGCTTCCAGGTCGCTGCGTAGCCGGTCGGGGACGGCATCCGAAGAAGAAATCAACGCCGAATACGTGCTGGTCGCGGAATCCGCTTGGGCTGCGCATTGGGCAGCACATTTTTGCACTTGGCGGGCCGGCACAACGGCCCCATGACCAGCACTGAAACGCAAGGCGGAAACGTACTGCTCCACGGCGGTAGGCACCGCCCGCAGACGGTCCAGAATCCACTGCCACTGCGCAGGCGTCTCGGTGGCCATCAGGTCGAAGGCGTCGCGCACCCACTGGACCGGGCAATCCAAAACGTTCAGGCCGGTCGGGTCACGTCCGTCGAGGATGCGAGAAGCCAACTCCTCGCGCAGGCCCAACTCGTCGCGAAGCGCCGCGGCGGTGACGGCATCGACGCCATCGCCGACGATGCCGTGCTCTGCGGCGTCTAGTTCGGCGAGGGTATGGCGGGTGAGGTCGGCGCCAGCTTGCGCTCCCTTGATGCTGAAGTCGTCGAGGCGACCTTCGCTGCCGGTCACCCCGAGATAGGTCGCGAGCAAAGGACTCAGCGCCAATCTGGCGTCCAGGTAGGCGTCAGCGACGCGGTCGATGGGACTCTGCTGGCGCCCGCAGGAGTCGGCGTGGGTGTCTTGGGTCACCAATTGACGGTACTACCTTGGTGCCATGGCAGCCTCTCAAACCGCAGTCGTGAAGTCCGTCAATATCGGAGGGGGATCCGTGTTGGGTCCCCCTCGTCCGGGCGCACTCTCCGGTATCGACAAGCGGTCTGTGCGGCAGATCGACGTGCGAGACCCTGGGAATATGGCGACCGGGATGGGCAGTGGCGCGGTGGGCGACGTTATCATCGAGCGCGAGGACCACGGCGGGGAGCGTCAAGCGCTGTATTTGGTTGCGGCCGAGGAGTTGGCCTACTGGAGTGCCGAGGTGGGTCGTGAGCTAACTCCCGGGTCCTTCGGGGAGAACATCACCACGGAAGGCATCGACGTTGACGCTCTGGTCATCGGCTCGGCGGTGCACATCGGCGACGTCCACCTCGAGGTATGCGGTCCGCGCATCCCCTGCTCGACGTTCGCCGCTCACCTGGGCGAGCGAGGGTGGGTCAAGCGTTTCACGGCGCGCGGACGCCCGGGTACGTACTGCGCGGTCCGCACGCCCGGCACTCTTCGCGCTGGTGATGCGATCACTGTCACCAGCGTCCCGGCGCACGGGATCGACATCATGCGAGTCTTCGCGGCGCACTCCGGAGACCTCGATGCGGGTCAAGCGGTGTTGGCCTCGGGGTGTCTCGTAGATGCCGATCACGTCACACTCCAAGAGAGGGTCACTCGCAGGACCGAAGCCAACGCTCGGCAGAGTTAGGTCGCGCTCAACGGGCCAGGACGGAGCCTGTCCACGAGCCGGGACCCGGTGATAAACGGGGGCGAGCGTCGCGCCCTCGCGAGACCCATAGCGACCGTCGACGCGGGGGCTCTGCGGTCGAGTTCGACGCTGCGCTCATCGCGGCCAGGACGGCGACAACGGCCGCCGTCTCGGCTGGTGTTGGCGCCCCATAGATCACGATGCCCGATGGGCCGGTGGCACTCACAGCGGAATGTTTCCGTGCTTCTTGGGGGCTCGGTTTGCGCGCTTGGTCGACAGTGTGCGCAGCGCCTTGATGATTTGAATGCGGGTCTGGTCTGGGGGGATGACCCCGTCGATGTAGCCACGCTCGGCGGCCGCGTAGGGGTTGGCCAGAGTGTCTTCGTACTCCTGAATGTTTTTGGCGCGAGCGGCATCGACATCACCGCCCGCTGCGGAGACCTCGGCCAACTGCTTGCGGTACAGGATGTTGGCGGCGCCCTGGGCGCCCATCACCGCAATCTGCGCGGTGGGCCAGGCGAAGTTCACGTCAGCCCCCAAGTGCTTGGATCCCATGACGTCGTAGGCGCCGCCGTATGCCTTGCGGGTGATGACGGTCACGAGCGGGACCGTGGCCTCGGCATACGCGTAGAGCAGTTTGGCGCCGCGCCGAATGATGCCGCCCCACTCTTGGTCGGTCCCCGGCAAGAAACCGGGCACGTCCACAAAGGTCAGGATCGGGATGTTGAACGCGTCGCAGGTGCGCACGAAGCGCGCGGCCTTCTCGGAGGCATCAATGTCGAGCGTTCCGGCGAACTGCATCGGCTGGTTGGCCACGATGCCGACCGAGCGCCCCTCGACTCGGCCGAAGCCGACCATGATGTTAGGAGCGAACAACTCCTGGGTTTGTAAAAACTCACCGTCGTCGAGGACATGCTCAAGCACCACGGTCATGTCGTATGGCACGTTGGCGGAGTCAGGAATGAGGGTGTTCAACTCCTCGTCCGCTTCGCTGACTGCCATAGTGGCTTCGACCGGGAACGAGGGCGCCTCTTCGAGGTTGTTTTGCGGCAGGTAGGCCAGCAACTCTTGAACGTAGGCAATGGCGTCGGTCTCGTCGCTGGCCGCGTAGTGGGCGACACCGGAGCGGGCATTGTGCGTGTGTGCCCCGCCGAGCTCCTCAAAGCTGACGTCCTCGCCGGTGACGGTTTTGATCACGTCGGGGCCGGTGATGAACATGTGGGACGTTTTCTCGACCATCACGATGAAGTCGGTGATTGCGGGTGAGTAGACCGCTCCACCGGCGCAGGGGCCGAGCACCAGCGATATCTGCGGGATAACCCCCGACGCGTGCACATTCCGCCGGAAAATCTCGGCATACATCCCGAGCGCGGCAACGCCCTCTTGGATGCGCGCCCCGCCCGAGTCGTTGATGCCAACAACAGGGCAACCGACCTTCATCGCCAGATCCATGACTTTGACGATCTTCTCGCCGAAGACTTCACCCAGCGAACCGCCGAACACGGTGAAGTCCTGGGAAAAGACGGCCACCGGGCGGCCATCGATCGTGCCGTAGCCCGTGACGACCCCATCGCCGTAGGGCCGGTTCTTCTCCTGACCAAAATTGGTGGAACGGTGTCGCGCAAATTCGTCGAGCTCGGTGAACGAATCCTCGTCGAGCAGCGCGGCGATTCGTTCCCTCGCGGTCTGCTTGCCCCGAGCGTGCTGCTTCTCAACGGCGCGCGCAGACCCGGCGTGGACCGCTTCGTCGATCCGACGGTGATAGTCCTCGAGTCGCCCGGCGGTAGTGCGCATGTCGGTATTGACCTCGAGGGTGGAGTCGTCCATCTGGATAACTTATCGTTGCGCAGGTGGTCAGGCAGCAATGGACGCGCCCGGAGTGGCACGCGACCATCGATTCCACCAACCTCGAGCTCTTAAGGAACCCGAGTCCGGGCCGTGTCGTCGTCGCCGATCACCAAAGTGCGGGTTTGGGCAGGCGCGGCCGCACGTGGACGGCGCCGCCGGGCACAAGCCTGGCGGTGAGTGTGGGCGTCGAGCTTCCCCGGCCGGACCTCCTTGGTTGGGTGCCGTTGATCGCGGGAGTCGCAGTGCAACGCGCCTTGGCTGACACCGAACCTACGTTTGTGGCTGCGCTTAAGTGGCCCAACGATGTGCTCATACCCCCAGGCGCCGAGACGCGAGGCGGCAAGGTCTGCGGCGTTCTCGCCTCAGCTACGCCGTCGTCAGTCGTGATTGGGGCCGGGCTCAACATTGACCAAACCGCCGACGAGTTGCCGGTGGCGGCCGCCACCTCGTGGGCCTTGGCGAGCGGGCGAGGCGCTCTCCCGGTTGGCGTGCGACAAGCCTGGCTGGCGGCATATTTGGAGCATCTTTGGTCACTGCTGAACGATCTCGACCACGACCCGCAGACGGTGCGGTCGGCCTATCTGGGCGTGTGCGCCACGATCGGACGCTCAGTCTCGATCGAGCTGCCTGGTGGCGGTCATGAGCATGGCGTGGCAACTGGTGTGGATAGTGACGGCGCTTTGGTCCTTACCTGCGAGGGTCGCACAGGGGTGCATCACGCAGGAGACGTCGTGCACCTGCGCTGAGGTGACGAGGTCAGGTGCACGGTGCGCCAGGCACACTAGAGCATGGCTAGCGACGAACTACTGCTCCAGATCACCCGGGCTGGCAACGACGGGCACGTCGCCCTCGTGGTTTTGGACCGCCCGGACGCACTCAACGCGATCTCTACCGAGTTCTCCCGACAGATCACTGCCGGGATGCGACGTCTTGGGGCAGATCAAGGGGTGCGAGCGGTGGTGTTAGCGAGCTCGTCGCCACGCTCGTTTTGCGTCGGCGCTGATCTGAAGGAGCGCCACGGCATGAGCGACGATGAGCTGATGGCCCACCGCCAGATCAGCATGGAGGCCTACCGAAGTGTGTTGTCGCTGCCCATGCCAGCCATCGCGGCCATTGATGGGCACGCGTTGGGGGGAGGCCTGGAGCTGGCATTGTCGTGCGATCTGATTATTGCCGGGACGCAGGCGACGCTCGCTTTGCCGGAAGTCTCAGTTGGGCTCATTCCAGGGGGAGGGGGCACGCAGCTTTTGACCCGGAGAGTGGGATGGTCACGCGCAGCGTCTATGGTTTTAACGGCCAGCACAGTGGACGCAACGCAGGCCCGCGCTTTAGGGCTGGTCGACGAGATTGTGCCCGCGGGCAGGTCAAGGCAGCGTGCGCTCGCCTTGGCCGACCAGATCAGCAGCAATTCGCCCACAGCGGTGAGACACGCGAAGGCGGCTATGCGCGAGGGTGCCGATAGGACCCTCGAAGAAGGCCTGCGCCGCGAAGACGCACACTGGCGCGCGGCCGCCCAAAGCAAGGATCGGCGAGAAGGTATTTCTGCCTTCACCGAGAAGAGGCCAGCGCGGTGGTATGCCTACGGCAAAGAGTGATCTGACCTGGAATGTACTGAGCAAAGAGTTGGGACTAGAGTCAGATGATGATGCGCGTGCTGCTGGCCGAAGACGATGCAACAATTTCCGATCCGTTGTCACGGGCCCTACGGCGCGAAGGCTATGCGGTCGACGTAGCCGAAGATGGGCGTGTGGCACTTACTTTGGCTGAAGGTGAAGCTCCGGACCTGGTCATACTGGACATAGGTTTACCTTACTTAGACGGCTTAGAAGTGTGTCGCCGGATGCGTCAGGAAGGTTTGACCTGCCCCGTGCTTATCTTGACCGCTCGCGGCGACGAAGTAGACACCGTCGTGGGGCTCGATGCGGGTGCTGACGACTACGTGACCAAGCCTTTTCGCTTGGCGGAGTTGCTGGCTCGCGTTCGTGCGTTGCTTCGTCGTGGGAATGACAACCAACAAGACGCTGGCGACCGCCCCATCACCGTCGATACCAAGGCGCGGCGGGCGTTCGTCCGGGGCCAGGAGGTGTCGCTGACGGCGAAGGAATTTGACCTCTTGCGAGTGCTCACCCGTGAAGAAGGACGAGTTGTCCCTCGCGATACGTTGATGCACGAGGTCTGGGACAGTTGGTTCGGATCGACGAAGACACTCGACATGCATATTTCGGTTTTGCGTCGCAAGCTCGGCGACGACGCTACGAGTCCGCGCTACATTGTTACCGTCCGCGGGGTTGGTTTCCGCTTCCAAAACGAACCGGAACGCTGATCTGGAGCCGCATTGCGTGAAGAACTCCGCCGAATTGCGGTAACGATTGGGCTGACTGGTGCGGCTTTGGGCCTCGGCCTCAGTTGGTTGTCTGTCGCCCTCATAGTGAGGCCGCTCTCGCCGGAAGCGCGGGATAGCCTCGGTCCTTCCTGGCTGGGAATTCTTGCCATGGTCATCTCGACGATTGCCACGGTCACCATCACGACGGGCCTGGCCATTTGGCTCATCAGCAGCACCGTGAACACTCTAACGCTGGCCCTCAACGACCTTGCTCAGCGAGCGGATGACTTCGGCGCTGGCTCGGTGACGGCTGACCCTGACGGGGGTGGCCCGGTCGCTTTCGCTAAGGGGGCAAGTGGCAAGACCGGGCTGCCCGAAATCGACCAAGTGCGCGTCATCATGGACCGGAGCCAAAACACACTGGCTCGCGCCTTGTCCTCTGAGAGATCCTTCGCCGCCGACGCCTCCCACCAGTTGCGCACGCCCTTAGCCGCACTGGTGCTGCGTCTGGACGAGGTGGTGCACACCGACGATTTGGCAGTGGCTAAGCACGAGGCTGAGATCGCGATTGGGCAAACCGAGCGGCTGGCCTCGGTGGTTGACGATTTGCTGCACCGCACGCGTGCTGGTCACGCTGATGGCGGCAGGTCAGTCTCCCTCGACACCGTGCTATCGGGTCTAGAGCAAGAGTGGACTCCAGCGTTCCAGGCCCGTGGGCGGCAAATCGTCGTCCGGGCAGAGCGCGCCATGATCGTTCGCTCCAGCGCCTCCTCCATCTCGCAGATCCTCAATACGCTCGTGGAGAATTCACTGCAACACGGTGATGGGCTGGTTCAGATTTCCGCCGTCCGCAGCGGTCCCTCTGCCTTGCTTGAGGTGCGTGATGAAGGGCAAGGAATGGACCTGTCGTTGGCGCGCCGCATCTTTGAAAGAGCTGTGACCAGTGGCCAGGGCACGGGGTTGGGCCTTTCGGTAGCCCGAGAAACGGCTGAATCCTTTGGCGGCCGCTTGGAGTTAGCGCAGGCCCGTCCCACGGTCTTCGCCCTCTACATCTCGATGTCTGCGGCCAACTAGGCGATCAGGCGCTAGGAGTCACGTGTCGTCTCTGCCGTAAAGACATAGGTCCGATAGGCCCAAAAGCGGAAAAGGGTGCCTAACACCAAGCCCACGCCATTGGCGCTGACGTTGTCGGCCAGTTGACTGTCCAGGCCCAGCAGGTATCGCGAGAAGCCCAAACAGAAGACGGCAATGCCGAGGCCGATGATGTTGAACAGCACAAACAGGACGAATTCGTGGGTTCGACCAGGGCGTCGACGGTCTCGAAAAGTCCAATAGCGATTGCCCAGATAGGCAAAGATCGTGGAGAACGCCGTAGCGGCTATCTTGGCTCGTAAAGGGATGTCATGCATCGTGCCCACATCGCCAGAGCCAGGAACGCCAAAGACAAAGAAGTTGTAGAGAGCGGTATCTAGGCAGAACGCAAGCAGCCCGATGATTCCGAATTTGGCGACTTGGCGGGCGAAAACGTCATACCAGCCTCTGATGCGCTCGCCCAGGCGAGAAAGGGCAGCGGTCACCGGCGCAGCATACGCGGGCCGGCACGTAGGCTGTGCGCCGTGGATGAAATGCCTGACCAAACGGCCAAAGTGCGCACCTCCGAGGGAGGATTTCCCGTCGTAGGGATTATCGGCGGTGGACAACTCGCTCGGATGTGCCAGCCCCCGGCAGTCGCGCTCAACGTGACGCTATCGGTGCTATCGGAATCGGACACGGCTGCAGCCGCGCTGGTCGTGCCGCATAGCCCCGTGGGTGCATGCACGGATCTCGAAGCAGTGCTCGACTTCGCCCGTTCGTGCGATGTGGTGACCTTTGACCACGAGCAGGTGCCACAGCGGGTGCTTCAAGCGCTGGCAGCAACCGGGGTCGCGGTGCACCCCGCCCCTGAGGCGTTGATCTTTGCGCAAGACAAGATCGCCATGCGACGGCGACTGGGCGAGATGGGGGTGCCGTGCCCGCAGTGGGCGGTGGCCCGCGAGCGCAGCGACGTCGAAGCGTTCGCCAAGCAGGCAGGTTGGCCAATCGTGGCCAAAACCCCACGCGGTGGGTATGACGGTAAGGGCGTGCGGGTCATCAACTCGCCTAACGAGGTCGACGACTGGCTGGCCAGGGTGGGCGAAAGCCAGACGTCGCCCGTGGCCGACGGCATTCTGCTTGAGGAGGCTGTCGCGTTCACCCGCGAGATCGCGATCATGGTCGCCCGGAGCCCCAGCGGTCAGGCCGCCACCTGGCCAGTCGTCGAAACCGTTCAAGAGAGCAGCATCTGCACTGAAGTGTTGGCCCCCGCGCCGGGCCTGCCCGAAGCCGTGGCCACCGCGGCCACCGAAGCGGCTCTGCGAATCGCCGGTGAATTGGGAGTGACGGGGGTGATGGCAGTCGAGCTGTTCCAGCTGGCTGATGACGTGGACGGTCCCGGATTTGTCGTCAACGAGCTCGCTATGCGTCCGCACAACAGCGGGCACTGGACCATCGACGGGGCAGTCACCAGCCAGTTCGAGCAGCATCTAAGGGCGGTCCTCGACCTGCCCCTCGGACAGACCCATGCGCGCGAGCGGTGGACCGTGATGTCCAACGTGCTCGGCGGCGACAAGCCCGAGTTGTATTCGACCTACAAGCACCTGATGGCCCGCGATCCCGGTCTGCGGATCCACCTCTACGGCAAAGGTGTGCGCCCCGGTCGCAAGATCGGTCACGTCACCACCTACGGTGACGACCTGGCTGGTCTGCGTGCGCGCGGTCGGCACGCCGCTGACTTCCTGCAGGGAGTGATCGACGAATGAGCGATGCAGGCACCCCAACCGTGGCGCTGGTGATGGGCAGCGACAGCGACTGGCCCGTGATGGAAGCCGCCGCGATTGTCCTGGCCGAGCTGGGCATTACCTGCGAGCCGGACGTCATCTCAGCACACCGTATGCCCGCCGAAATGATCGATTTTGGAATCAACGCCGCGAGTCGGGGGATTCGGGTGATCATCGCTGGGGCCGGTGGTGCAGCGCACTTGCCCGGCATGTTGGCCAGCGTCACCACGCTGCCGGTGATCGGGGTGCCCGTTCCGTTGAAGTACCTCGACGGCATGGACTCTCTGCTTTCCATCGTGCAGATGCCAGCCGGCATACCCGTTGCGACCGTGTCGATTGGTGGGGCACGCAACGCGGGGCTTCTGGCCGCACGAATTCTTGCCAGCAGCCCGGATGCCCAAGGCGTCGAGATCGGCGCGCGACTCGCTGCCTTCGCCGACGACCTCCGCGCGCAGGCACACGCCAAGGGTGAACGGGTGCGCGGTCGTACAGTAGGGCAATGAGTGACTTCGACCTCTTTGCCCTCTCCGAAGACCACCTAGCGCTCGCCGAGGCGGTGCGCGATCTGGCACGAGACAAGATCGCTCCGTTTGCCGCCGCGGTTGATGAGGAGTCGCGCTTCCCGTCCGAGGCGTACGAGGCGCTGCGGGCGACAGACTTCCACGCACCGCACATTGGTGAGAACTACGGCGGGGTGGGCGCTGACGCGCTCGCGACCTGCATCGTCATCGAAGAGGTCGCCCGGGTCTGTGCCAGCTCGTCCCTGATCCCCGCGGTCAACAAACTCGGAACCATGCCGCTGATCTTGGCAGCTAGTGATGAGGTCCTAGAGCGTTACCTCCCGGAGGTGGCCAGCGGGAAAGCGATGTTCTCCTACGGGCTCTCCGAAGCCGGGGCGGGCAGCGACACCAGCGCCATGCGCTGTGCAGCGATCGAGCAGAGCGACGGCTCCTACATGCTCAACGGGCAGAAGTCCTGGATCACCAACGCTGGCCAATCAAAGTACTACACCGTGATGGCGGTCACCGACCCTGACGCCGGTCGCGGCCGTAACATCAGTGCCCTCGTGGTGCACGCCGACGACGAAGGTTTCGAGCTGGGAGCGCCCGAGAAGAAACTGGGCATCAAAGGATCGCCGACCCGAGAGTTGCTCTTCACGAACTGCCGCATACCCGGGGATCGACTCGTCGGCGTGCGCGGCGAGGGATTGAAGATCGCGCTGAGGACTTTGGACCATACGAGAGTCACGATTGGCGCCCAGGCGGTAGGTATTGCCGCGGGAGCCCTTGAGCAGGCTATTTCCTACGTGAAGGAGCGCCAGCAGTTTGGCAAGGCGGTGGCCGAGTTCCAGGGCGTGCAGTTCATGCTCGCGGACATGGGGATGAAGCTGGAGGCAGCCCGTCAGATGGTCTACGTCGCCGCCGCCAAGTCAGAGCGTGACGACCCCGACCTGCCGTTCTTCGGGGCCGCTGCTAAGTGTTACGCCTCAGACGTGGCCATGGAGATCACCACGGACGCGGTGCAGTTGCTCGGCGGCGCGGGATACACCAAGGACTTCGCTGTCGAGCGGATGATGCGCGACGCCAAGATCACCCAGATCTACGAAGGCACCAACCAGATCCAGCGCATCGTGATGGCCCGCCAGATGCTGAAGTAGCAGCGTGTCCGGTGACGCCTAGGGCTCGATGGTTAGGGGAGCATCGGTGCGTAGCGCCTCAAACAGTACGCCAGCCCCGACCTCGTCCCACAGGACGGAACTCCCCGCAGAAGTGGCGAAGTTCGGATCCGAGATCGGCACCGTGATGGACTTGCCTGAACCGCTCGAAATGGAACGCATGGCCAAGCCGATGTCCATCATTTCGCCCATCGAGGTGTCGTTACCGCGACGCAGCGAAGACCCGGTGGCCGTTCCCGCGTCGTGCAGCTCCAGCGGGTTGAGTAGCGTGGCCGGACTCGTCATCTTGTTGACCAATGCGCTCAAGAACTCTCGCTGACGCTCGACGCGGCCCAAGTCGCCCCGTGGGTCGGTAAACCTCATCCGCACATAGTTCAGCGCGTCTTTGCCTGCCAGGTCTTGACACCCGGCAGGGAGGTCGAGGTCGCTGCGTTCCTCGAAGACGGCATCGGGCAAGCACATCTCGACCCCGCCCACGGCAGCGACCACGTCGACGAACCCATCGAAGCCCACCTCCAGGTAGCTGTCGATGCGTAGACCGGTGGCCTGCTCGACGGTGTCCACCATCAGCGGTGGTCCGCCGATGGCGTACGACGCGTTGATCTTGTTGGGACCCGATCCGGGAATGTCGACGTAGGAGTCACGGGGAAGTGAGACCAACGTCGGGTCGCCCGAGTCGGGCAGGTGCAGCAACATGATGGTGTCGGCACGCGCGCCCTCGGTGCTGCCGGTCTTCAACTCGTTGCGCTGCTCTTTGGTGAGGTTTTCACGGCTGTCGGTGCCAATCAGCAAGACGTTGCTCCCCGAGCCCTGACCAGGGCGATTGGCGCTGGTGGGAGTGGCGTCGACCTCGTCAATGGCAGCCCAACTCGCGCCGAGGGCCCACACCATCGCGGCCACATAGGCCAAGACGATCACTAGCAGAAAGATGAAGAATCGGCGGAGGCCGTATCGCGGTCGACGTCCTCGTCCGCCAGGGCTAGAACCGCGACCTCCAGGACGGGGGTGCGGCGGAGCCTGCCCGGGACCTGGTCGGCGGTAGTCCCACTGCTGCGGCTCTTGGTCTGCATAGGACGGTGCGGCTGGCTGTCGCCGTGGGATCTGCTGCGTCCGATCCTGATCCCAGCCCGCCTCGTCCCATCGCTCGTCCCCCGCTCGTGGGGGGGACGAGCGATGGGACGTCCGCGGCATAGGGCGGGTCCAGTCATCCTCAGGAGGTCGGGGCACGCAGCCCAGGGTAGGGGAGAAGGCTGCACGGGGGCGTTAACCTCCCCTATATGCCTCTTGCGCCACCGCTGACTGTGCCCTTACCGCAATGGCCGCGGGTGTCCGTGGTGATGCCGGTGCGCAACGAGGGCAAACACCTCGCCGAGTCCCTCGGATCCGTGCTCGATCAGGACTACCCCGGCGTCTTTGACGTCGTCCTTGCGGTCGCCGCCAGCACCGACAACACGGCCTCGGTTGCCGCGTCCTTGGCGGCGCAGGACCCCCGCGTGTCGCTGGTCACGAACCCCACTGGAACCACCCCGGACGGCCTCAATGCGGCCATTGAAGCCAGCGATGGACAGGTCGTGGCCAGAGTGGACGCCCACGGTGCGCTCCCGGCGGACTACCTGCGGGTAGCGGTGACCATCTTGCGCGACAGCGATGCGGCTAACGTCGGAGGTCGGGCGCTGCCTGAAGGTATCGACAAGACCCAAAAAGCGATTGCGCTCGCGATGGGGTCAGCATTAGGGATGGGCGCTGCTCGCTTTCGCGTCGGCGGCGAGCCGGGCCCTGCGGACACGGTCTTCCCGGGGGTCTTCCGGCGCGAGTGGATCGAGCACGTCGGCGGCTTCAACTCGGCATACGGGCGCGCCCAAGACTGGGAGATGAACCTGCGGATCAGGCAGGCAGGCGGAGTGGTGTGGTTCAGCCCCCTGATCTGCGTGACCTACCGCCCGCGCAGCTCACTCAGAGCCCTAGCGGGGCAGTTCTACTCCACAGGTCAATGGCGTCGTCGGCTGTCGCAAGAGCATTCGGACGCGCTCAGCCTGCGTTATCTTGCGCCTCCGGCAGTGACAGCGTTAGTGGCGCTGGGGGCTGCTGGAGCGACCCTGTGGTGGCCACTGGGGGTCTTCCCGCTGGGGTATGCCGCAGCAGTTGCTCTCGGCGGCGGCGTGATCTCTCGCGGCCATCCACCAGCGGTGCGCGTCAGGGTGCCCGCCGTCCTCGCGACCATGCACTTGAGCTGGGGCGCCGGCTTTATCGTCGGTTTGCGAGATCGGCGCACCTAGTCAGGTGCCCATGATGAGCGGCGGCTCGGTTGCCGCCACGACATCCGCGACGCTGACGCCAGGGGCCACCTCGCGTAGCACCAGGCCTTCGTCGGTGACGTCAATCACCGCCAGATCGGTGATGATCCGCTGCACGCATGCCAGCCCGGTGATCGGCAACGAACAGTCGTTGACGATCTTGAAGGAGCCGTCACGCGCGGTGTGCTCCATCAGCACAATAACTTTCTTGGCGCCGTGCACCAGGTCCATCGCGCCACCCATCCCTTTGACCATTTTGCCGGGGATCATCCAGTTCGCAATGTCGCCGGCGGCCGAGACCTGCATCGCGCCCAAGATGGCGGCGTCGACCTTGCCGCCTCGGATCATGCCGAAGCTCATGGCTGAGTCAAAGAAGGACGCACCGCTGCGCACGGTCACGGTCTCCTTGCCCGCGTTGATCACGTCGGGGTGCTCGGTGCCTTCGACGGGGTAGGCCCCAACGCCAAGGATTCCGTTCTCGCTTTGTAGCACCAGCTCAATGTCGTCGGCGACGTAGTTGGGCACCAACGTCGGCAGGCCGATCCCGAGGTTCACGTAGTCGCCGTCGGCGAGTTCATCGGCGGCGCGGGCCGCCATCTCTTCGCGGGTGAGAGCCATCTCAGACCTTCGGTGTCGTGGCGGGGCGCGTCGTGCGCTTCTCGATGCGTTTGGTCATTGCTTGCTCCGGAGTCAGAGGTAGCACTCGTTGCACGTAAATACCGGGCAGGTGAATCTCGTCGGGGTCGAGATCGCCCGGCTCCACAATCTCTTCGACCTCGGCCACAGTGATCTGCCCGCTCATCGCACAGAGTGGGTTGAAGTTGCGAGCGCTGGCCCGGAAGACGAGATTGCCGTGCCGGTCGCCCTTCCAAGCGCGGACCAGGCCAAAGTCGGCGGCAATGGACGTTTCCAGCACGTACGCCTGGCCGCGACCGCTGGTGAGATGGTCGAAAGTAGCCAGCGTTTTGGGCGGAGAGGACACGGTGACGTTTCCGTCGCTGTCGTACCGCCACGGCATACCCCCGTCGGAGACCTGCGTGCCGACCCCGGTCGCGGTGTAGAAAGCCGCGATCCCCGACCCGCCGGCACGTAGTTTTTCGGCCAGGGTGCCCTGGGGAGTGAGCTCGACCTCCAGTTCACCGCTGAGGTATTGCCGAGCAAACTCCTTGTTCTCCCCGACGTAGGAGGCGATGATCCGCCTCATCCGCCCGGCGCGGAGCAACAGACCCAAACCCCAGTCGTCGACGCCCGCGTTGTTGGAGACGACCTCTAGGTCGGTGCTGCCCCGTCGCACGACCTCGTCAATGAGCACCGACGGCACTCCGCAGAGCCCGAAGCCACCCACCGCGAGGGTCATCCCGTCGGTGAGTCCGTCCAGAGCCGAAGCCACGTCTTTGACGACCTTGTCCATGCCTGCCGACTCTAGTGGGATTGCTCAGGCGAGCGCAGTCACACCTTCGCTGCGCATCCGCGCATCGCCGAGTGAGGGTTGGGAGCCGCGCACGAGGACGACCGAGCCGAGCGAGGCCCAGCACTGCAACATCTGGTGCAGGCACGCGGCGGGGTCGGTGGTCGTGATCGCGACCCGCGGTCCTCGTCCGTCCGTGGAGCGCAACGTGCCAGGGGGCACGACGTCGCGGTATGCCGTCCGCCGGCCGTTGGTGACCAGCGCGGCCTCGTCGGGCTCGGCTTCGTCCCAGGCCGCGAAGCTGTCACCGAACGAGGCGATCTCGCGGGCTTCGTCCATCACCCCGGTGCGCAGCCCTGAGCTGAAAGATCGGGCCAGCGCCGGCAGTGACACTGCGATCACTTCGTCGGCGTCTTGGGCGGGGCCGGCGTTCGGGGACGTGGTGATCATCACGTCAGCGCCTTCGGATGCGTCGAGGGTCACGGTGGCGCCGACGGACCAGATGGCCAGCGACCAGTAGGCCAACCGCCAGTGCGGGGCGGGCACGTCGAGGAGTATCACCGTCCCGGGCTCGGCATCTAGACCCTCTTGGAGGGCGTTCGCCGCCTTGGACACCCAGGTTCCTAAGACTTTGCGGGAGAGCTCAATGCGCTCACCGAAGGAGTCGCCGGGAGTGTCTTCGTAGAAGGTCAAAGCAGGCTTCGTCGGATCATCAGCGATGAGCGCGGCCAACACGTCGGCTGGGGTAGGCACGAGTACAACGTAGTGGACGCGGGCGCCGTGACCCTGATCCCGGCGTGGCAGGCTGAGGACTATGCCGCCGACTCAGGATGCGCCTACGCGCACACGGGTCTGGCGTCCGGGGCGCAGCGTCGACCTTGCCGCCACCTGGGGGACACTGCGCCGTGGCCGCGGCGATCCGACGTGGCGCCGCAGCGGTGCCTGGCTCTTTCGGGGGATAAACACTCCAGCCGGGGCCGTGACGCTAGGGATTGCGACCTCGGTAGCGGACGCCGAAGTGCTCGCCCACGCCTGGGGTGAGCCCGCGGCCATGGACTGGGTCTTGGATGAACTGCCGGTCATGTTGGGCGGCGGCGACGACATCAGCGGATTCGCGGTGCAGCATCCGGTGCTCGATCGCATTTGGAGGGTGAAGGTGACGTCGGGGTGGAGGGTGCCCAACACCGGCCTCGTGCTCGAATCGCTGATCCCGGCGATCATCGAGCAAAAAGTAACCGGGCAGGAGGCCTTCGCCGGTCAGCGCCGCCTCGTGCGGCAGTGGGGCACGCCTGCGCCTGGTCCGGGAGCGGGCATGGATCTCATGGTCCCTCCCTCGGCGCAGGTGATAGCGGCTATCCCGTCGTGGCATTGGTTGCGCATGGGCATCAGTCCGCAACGCAGCGACACCGTGATCCGGGTGGCCCGGGTCGCTGACCGCCTCGAAGAGCTCGCCCGCAGCGATCCGGAGGCAGCAAGTCGACGGATGTTGGCCGTGCCGGGGGTGGGTCTGTGGACCGCTGCCGAGACGGCGCATCGGGCCCTGGGCAACGCCGACGCGGTGAGCTTTGGTGACTACCACGTCGCGAAGAACATCGGCTGGGCACTGACCGGTGACGCGGTGGATGACGTCGGCCTGGCGGAACTACTAGCGCCCTACCGCCCACACCGGTATCGGGTGCAGCGTCTGGTCGAGATGGCGGGTCTTAGTCGCCCACGGCATGGCCCGCGGATGGCGCCGCGGCGGCACCTACCCGGCCGCTAACGACCACGATCTCGCACCCGCCCAGACCTTCACTGTGCAGCGCTGCTTCGAGGCGAGCCACGACATACCCCCGCTGGTAGTCGTCGTGCACCGACACGCAGACGCCCGATTCGGTGACCTCGATTGAGTCTTTGGCGGTGAGCGGGATCGTGCGCAGCATCGCCAGGGCCACGACTCGCTCTAAGCGCGTGGCCCGTGGCTCAGGGCCAGCAGCGGGTATGCCGATCTGTGCGGCCACCTCGCTGCCGGGGGGAGCGCCGAGGCTGGCTCGCACGGCCTCCATCGATCCGAGCGCAAACCAATCGCCAGCACCGGTGCGCACGAGCGATCGAGCACCCTGCTCGCCGGGATGGCCAATCATCGCTCCCGGCAACCCACGCACCAATGCGGCGGGCACGCCCAGCGTTTTGCCTTTCACCAGATCGGCGGCGGCCGCGATCTCGTCGGCAATGGCGCGAGCGGTGACCCGCAGTTCGCGGCCGTCCCCGTCAACCTTCTGGGTCGCTCCCAAGTCGTCGAGCACGCGCAGGCCGCAAGCACCCAACGCAAAGTCGACTTGGCCATGGCGCCAGGGGCGACCGGCGGTGTCGCTGATCACGATGCCGATCCGCGGAAGAGGCGCCGGCGCATGGGTGACGAGCAGGGCGGCATACAGGTTGCGGGCGGCGAGGTCTGGGTCAGTAGGCAGCACCAGCGAGCCTCCAATCGGCCCGACGTTGGAATCGTCGACCCCCGCCGCGGCCAACACTGGTCCGGCCGCCGAGGCCACGATGCGGGTGACGCCGGTGGGTGTGCTCCGCTCCGCCACGATGGCGCGCGACTGGGCGCGCACCAGGGCCTCGCGTTGTGAAGGGTCCGCTGGGTCAGGGAACTCGCGTAGCCCGTCGGCTTTAGACACGATCTTGCTCGAGACCACCAAGACGTCGCCGTCCTGAAAACTCAGCCCCGCCAGCTCGAGTGCGCTGTGCAGGAGCCGCGCGAGGTCGTGGCGCGGCTCGACCTCCGGGATGCCGTGCAAGGCCACGATGCGGAGGTCGCTCACGCAGGAACTCTCAATGTTGCTGCCAGTTCCAGCGAGGCCCCCGCGATGGCGGCAGCGCTGCTGACGTCACGCATGTGCAGGTCCAGGGCTCGCACGCTCAGCGCGCTTCCGGAGGCGCCTCGGCCGTAGGAGGGGCCAGTCTTAGGTCCCTCACCGCCCGAAGGAGCATCTTCGGTGTCGACGAGCCAACCGTTGAGGAAGTCTCGATACAGACCCGCCACCCCCGCGGCCGTCACCGGCACGCCCAGCGGGGCCAAGCAGGCGTCAGCGTGCCCGCGCACCGGAGCGCCGTCGATGATCGGGGAGACCCCGACCACGGGGGCGCGGGTGCCGCGCAGGGCATCGCGCACGCCAGGCACGCCGGTAATGATGCCGATCGAGACCACCGGGTTGCTGGGGGGCAAGATCACGACATCGGCCTCCCGAATGGCCGCAAGAACTCTTGGAGCAGCCGTGGCTTGGGACAACCCGGCCACCACAAACCGTTTGGCTGGGACGGCCGCCTGCATCTGCACCCACCACTGCTGGAAGTGCACCGCCCGCTCGGCGTCGCTGTCATCATCACTGCGGGTGCCGGTGTCATCGGAGATCACCACGTGGGTCTCGATCGGCACATCCG
The DNA here is from genome assembly GCA_038256095.1 of Actinomycetales bacterium. Classification (GTDB taxonomy): domain Bacteria; phylum Actinomycetota; class Actinomycetes; order Actinomycetales; family Dermatophilaceae; genus Ornithinicoccus. Next base: position 20,968 of record JBBSKS010000001.1, on the reverse strand, counting down.
TCGCAGGCAGCAACGTGATCCCGCTGGCCGGCAGACCCCAGCGCTCAGCCAACCGTGCCGTTACCTCGCTCAGGGTGAGCCCCTGAGCTAACCATTGGCTTCTTGCGAGGTGCGTTCCCATGTCGTGGTCGCCAAGCCCAAACCATTGCGGCTCGACGCCCAAGGCCCGCAACTCGCTTTGGGCACGGAAGGACTCATCAGCGCGTCCCCACCCTTGGCCCTCGTGGACACTTCCCCCCAAGGTGTAAAGGAGCGTGTCGAGGTCGGGGCACACCCGCAACCCGAAGAGCGTGATGTCATCGCCGGTGTTTCCGATGACGGTGACGTGTGTGCCCTCGCCGGTATCGGGTTTCCACGCTTGCCCGTTGTGGTCGAGATAGTGGCGGAGCCCGCGAATGAACCGGGCGCCGCCGACGCCGCCGGCCAGGACTGTGATCTGCATGTTCCTATTGTGGCGGCCGTGTCGAGTGGACCGCGAAGTCGGCGCTATGCCGTGCCCGCGACGGCTTCTAGCAGACGTGGGGTTGACGTGGGGGGACGACACGCGTGTAATTTAGACTCACCGCACGGGCCTTCCATCGTGGAAGCGTGCGGAAATCAAGTGCTGGCGAGGGTCGAGGAGGAGCCGTGCACAATATGGATGTGTTATCGCTGTTGAGCGTGGATGAAGGACTGGACGAGGCGTCCTGGCAGGAGCGGGCCTTATGTGCGCAAACCGACCCGGAAGCGTTCTTTCCGGAGAAGGGCGGATCCACGCGTGAGGCCAAGAAGGTCTGTGTGGGGTGTGAGGTCACGGCTGAGTGCCTCGAATATGCCCTAGCCCACGACGAGCGGTTCGGGATTTGGGGCGGGCTGTCTGAGCGCGAACGTCGCAAACTCAAAAAGAGAGCCGTCTGAGCGCGCTTCCTGATCCGTTGCTTGTCGGTGCCCCGTCGCTTAGCGCGGCGGATTCGGTCACGGCAGTGGTCTTTTCCGACCCCGTAGAGGGCGGGGCGCTGGCGGTCCTGGACGCTCTGACGTCGCTGGGGGATGAGTTGGCGCGCGTGGTGGTGCGCGTCGGTGGGGTTGATGAGGGCGGCCCGACCTGGCAGACGGCATACGCAGAGCACCCGCTCCAGAGCGAGCATGGGGTGCAGATCGTGGGGATACACGGGGATCTGGCCAACACCGTTGCCCAGGCGCAACGTGTGACCGTGGACGGACAAGCCTGGCTCTGGTTGTTGGAGGCCGACAGCGTCCCTGAAGTCGACTCGCTCTCGCGGATGCTGAGCGTTGCCCAGCGCTCGAGCCGGGTCGGGGTCGTCGGGCCGAAGGCCGTGGCCACCGAAGACCCGCGGGTGCTGATCGGCCTGGGGCAGAGCGTCAGTCTTTGGGGACGCAGCGTCAATGACCTCAACCCCGCCGGGTGGGACCAGGGGCAGCACGACGATCGCTGCGACGTCGTCGGGGTGCCGTTGGCCGGGATGCTGATTCGCACCGATGTTCTTTCCGATGTGGGTGGAATCGAGGCGTCGTTCGACGAGTCGATCGCTGGCCTCGACCTATCGTGGCGCGCCCACCTGATGGGACATCGGGTGGTTGTCGCGCCACGCGCCGTGGTCCGTTCTGGGCCACGAGTTCACGTCGGCGCCGGGCGTGCGCGCCACGGCCCTACCGGAGTTCGGGTGGCGCGCCAGCGTGCCTGGGTGGCCCTGGCTCGGGGGTCCGGGACCAAAGTGCCCGGCCGGGCCTTAGCCATGCTGATGACGTCCGCAATGGCCATGGCCTTGATGCTCGTCACACGACGGCCTCGTGCCTTCGCCTTGGCGTGGGCTGAGGCGAGTGCAGTACTCTTCCCGTGGCCGGCTATCGGGGCACGGTGGCGATTTCGGGGCCGGGCAAAGGTCGCTGAGCGGGACCTCAAAGAGCTGTTCCTGTCTCGGTCCGCGACGCGAGTGGGGCTGCGTTGGGCTCCGGTGTTGGCTGACCCGCATGCGAGTGCACCCACGCAGGGCCCGACGGTGCGCCCGCACACCAGTGTCGCGGCGATCGAGACTGGACCTGTTGCTGACGAAGCCCTGTCGATGGGGTCCGAGGGGTCGCTGCGTCGCGGGTCATGGAGTTGGCCGCTAGCTGTCGCGGTGGTGCTGACGGTGCTGATGACGAGTGTCCGTTGGCGTGATCTGGGCCCAGGGCTGGCCTCCTCGGGCTGGGGTGTCAGCTCTGCGGAGATGCTGCCGGTTGGCGCCGATGCGGCACAGTTGTTCTCCGCCTGGTGGCCGGGCTGGACCGGGGAAGGCTTAGGCCAGGCGGGGCAGGGAGCGTCGTGGCTGTTGCCGCTCAGTGCGCTTGCCGCGCTCTTCGAAGCAGCACCAGGCGGTCCTGTTGGCGCTCATGTGGCCGGGGTCGTCACCGCATGGCTGCTCTTTGCTGCCGTGCCGCTGAGTGTGGTGGCGGCGTACCGGGCGGCGCGTTCGCTGGTGTGGTCTAGGCCGATCCGGGCGGGATTGGCGCTGGGATGGGCCAGCGCTTCGCCGCTGATTGCTGGAGTGGACAGCGGGCGCGTTGGCCCCGCAGTTGTGCACGTGGCGGCCCCGCTCATCGTGGCGGGTGTGGTCAGCAGTGTGCGATCGGGGCGGCGTGGGACATCAGCCGCTTTTGGGGTGACCGCATTGCTGAGTTTTGTGGCGTGGTGGGTTCCGCTGGTGGTGATCTTCGCGGTGCTCGCCGGGCTGGTGGTTGCGGTGGGGGCTCGGGGGTGGGCGCGTCTGCGCGGGCTCGCCATCGCTGGTTTGCCGCTGGCGCTCTTGGGGCCTGCGATGCTGCCCCTGGCGACCGACCCCATTCGCTTCCTCGGCGGGGCCGGGGCTACGTCGGCCGGCGCAGCGCCGTTGACGACATGGCAAGCGCTCCTGCTGCATCCAGGTGGCCCGGACTCTCTCTCGATGTGGTGGGTTGCGCCGGCCTGGCTGTTGGCCCTGGCAGGTGTCCTCGGCGTTCGTCGATCACGCTTATCCGGGGTGGCTACCTGGTTATCGATGGCAGGGCTGCTCGGGGTGGCGGGTGCGGTGGCTCTTTCTCGAACCAGCGTGGGACAACTACCCCTTGGCTACACCGAGGCTGGCCTGCCGGTCACCGTCTGGCCGGGGGTAATACTGAGCATGGCCGGTGCGTGCGTGCTGCTAGCGGCTGGAATCGGTGCCGGCGATCTGCTGCCGCGCGTCGGTGCATCACGCACTGAATCACAGGGCGAACCACGGGGTCGTTTACGTGGTCACGCGAGCAGGAAATCGACTCGCTTCGTGGGCAACGTGGTCGGGGCGATCGTGCTCGCGGTGGCCAGCGCAGGTGTGCTGGGCACGTTGGTCGTGAGCGCCGCTAATGGTGTGGGTCCAGCCATCACCGTGGCCCAAGCCCCGTTGCCAGCGGTGGTAGCCGAGCAGGCCAGCGGTCCCGATCAGGTGCGGGTCATCACGCTCGTTCCGGACGTTGCTGAACCGGGCGACACGGACGTCTTCGGAGTGCGCTATCGCCTCGGTGGCGCGGAGCCGCCGACGTGGTTGCGCGACCGCACTGTGGAGCTTGGGATGGCCGAGGCCGATGACCCAAGCGCAGATGCGGAGCCCGTGTCAGCGGCGGTGACCGCACTGCTAGATACCTCGGACGCCACCGTGCTGGATCCCGCTCCGATCCAGCAGGCACTGCTCGACCTAGCGGTGGCCTACGTCGTCGTGGACGCCGAGCAAAGCCACCCGCTCATCACTCAACTCGACCAATCGCCGAATCTCACGCGGGTGAGTTCGGCCAGAAACTCGGCCCTGTGGCGGGTGGACGGACGCCCTGGGCCGGCGCGCGTGTGGAGCACGAACCCCGACGGCCAACGTCAAACGATTGCCATGGCCGGAACGGGAGCCATCAGTGCCGGCACGGTGGCGACTCAGGCCACGGAAGTTGTGATCTCGCAATCTGCGCAGTGGGCTTTACAGGCAACAGTTCGACTCGATGGCGACCTGCTGAGCGCGGAGCCCGGATTCCCGGCGCGCTACGTCATACCTGCCGGTGGTGGGTCCCTGGTCATTGAGGTGTCTCCGCCGTGGCCGTGGTGGTGGTGGGCCACGGCAGGCTTGTTTGCGACGGTGCTGCTGCTGGCCATTCCCTTCGTCGGCTCGCGACCACGGAGGATGAACTAATGGTCAGTCGTGCTAAGCGCAGCGCGATCCGCGTGACCGGCGTCCTGGGCGTTGCAGCCGCGATTCTGGTCGGGGCGAATTACCTCCCCGAGTCGATCAAACTCCCACCGCCACCGCCACCGCTTTCGAGTGGCCAAGAGTCGCTGCGCGCCCCGATTGATCGCATTGCCACGGTGTGCCCCGGGCCAGAACAGCAAGGACTCGAAGACGCGGCTGTCGATGAGGTCGAGCAACGCGTCGATGTTGAAGCCATGGCGGCCCCGGCGCCCGTCGTCGAAGCAGCTCTCGCGGCCGCCGACTTCCGCGGTGCGCCACCCTCGCTGGACCAAGGAAGCTTGGCCGTTATGCCACTGGGTTCCCTGCGCGCCGGCGCTGGTTCGAGCGTTGACGAGCGAGGTGTCGCCGCAGGGATTTCCCTCACCTCAGCCGAGGGGGCAGCCGCATTGGCGCTGGGAGGGTTGGCGCCCGGCGTCAGCGCTACCCAGATGTACGTCGGCGAAGAAGAAGGGCTCCTGGGGTTGGCCCTTACCCCCTGCGTCGCGGCTCGTGATGAGGTGTGGCTGGTTGGCGGTGGAGGTGAAAGTGGTCGATCCGAGCGGCTCGTCCTGATGAATCCAGGGCAGAGCGCACTTGCTGCGTCGGTCCAGGTATGGGGCGTCGATAGGGAGCCGATGGGAGAGGTCGGCGACTCCGGGGTCGCTCTTGAGCCCGGTGAGCGCGACGTGATCCTGGTCGATGCTCTGGCGCCGGGTGAAGCAGCGCCCGTGGTGCACGTGGTCTCCACGGGTGGACCCATATCGGCATACCTCGGGGATCGAGCGTTGGACGGCACCACTGACCTTGGCTGGGAAAGTGCTGCGCCCGTCGGTGCGCCAGCGACGAGCCACGTCATTCCAGCCATCGTCATCCCGCAGGGAGCGCCCACCGACGCGAGGGTGCGGGTGGCGGTCACCGGTGAAGACCCGGCCGTTGTAGAAGTCGGCGCCTGGGGGCCAGATGGTGCGGTGACTTTGGCCCAAGCCGTAACCGTGGTCCCAGGTCAGCGCAGCGTCGACATCAGTCTGAGTGACGTATTGCCAGGCACGTACGCCCTGGCCGTGTCCAGTGATGTGGACATCGTCGCCGCTGCATCCGTCAGCAGCGCGCCCGACCCGAGCGGGCGGCGTGACTTCTCCTGGGCCGCGCCTGCACCTGCACTGACGTCGCTTGCCGGCGCGCCCCTGCCGCAACCAGATCAGAGCGGGCCGGTGGAGTATGCGCTAGATCTGGTGGCTCCCGACGGCGGCAGTGCCACGGTGTTCACCCTCGACAACGCGGGGGTGCTGACGAGCGTTGACGTTGTCCTTGAGTCGCAGATAGTGAGCACGAGCGATCTGCCAGGTGCCACCGGCGTGTGGGTGGTGCCCGGCGAGAATCAGGTCTTTGCCTCGGTGCGGGGAAACGCCGACGTCACCCGCACAGCTGAAGAGGCCGAAGCGACCGCCGCGCCGGCAAAAAAAGATCCAGATGCGGTGGTGTCGGTGACGTCAGTTTTCGCGCTGGACAACCTGGACCTCATCCGGTCCGTTGCCGAGATCGCTCCCGCTCTCCCCTAGGAAAAGTCCTCTGGGTCCACTCCGAGCATGGTCGATAGCTGCTCGACGACGACCTCGTGCACGATTGCGGCGACCTCAGCCGGGCTCGACGCGCGAGCCTCCACCGGTCGCCGGTAAACCACCATCCGTGATCGGTCCGCGCCCTCTTGTGGGAAAAGCCTGCCCAAGGCGACGGTGCGCTCCCACGGCGACGGGTCGCTCGGGGGTACCTCTTCGACGGCAATCTCCAGATCGGGCAACGTCGAGCCGAGACGCCGCTCGAAGGCGCTCACCGCGTCGAGAACAGCTTCGTCAAACCGCTGACGCCGAGGCATCATCACCGGCACCCGTGGCCAGGCCAGCGGCCCGCGCAGGCCGCGGTCGCGTCGATCTCGTGAGTGCCCTCGTTCCACGCCCATCAGCCTATGCCCGGCGTGGTGGGTCAGGGGCGGCAGAGCGGACACCTACAGTGGTGTGTCGTGACCATCTCTCGCCAGTGCTCCCGGACCGCCTGCGGGCAAGGCGCGGTGTCCACGCTGACATACGTGTATGCCGAGCAGACTGCCGTGTTGGGCCCCCTAGCGACCTACGCGGAGCCACATTCTTATGACTTGTGCTCTCGGCACGCCACCGGAATGACCACGCCGCGAGGGTGGGACATCGTGCGACTCGATCCTCCTGAGGGCGCTCCACCGCCCGCCGACGATTTAGTCGCCTTAGCCGAGGCCGTCCGTGAACACCGCGCGTCGCCGGTGCAGCGGCGCACCACCTCGCAGCCTCCTCCCTCGCCGCCGGAGACCGACGGCCCAGGGCGTCGAGGCCATTTGCGTGTGCTCCGGGATAGTTAGTCGCCTGTCTTGTCTTCGATCGACCTCTCTACTTTTATCAAGGCGTATGACGTCCGGGGCCTCGTTGAAACCCAACTGACCGAGCAGGTGTGCCGTGCGCTAGGGGCAGCGTTTGCCCAGGTCATCGTGCTTCCTGATGGTCATCGAGAGGTGGTCATTGGCCACGATATGCGGGACTCCTCTCCTGGGTTGACGGCTGCTTTCTCCGCAGGAGTCCGGGCCGCCGGCGTCAACGCCGTACACATCGGGTTGTGCGCCACCGACCAGTTGTACTTCGCCTCCGGCACGTATGCCTGCCCTGGAGCCATGATCACCGCTAGTCACAACCCCGCGGCATACAACGGCATCAAGATGTGCCGCAGCCATGCGGTGCCGCTAGGCACCGACACCGGCCTGCACCCCGTGCGCGACATAGCCCAGTGGATGCTCGACCGCGGTGACGTCCACCCGCAGGCCATGTCGGCGACGGGGGATACGAGCGGGACACTGACCGAGCAGGACGTGCTCGGCGACTACGCGGCATACCTGCATTCGTTGGTTGATCTCACGGACATACGCCCCCTGCGGGTGGTTGTCGATGCCGGTAACGGGATGGGCGGTTTGACTGCCCCCGCCGTGCTTGAACCGTTGGCGGCCATCGACATGATCGGGCTCTATCTAGAGCTCGACGGCACTTTTCCGAATCACGAAGCGAACCCGTTGGAGCCGGCCAATCTCGTCGATCTGCAGCACGCCGTGCGCGAGCACAAAGCTGACCTGGGCTTAGCCTTCGACGGGGACGCCGACCGTTGCTTTGTCGTCGACGAACGAGGCGAGCCGGTCACCGCTAGCGCCATCACGGCCCTCGTGGCGGCCCGGGAGATCGCTCAAGAGATGCGTGGCGGTAGACCCGCTGCCGACGTCACGGTGGTTCACAACACCATTTCCTCTCGCGCCGTGTCCGAAACCGTCCGGGGCCTCGGAGCCCGCGCCATGGTGGCCAATGTCGGCCACTCCTACGTCAAAGCGCAGATGGCCGCCCACGATGCCGTCTTCGGCGGCGAACACTCTGGCCACTACTACTTTCGTGACTTCTGGCGCGCGGACACCGGGATGTTGGCGGCCCTGCACGTGCTCGCAGCGCTGGGCACAGCCCCCGACGGTGTCACGATGTCGATGCTCACGGAGCCGTATGACCCGTACTTTCACTCCGGCGAAATCAACTCCACGGTCAGCGATGCTGGCGCCGCAACAGCGGCCGTCGTAGCCTGGGGCAGTGCCGATCCCGGGGTGGGGGTCACCAAAGTTGATGGGGTGTCCCTGGTCGCAGACGGTGACGACGGACACTTCTGGACCGTATCGGTTCGGGCCAGTAATACCGAGCCGTTGCTGCGGCTGAATGTCGAATCAGACTCCGAGTCCACGATGGTCCGGGTGCGCGACGAGGTCCTTGCGGTGATCTTGAGTACCGTGACGCCATGACTGCGTCGATCGAGCCTTGGGTCCGAGACATCCTGCGGTGCCCGGTGGGGGTGCATCCGCTGGTCGATGGCGTTGATGACGCCGGCCGGCCCGTCCTGACGTGTGACCGCGATTGCGGGCTGAAAGGGCAGCGACGGCAGTACCGGTTCGAGGGTGGGATCCCGGTGCTCCTGGCCGACGAAGCCGTTCTGATCTCGGGGGAGTAGGCGAAGCATGGCTCCCCACATTGACGACGCGTTGCTCGACGACACCGACGAAATGCTGCGCAAAGACAGTCGCGGCACCCTGCGCGCGTTGGCTACGGCCGGGGCCCAAACGCGGGAGGCGCTGACGCTGAGCCACGAGGCCGGTATCGACCGCTTGACGTCCAGCGACCGCCCCCGGTCGGTCCTTGTCGCCGCCCTCGGCGGCTCTGCGGTGGTGGCCGACGTGCTGGAGCTCCTGGCCGAGCCCGGCTCGCCAGTGCCCGTGCAGGCCCGTCGCAATCTGCCCCTTCCAGGGTGGGTCGGACCCCTCGATGTCGTCGTCGCGGTGTCCCTCTCCGGAAGGGCGCCTGGGCCGCTGGGCGTCGCCGCAGAGGCCGCCCGTCGCGGGGCCAGTTTGATCACGGTGGGCGCCAGTGACTCGCCCTTGGCTCAGGTCTGCGCGCAGGCCAGGGGCGTGCACATTGGGGTGGGCCGCGATCGCATCAACAGCCGCACGTCGTTGTGGTCACTGCTGACCCCGGTGCTACTGGCTTTCGACGCCGACCACCTCGGGCTCATCAATGCCTCAGAAGCCATGCTCGAGCGGGTCGCCCAGCGACTCGACGAACAGGCCGAAACGTTCCGTCCGTCCTCGGAGAGCTTCGTCAACCCGGCAAAACTCTTGGCCGTGCAACTGGCCGAGACCGTGCCGATGGTCCTCGGCGAGGGGCCGCTGGGCGGGGTCGCCGCGGCCAGGGCGAGTTCGATGTTGGCCCGAACGGCCCGCATACCCGCGGCGTTTGGCGAGCTGCCCGACGCGGCCAGCCAGATCGTTGCCTGTCTCGACGGGCCCTACACCAACAGCTCACTCGGGGGTGGCGCTGGCCCGCGTCCCGGCACCTACGACCGAGGCCGCATTCGGCTCGGGGACGTCGACACGAGTTCATGGGAACCGCACCACTTCGCCGAGCCCGAAGGTGAACTGATAGAGCGTCGGGCCAACCCCGACCCGGAGCCGTCAGGCATCTTCGCAGACCCGTACTTGGATGCTGCCGCCTTCCCCCCGTTGGGCCTGTGGGTACTCAGCGGCGCCGAACGAGAAAGCGTCACGGACGCGGTCATCGCCACGGCGCAAGCCGCCGGCGTGCGCGTCATGGAGTCACAGGCGAGTGCCGGTGAGCCGATGGTTCAATTGGCCGATCACATCGCCACCGTCGACTTTGCCGCGACCTATCTGGCGCTAGGCCTGGGTCTGGACCCCTCGATTTCCCCCCACGTAGCCGATCTGCGGGACCGCACGCGTTTAGCCTGAGCGGAGTTACCGGCAGTCATCGTTATGGTGCGCGGGTGTCCTCTAACGAGTTTGATCTCATCATCATCGGCAGCGGTTCTGCGAACTCGCTCATCGGCCCGGAATATGACGACGCGCGCGTCGCGATCATCGAGTCCGGAACGTTCGGCGGGACCTGCCTCAACGTGGGGTGTATCCCCACCAAGATGTACGTCTACGCCGCCGAAGTGGCCGGGACCATCCGCTCGGCTGCCAACTACGGCATCGACGCGCACATCGACGGCGTGCGTTGGCGCGACATCCGCGACCGCATCTTTGGCCGCATCGACCCCATCTCCAACGGTGGACGTGACTATCGCGCCGACGCCTCGAACGTCACGCTGTTCACCGGCCGGGCCTCGTTCACCGGCCCCAAGACCGTCAGCGTCGTCGACGCCGACGGGCCAGCGCAAGAGATCACCGGAACTCGCATCGTGATCGCCACGGGGGCGCGGCCACTGGTCCCCGACGTCATCGCGGCTAGCGATGTGAGCGTGCACACCTCAGACACCGTCATGCGCCTCGAAGAGCTGCCCGCCACGATGGCGATCGTTGGTGGGGGTTACATCGCCTCCGAGTTCGCCCACGTCTTCAACGCCTTAGGGGTGGAGGTGACGGTGATCAACCGCAGCAACGGGCTCTTGCGGCATCTCGACGCCGAAGTCAGCGAGGCCTTCACCGCCGCAGCGCAGGCTCAATGGAACGTGCGACTCGGGGTGACCATTGACACGCTGACCCCGACCACTGAAGGCGGAGCACGGATCGGCCTCTCCGACGGCAGCACGGTCGAGGCCGACGTCCTGCTGGTCGCGACCGGACGCGTTCCCAACTCGGCCAACATGGGCTTGGAGCACGCCGGCGTCGAGGTCGGCAAGGACCACCGCATCAAGGTCGATGGCCACGGGCGCACCACAGCCCCCGACGTGTGGTCCCTCGGCGACGTCAGCTCGGCGCACCAACTGAAGCACGTCGCCAACCACGAGGCCAAAGTTGTCGCCCACAACCTGGCGCACCGCGACGACTTGAGGTCCTTTCGCCATACCAACGTGCCGGCGGCCGTCTTCACCCACCCCCAGATTGCGACGGTCGGGTTAACGGAGAAGGAAGCCCGCGAAGCTGGCTATGACGTCGCCGTAAAGGTGCAAAAGTACGGCGACACGGCATACGGATGGGCCATGGAAGACACCCACAGCTTCTTGAAGCTTGTGGCCGACCGAAAGACCGGTCTACTGCTCGGTGCTCATTTCCTCGGTCCGCAGTCGTCGTCCTTGATTCAGCCGCTCATCCAAGCGATGACGTTCGGTCTGCCGGTCGAAACCATGGCGCGGGAGCAGTACTGGATCCACCCAGCGCTGAGTGAAGTCCTTGAGAATGCCCTGCTTGGCCTCGACCTCGGTCAGGCTCCCAGCAACGGTGAATGATCGGCCCGTACGATATACAGGCGCCGCACCCGCCAAACCACGATGAAGGGCATCAACGCATGACATTCGATTTCAAAGTCGCCGACCTCAGCCTCGCCGAGTCCGGCCGCCACCAAATCCGTCTCGCGGAGCACGAAATGCCGGGCCTTATGGCTATTCGCGCGCGGTACTCCAACGACCGTCCCCTTGCTGGGGCACGGGTGGCCGGGTCGCTGCACATGACGGTGCAGACGGCCGTGTTGATCGAGACGCTGGTCGCCTTGGGCGCAGAGGTGCGGTGGGCTTCGTGCAACATCTTCTCCACCCAAGACGAGGCCGCCGCTGCTGTGGTGCTGGGCCCGAACGGGACTGCTGACGACCCGCAGGGCGTCCCCGTTTTTGCCTGGAAGAACGAAACGCTCGAGGACTACTGGTGGTGCACCACCCAGATTTTGGACTGGCCCGCCACCGATGGCCCCAACATGATCCTGGACGATGGCGGCGACGCCACCCTGCTGGTGCATAAGGGCAAGGAGTGGGAGGCCGCGGGTGTCGTCCCGTCGGCTGACGAGAACGACCCGGACGAGTGGAAAGTCATCCTGGCCACGGTGCGCGAGAGCCTAGCGACTAGGCCCACGATGTGGACCGAGATTGCCGACGGCATCCTCGGAGTCACCGAAGAGACCACGACCGGCGTGCACCGGCTCTATCAGTTGCAGGAGGCCGGCGAGCTGATCTTTCCTGCCATCAACGTCAACGACGCCGTCACGAAGTCTAAGTTCGACAACAAGTACGGCTGCCGGCACAGCCTGATCGACGGGCTGAACCGCGCGACCGACACCCTCATCGGCGGCAAGACCATCGTGGTCTGTGGCTTCGGTGACGTCGGCAAGGGCTGCGCGGACGCGCTGGCCGGCCAGGGGGGCCGGGTCATCGTGACCGAAGTTGACCCCATCTGTGCGCTGCAAGCCGCGATGGAGGGATATCAGGTCGCCACGTTGGACAGCGTGCTAGATCGAGCGGACTTCTTCGTGACCACCACAGGTTGTCGCGACGTGATTACCGCTGCCGATATGCGCGGGATGAAAGACAAAGCCATCGTGGCCAATATCGGTCACTTTGACAACGAGATCGATATGGCTGGATTGGCCCGCATACCCGGGGTCAAGCGCATCGAGATCAAAGGCCAAGTGCACGAGTGGGTGCTCCCGGCTGAGACCGTCACTGATCTAGAGACCGGCGCAGAGGCCGATCGCGCAGAGCGCTCCATCATCGTGCTCTCGGAGGGGCGTTTGATGAACCTGGGCAACGCCACCGGGCACCCCAGTTTCGTCATGTCGAACTCCTTCGCTAACCAAACGTTGGCCCAAATGGAATTGTTCACCAAACCTGACGAGTACCCCTTGGGCGTTCACGTGCTGCCCAAGCACCTTGACGAAGAAGTCGCTCGACTGCACCTCGAAGCGTTGGGCGCCGAGTTGACCGAGCTCACAAAAGAACAAGCCGAGTACCTTGGTGTCGACGTGGCGGGTCCGTATAAGGCCGATCACTACCGATACTGACGTTTACCACCACTGACGTTAGCGATACTGACGTGACGCTCAGTCCCTGCACCATCGGCTTAAGAAGGCAAGTGACGTGAACCCACGCATACTGGTGGTCGATGACGATCAGGCGCTCGCGGAGATGCTAGGCATCGTGCTGCGCAAAGAAGACCTAGACGTTGCTCACTGCGCAGACGGCGGTCGGGCCTTGGCGATGTTCCGCGACTACCGGCCCGATCTCGTTCTCTTAGACGTCATGCTGCCGACCCTCAACGGTGTCGAGGTATGCCGTCAGTTGCGCGCCGAGTCGGGCGTGCCGATCGTGATGTTGACCGCGCGCACCGACTCCCAGGACGTCGTGGCAGGTCTGGAGGCTGGAGCCGACGATTACATCGTCAAACCGTTTAAGCCCCAGGAGTTACTGGCCCGCGTGCGGGCTCGACTGCGTCGCGTCGACCGCTACCGGGAAGAGGAGCTCCGGATCGGGGACGTCGTGATCGACGTGTCCGGTCACTCGGTGACCCGCGCCGGGGAAGTTGTGCCCTTGACGCCTTTGGAGTTCGACCTCCTGGTTGCGCTCGCCGGGCGCCCACACCAGGCATTTGATCGGGAATCGTTGCTGGAGCAGGTGTGGGGCTACCGGCACGCAGGCGACACCAGACTCGTCAACGTTCACGTGCAGCGGTTGCGTTCGAAGATCGAACGGGACCCGGAGAACCCCCAAATCGTGCTGACGGTGCGGGGCGTCGGCTACAAGGCAGGGTCTGCCTAAGTCGCGGCGCTGGCAACTGATCCGCGTGTTTGCCCGCGTCTTTGCGTTCACGCGCCGTCCCCTGGTGAGGTGGTGGCGTTCTTCACTGCGGGTCCGAGTGACCGTGGCGACACTGATCTCAGGCACGGTCTTGGCGGCCATCCTGGGGACGATCCTCTACCAGCAGGTCGCTGATGGTTTGGTGGCCCAGGCCGTGGCGAGGTCTCAGAATGACGCGGCGCAGCAGGTGCAGCAAGCCCAAGAACTCTTGGACGCGACCGATCGGCGTGACGATTCCGGGCTGTCTCAGGCCGCTGGCGACACCATGAATCAGGTCATCGGCGGGGGGAACGGTGACGATCGACGCGCAGTGTTGGTGCAGTCGCTCGATAGCGACCGAGACCCGTTGATTTCCCCGGTGACGGTGGGTGGGATGGGCATCGCGGATGTGCCGCCCCTGCTGCGGGAGGCGCTTCAACAAACGCCCGGCCTGCAACAAGTTGTGGTGACCTCGGTCCCCTTTATGGACCCCGGCCAACCGGAAGTCGCCGTGGCCGTGGCCTCGCGGGTGCAGATTCCCCGAGCCGGGCCCTACGATCTTGTCCTGATCTATCCGATGGACCGCGAGCAAGAAATCTTGGATCTGGTGCGCGAGTGGTTTCTCATCGGTGGTGTGGGTCTGATGCTCGTCATCGGTGGCCTGGCGTGGATGGCCGCGCGCTTGGTCACCGGCCCCGTTGGGCAGGCGGCGACGGTCAGCCAGGGGCTCGCGCAGGGTCAACTCGATGAGCGCATGGACGTCAACGGAACCGACGAACTCGCGCGTCTGGCGTCATCGTTCAACACCATGGCCGACAGCCTGCAAAGCCAAATCCAGCAGTTGAAACAACTCTCGTTGGTTCAACAGCGCTTCGTCTCTGACGTCTCGCACGAATTGCGCACCCCGCTGACCACCATCCGGATGGCCGGCGAGGTGTTGCACGCGTCGCGGGACGACTTCGTGAAGCCGGTGGCTCGGTCCGCCGAATTGCTCTACAGCGAGCTGGACCGCTTCGAAGAACTCTTGGAAGACCTCCTAGAGATCAGCAGGTATGACTCGGGAGCGATGGAGATGGAAGCTCAACCGGTAGATATCGTGGCTCTCACGCATCACGTAGTGGCCTCGGTCCGACCCTTGGCAGCACGGGAGGGGAGCACGGTGACGGTCCTCGGTAGCCCGGTGATCATGGCCGAAATGGACTCGCGACGAGTGACCCGGGTGTTGCGGAATTTGTTGATGAACGCCGTGGAGCACGGGGAGTCGGCGCCCATCAAGGTCGGCTTTGATCACAACGATGACGTGGTTGCGGTCTGGGTTCGCGATCACGGGATCGGCCTGCGTGCGGGCCAGAGCGAGCAGGTCTTTGAGCGTTTTTGGCGTGCCGATGCCGCCCGCACCCGGACCACTGGAGGAACGGGCCTCGGGTTGGCTATCGCTCGAGAAGACGCTCATTTGCATGGGGGCCGCCTCGAGGCCGCGGGTGCTGTTGGCCAGGGTGCGTGCTTCCGCCTGACGTTGCCCCGGCGTACCGGGCACGTCCTGAGGCGCTTCGTCATTGAGGACCGCCCTGCCGAAGAGTTGGAACACGGGCCGCTCGCCGAGCTAGCAGATCAAGAGGTGCCGCAATGATGCGTCTAAAGAGAACGAGCCCAAGCCAGGCGTCCTTGCGACGACAGTGTCGTCGCGGGTGGGTGGCTTTGATGTGTGCGATGACGATGGCACTGGCGGCGTGTGGTGGTCTGCCGACAGACGGCACCCCACGCGCCGGTGAGGCCGTGCTCGGACAGCCGCGGCAGGTCATCGAGGTGTTTCCCGAAGAACCGGGGGTTGGACAAGGTCCAGAGCAAATCGTGCGTGGATTCCTCCTCGCCAACGTGAGCTTCAACGACAGTCACGAGGTGGCGCGGGCGTATCTCACGGACACGTTGGCAACGGAGTGGGTGCCGACGAGCCACATCTTGATCTATACCGGCTACTCGCTGACTAGCCCCACAGACGGAACCGTCTCCGCCCAGGTGAGTGTGCAGGGTGCTCTAGACGGCGATGGCCTGTTGAATGAGGCTAGCGCAGGCAGCAGCAGGAACGAGGAGTTCGGCGTGACCCAGGTCGACGGCCAGTGGCGCATCAATTCCTTCCCCGAGGACTTTGGGTTGTGGCTCTCGGTCAGCGCGTTCGAAGCGCAGTACGGCACGGCTGCGATCAACTATCTGAGCCCTGACCGCGCCTCCTTTGTACCGGAGACCCGGTGGTTCTCACGAGATGATGGATTGCCGACGGCGCTGGCGCGGGCGCTCTTGGCACCTGTCCCGCCCTATCTCAAAGACGCCGTGGTCACCGAGGCGACCGAAGGCACCAACCTCGTCGCGGGCGCGGTACCGGTCGACCCCGCAACGGGCACCGCTACCGTCAATCTGCAAGGCGCTGGCATCACCGAGGACCCCGCTGCGGTGCGCTCGTTGTACGCGCAGTTCTTCCAGACGTTGACGCAAGCCCCGGGAGTGCGCGACGTCCAGTTGCAGATTAACGGGCAGCCGCTACCCGCGCCGGGTGTGCAGGGGCCGGTGTCATCCCTTGAGGAGGTCAACATGGCGCCAGCTCCCGACCCCCCGACGTATGCCGTCTTGCGAGTGGGCGAAACCCTCACCCCTGTCGATCCGGCCAATTACGCGCTGCGCGACGTTAAATCCGAGCAAGCCGAGGCCCTTGACCTGCCAACGGTTCCCCGGAAATGGCTCGACCTCGCCATGACGCCCGAGACCGGCCAGTTCGCCGGGGTGGATATGACGAGAAGCACCTTGTGGCGCCGCGTCGGCACGCAGGAAATTGAGCGCACAGACATCGGCACCCAACTGAGCGAGCCATCGTTTGACGGTCTGAATTCGTTGTGGGTTGCGGGTCGTTCATCGACCGGGCCGCAGGTTTGGGCCATCGACACCCGTGACGGGGTCGGGGCGTTGGCCACTCCGATGGACGCTGATTGGCTGCAGCGAGGATCCACGGTCGAGGCCATCACGGTCGCCCCCGACGGCCAACGCGCGGCGCTGATTATCCGTGAGGGGGCGACCGCACACTTGTTCTTGAGCGGAATCATCAGAGACGAGCGAGGGCGCCCGACGGGTCTGACCGCGCCACGGGACATTGCACCCACTTTGGAGTCGGTGACCGGCGTGTCGTGGGGGTCACCGGAGGATCTGGCGGTGCTCGGGCACCAAGCTGCTGACGATGAAGATCGGCCCCATCTGGTGTCCATCGGCGGATGGATCGAGCCTCTACGCCCGGAGGAAGATGCCCAAAAATTCGTGGCAATGCCCACCGTGATCGGGTACGAATTGGCCATCGTGACCGGCGACGGGCGGGTCTACACCCAAGAAGGTACGGGTTGGTTCCCCTATCGCAATGGAGACGACGTCATCGTGCCCACAGGCTGACCCACTCACTCACTCGCGCAGACGTCTGTCCACAGTCGTCAAACGGGCGCGGATCAGGGGTGTCAGGCTGCTCGAATGCTGCGCGACGTTGTGGAACTGGTGTTGCCCCGCAGGTGTGCCGGCTGCGGCATCTCGGGGGAGCAATACTGCCTCGACTGCCGCACCGTCCTGCGCGATCTCAATCCTCGACCGGCGGCCCCGTTGCCCGTGCCTGCTGGTATGCCGACGACGTGGGCCGCGACCGCATACCAGGGGGTGGCCGCTCGGGTCATCGTCGCGTGGAAGGACCAGGATCGCGCTGACCTCAGCGCGGTCCTCGGGCCGCTTCTTTGTGGGGCGCTACGAGTAGCCATGGATGCTTCGCCGCAGTGGTGTGACACGGCAACGCAGGAAGGCAGGGTGGCGGTCATTGCCGTCCCATCGCGAGCCCAGAGCACACGCGCTAGAGGTCGTTTCCCCGTCGGGGATCTCGTGGACCATCTTGTCCGCGCGCAACGCGGTCCGCGCCCGTTGTTGCACCGGGTTGACGCCTTGACTTTGGGGCGCGGGGTGGCCGACCAGGCCGGGCTGGACCAGCATCAGCGCGGCGAGAACATCTCCGGCGCGATGCGGCTGGTTCCGCAGATGGCAGACGGCATACGAGATGTGCCCATCCTCGTCGTGGACGACATCACCACCACCGGAAACACCCTGGCCGAGGCGTCAGCAACGCTGCGTACGGTTGCGAGCGGCCCGCTCTTGGCAATAACGGTTGCCGCCACGGCTCGGCGGGGGACAACCCTGGCGGGATCGTGACGTTTTCAGAGTTCCCCACCGGCCCTGTCGGGACTATGGTGAGGACTATGAGGGCGCGTCGAAGCGACATCGATCCGGTGGCCTCGTTCAGCGCGCCGATGGGGGGTGGGCGGCACACATCTTCGGGCAGATGACTGCCCTTATGACCCATTACCTTTACAAGGAGTCTCCATGGACATCACTGTGACCGGTCGCAAGAAGACAGTCTCGGACCGCTTCCGACGACACCTCGACGAAAAGCTGGAGAAGATTCCCAACGTTGCTCCGCGTGTGTCGCGCATCGACGTCGTCTTGACTAGTGAGGCCAACCCACGACTTGCCAAAGAGAGCGAGCGCGTTGAGATCACGTGCTACGTCACCCGGTCCGTCGTGCGCGCTGAAGCTGCCGCCGATGACGAATACGCAGCGCTAGACCTCGCCATGACCAAGCTCCTGGAGCGACTGCGACGCACGAACGACAAGCGACGCATTAGCCACACCGGCAAGCACCGCCTCCCGTCCGTGTCAGAGGCGACCTTCGGGCTGCCCACCGAGCCACTGGTCGCGCCGGTTGCAGAGGTTGCGGAGCAGGACCCTGCCGAAGCCATAGACAACGCTCTGGGAACCCAGGGCAATAGCCCCATCGAGTTGCGGCAAAAGGTGCATGCATCCACCCCCATGAGCGTGGGGGAAGCCCTTAACGAAATGGAACTCGTGGGTCACGACTTCTTCCTTTTCCACGACGAAGCATCCGGTTTGCCTTCGGTGGTCTATCGCCGCCGCGGCTGGTCCTACGGGGTGCTTCACCTCAGTGAAGACGGATCCGTTGCTGAGGAGGAGAGCGCCGCAGCCGTCGGCTAGAAAGTGTCAGTGCCAACGGGTGAGGAAGAGCGGACTCGTCGTTCGCTTCGCCTCACCCGTTGCGCGTTCTGGGATCAGCGGCGGCCCTCGCGGAAGAAAGTGGGCCAAGGTGTCCGAATTGAGAGGTGCCCCTCGACCTAGGTGTGACAGGGGCATAGAAGGGGCCCACCCACAAAGGAGATCCATCATGAAGTACATGTCCTTGCTGCACAACGATCCTGCTGACTGCCCCGACCCTACGTCGGCCGAATTCGGCTCCGAGATGCAGCGATGGTTCGCCGACACGCACGCTCTGACCGTTGCTTGTGTTGCCGGGTGCGTGAGTTTGCGTGGGGTGGGTCCGTGAACAGAGCACTCGGCAGTGACGATGTCGCCGACGTCTTCGCGCGCGCCGCCGCCGAGATCCCGTTTACCCGCAGCGACCGGCATACGTTGGAGCAGCGGTTGCCGGCCGTCAGCGCCGTGATCTACTCGATCTTCTTCGAAGGGCCGCGATGATCGCTCGAGGCCCGGAGTTCTTGACCCGGGCGCACGCCGGTGGCCGCGGCGCGCCGTACCAGTATCAGGCCGCCATGGCCGCTCTACACGCAGCAGCGACGACCTTCGAGATGACCAATTGGAAGGCCATCATCTTGGTCTATGACTCCCTCGACGCAGATTCTTGGGACCACTGGTCACCCTCCATCGATCGATCGCGGTCTCGTATGCGCGCGGGGGTGAAGCCGGGCTCATGGCGCTGGATGCGAGCGCGGGTCTGCGCCGTGCCTCCGAGTTGGCTAGCTACGTGTACTTCCACAGCACCCGGGCGGAATTGTTGGCCAGGTGTGGTCGCCGCCACGCGGCCGGCATGGAGTTCGAGCGGGCACGGGCATGCAGCGAGAACGGGGCCGAGCGCGATCACTTGTTCGACCGGGCAGGGATGGTGAGTTGCTCATGAGCCGGGTGCGCAACCTCAGCGGGGCGCAAGCTCGTCGGATCGCGCTCGCCGCGCAGGGCTTCTATGATCCTGCCGTAAGCCAGGTCACGCCTCGGCACGTGAAGCGCGTCATTGATCGGGTGCAGATCGTGCAGATCGACAGCGTCAATGTGGTCTCGCGGAGTCACTATCTGCCGTTCTATTCACGACTGGGGTTCTACGACCGGAGCCTTGTCGATGGTCTGTGTGATCGCGCGAGTGCCCGACGCAGCGCGGTACCCCTGGTCGAGTATTGGGCACACGAGGCCAGTTTGATTCCGGTGACGAGTTGGCCCTACCTGACCTTTCGCATGCGCTCTCCGCGGTGGTTGGCCGAGGGGGAGTCGCTTGCTGCGCAACACCCAGGGTTACTGGCGGCCGTGCGGGACGTCGTGGAAGATCACCGGGGTATGACGTCTCGCCAAGTTGAGGCAGCGTTGCCTGCTGCGGGTGCCACGCGGACGGGGCACTGGGGGTGGAACTGGTCTGCGGTGAAGCAATGTCTGGAACACCTCTTCGCAGTGGGATCAATCAGCAGCAAGGGCCGGACTGCTCAATTCGAACGGCTCTACGCGCCGGTGGGATCGGTGCTCCCATCGGGCGTCATCGCGCGGGGACCAGGCTCACCGTCCCAGCACAGCGAGCAAGAATGCGCGGAATACCTCCTGCTGCTTTCGGCGAAGGCTCACGGGGTGGGCACAGAGGCCTGCTTGCGTGACTACTTCCGGTTGCGCCCCGGTGTCGCCCGAGTGGCGCTGGCTTCATTAGTTGCCAAGGGTGAATTGCAGCCGGTGACCATTTCCGGGTGGAATCGCGATGCGTTCTTGCACCCAGAGGCGCGGGTGCCGCGTCAGAGTCGTGGGACGGCATTGCTGAGCCCCTTTGACTCGCTGATATGGCAGAGAGATCGTGCCGAGCAGCTTTTTGGCTTCCGATACCGGTTGGAAATCTATACCCCCAAACACAAACGGATCTACGGGTACTACGTCTTGCCTTTTCTGCTCGATGGGGAATTGGTGGCACGAGTCGATGTGAAAGCCGATCGCGGGCGCGGCGTTTTGATCGTGCACGCCATTGCCTACGAGCCTTCGGCCCCTTGCGGTGCTGCGGAGTCCCTAGTAGGGCGCCTAGAAGATATGGCTTACTGGCTCGGGCTTGACGACATTGAGTTGCCATAATCCTGGCTATCGCACATGCCCGATAACACGTGCTTTTACCAGGAATGTGATACATCAATGCCTCGATCTATCTCGAAGATGACGACTGCGGCCCTGGGGTCTTGGCGCTGAGTTCTGCGGGGGTGGTGGCAACCGTGCCAGCGAACTCTGCTGAGGTAGCAACAGACCTCATCATCAGCGAATACGTGGAAGGGGTCTTCGTTGAATAAAGCGATCGAGTTCTTCAACGGCACCGATCGCACTATCGGCCTGAGCAGTTACACCCCTGAGGTCTACTTCAACGGAACGACGACGGCGAATGTCGACATCACATTGACGGGGTCGCTGGAACCAGGTCAAACGCACGTCCTGGCCGCCACCTCACTGGCTGCCTTTGCGCAGCAAACGACCGGCGTGGGCTTCTGGAACGGCGACGACGCCCTCGTGCTCCGTGGCGCAAACGGGGTCGTGGACTCGTTCGGGCAGGTGGG